>DFBF01000202.1:12429-14906 GCA_002367285.1 Rhodobacteraceae bacterium UBA3087 | reverse complement strand
TCTGGACTATGCCCAACGCGCCCACGCGGCGCTTGGCTGTCGCGGCGTGTCGCGCACCGATTTCCGCTGGGACGAAACGCGCGGGTTGGACGGGTTGATCATTCTTGAGGTCAACACACAGCCCGGCATGACGCCCACGTCATTGGTGCCCGAACAGGCGGCCCATCAGGGCATGTCCTTTGGCCAGCTCTGCGCCTGGATGGTAGAGGATGCCTCATGCAACAGATGACCGTCCAACGCCCGGCCCAGCCCCCCAAGCGCGACCCGGCGCCGTCACGCGTGGCTTATAAGGCGCATCGCCTGTGGCTGACGCCGTTCGTGCGTCAACTGGCCCGTGTCGGCATTCCGGTGTTCGTGGTCACCATGGCGACGGGTTGGTATCTGTCCAACCCGACCCACCGCTTTGCGATTGTCGAAAAGGCGCAGCAAGTGCGCCGCACGGTCGAAGAGCGCCCGGAATTCATGGTTAAACTGATGGCCGTCGAAGGCGCAAGCCCGGTGGTTGATGACGCCATTCGCCAGCTGTTGCCGGTGAACTTCCCGATCTCCAGCTTTGATCTGGACCTTGAAGACATGCAGGCCAAAGTCGCCGTGTTGGACGTGATCGAACGTGTCGATATCCGCATTCGCCCCGGTGGTGTGCTCGAAGTCGCCGTGACCGAACGCCAGCCCGCCGTGCTGTGGCGCGCGGCAAGCACGCTGGAAATGCTGGATGCCACCGGCCACCGTGTCGCGTCGATTTCCGCGCGTGCCGGGCGGGCCGATCTGCCGCTGTTGGCAGGTGTTGGCGCGCAGGACCATGTGGACGAAGCGCTGGCGCTGATCGCCGCCGCGCGCCCGCTGGCGCAAAACATGCGCGGCCTTGTGCGCATGGGGGAACGCCGCTGGGACATCGTGTTGGAACGTGACCAACGCATCATGCTGCCCGAACAAAACCCCGTGCAAGCCCTGGAACAGGTGCTGGCATTGAACCAGGCACAGGACCTTTTGGCCCGTGACCTGACCGTGATTGATATGCGCAACCCTGCGCGACCGACCCTTCGTCTGGCCGATCCCGCTGTGGAAGAATTGCGCCGTATCAAAGGTTTGGAACTTGGAGGCCTCGCCCAATGACCGATCTCTATGACCAGCAACGCGCCATGCGCGCCATGCGAATGGCCGCCATTCAACGCGGCGTGATCGCCATTCTGGATGTCGGTACTTCGAAAATCGGCTGCCTTGTGCTGCGCTTTGATGGTCCTGACCGGTTCCGCGACAGCGACGGGGTGGGGGCCATGGCGGGCCAGTCCGCGTTTCGCGTCATCGGCGCGGCAACGACCCGGTCGCGCGGCGTGCGCTTTGGCGAAGTCGACGCGATGCAGGAAACCGAACGCGCCATTCGCACTGCCGTTCAGGCAGCGCAGAAGATGGCCAATATCCGTGTTGACCACGTGATCGCCTGTTTCTCAGGCGCGCAGCCGCGCAGCTATGGCGTTGCGGGCTCGGTTGAACTGGAAGGCACGGCCGTGAGCGAAAACGATGTCGCCCGCGTGCTGGCATCCTGTGATGTGCCCGATTTCGGCGAGGGGCGCGAAGTGTTGCACGCCCAGCCGGTGAACTTTGCCCTGGACCACCGGTCCGGCCTGAAGGATCCGCGCGGCCAGATCGGCAACCGTCTGTCTGTCGATATGCACCTGTTGACGGTCGACAGCGCCGTCATTCGCAACCTTCTGTATTGTATCAAACGCTGCGACCTTGAGGTCGCGGGCCTGGCCAGTTCGTCCTATGTCGCTGGTGTATCCTCGCTGGTCGAAGATGAACAGGAACTGGGCGCGGCCTGTATTGATCTGGGCGGCGGGGCGACCGGCCTGTCGATCTTCATGAAGAAACACATGATCTATGCGGATTCTGTGCGCTTGGGCGGCGATCACGTCACGTCTGACATTTCCAAGGGGCTGCAAGTGCCGCTGGCCACCGCCGAACGGATCAAGACGTTCTATGGCGGCGTGCACGCAACCGGCATGGATGACCGCGAGATGATCGAAATCGGCGGCGAGACCGGCGATTGGGAACATGACCGGCGCACCGTCAGCCGCGCTGAACTGATCGGCATCATGCGACCGCGCGTCGAAGAAATCCTGGAAGAAGTGCGTGGGCGTCTGGACGCCGCGGGCTTTGACCACCTGCCCAGCCAACAGATCGTTCTGACCGGCGGGGCCAGCCAAATTCCGGGTCTGGACGGGCTTGCCCCCAAGATTCTGGGCCAGCAGGTGCGCATCGGTCGCCCCCTGCGCGTACAGGGGCTGCCACAGAGCGTAACGGGCGCCGCCTTTGCCTCATCCGTCGGGTTGTGCCTGTTTGCGGCCCATCCGCAGGACGAATGGTGGGATTTCGACATCCCCGCAGACAGCTATCCGGCCCGATCCCTGCGCCGTGCGGTGAAGTGGTTTAAGGACAACTGGTAAGGCCTTGAGACTGCTTGGGTTGATGCGATTGAG
>DFBF01000202.1:2520-12419 GCA_002367285.1 Rhodobacteraceae bacterium UBA3087 | reverse complement strand
TGAGTTATCCACAGCCCCCTACATTTCGTGTGTTGGGCGAAATCTTGCTGAAAACCCCCTGAAAACACGCAACATTTTGCGCCTGTTTGGTGTTTTTTGCGTGACGAAACCCGTGGAAATGGCTAGGTTTGTCCACAATAGGCAAAAATTCCGCGAGTCAGCGGAAAGCGGAATGGTACACGCGCCCAGGCAGGGACATGCCGGGCGGTTGATAAACAGACAGGCGGACAGATCCATGACATTGAACCTCACCATGCCCGGGCAGGACGAAGAACTGAAACCTCGCATCACGGTATTTGGCGTGGGCGGGGCCGGCGGCAACGCCGTCAACAACATGATCGAGAAGGAACTCGATGGTGTTGAGTTCGTCGTTGCCAACACCGACGCACAGGCGTTGCAGCAATCCAAATCGGCAGCCCGCATCCAGATGGGTGTAAAGGTCACCGAGGGTCTGGGGGCAGGGGCCCGCGCATCCGTTGGGGCCGCCGCCGCCGAAGAGACCATCGAAGAAATCGTCGACCACCTGGCTGGCGCGCACATGTGTTTCATCACCGCCGGTATGGGCGGGGGCACCGGCACCGGCGCCGCACCGATCATCGCACAGGCTGCGCGTGAACTGGGTGTGCTGACCGTTGGCGTCGTCACCAAGCCGTTCCAATTCGAAGGCGCGAAACGTATGCGTCAGGCCGAAGACGGTGTTGAAGCGCTGCAAAAGATGGTCGACACGCTGATCATCATTCCGAACCAGAACCTGTTCCGTCTGGCAAATGAGAAAACCACCTTTACCGAGGCGTTTTCCATGGCCGATGATGTGCTGTATCAGGGCGTGAAAGGCGTGACCGATCTGATGGTCCGCCCCGGCCTGATCAACCTCGACTTTGCTGACGTTCGCGCCGTGATGGACGAGATGGGCAAAGCCATGATGGGCACCGGCGAAGGCGAAGGCGAAGATCGCGCCATCCAGGCCGCCGAGAAAGCCATCGCCAACCCGCTGCTGGACGAAATCAGCCTGCGCGGCGCGAAAGGTGTGCTGATTAACATCACCGGTGGCTATGATCTGACTCTGTTCGAACTGGACGAAGCCGCCAATCGCATCCGCGAAGAGGTGGACTCCGAAGCCAACATCATCGTCGGCTCGACGCTTGATACTGGCATGGAAGGCGGCATGCGCGTTTCCGTCGTTGCCACGGGCATCGATGCGGCCGAAGTCACCCAGGACATGCCAGTGCCGCGTCGCCGTATGGCCTCACCGCTGCACACCCCGGAAGAGGTGGAAGAAAAGCTGGAAGCTGAAGCGCCCCAGGCGATTGCCGCCGCCGCGCGGATGGACGCCGCCCCCGCACCGCAGGCGCCCGAACGGTCGCTGTTTGACGAAGGTCTGGACGCAACAGAAGCTGCTGCCGAAGAGCAGGGCGAAAACGTGTTCCCGGCGGACGAGGCCGGTCGCGATCTGCCGCCGCCCGCCTATCAGCCGCGCGTCGAAATGCAGGCCCAGCCGGCCCCCGCGCCGACCTATGCGCCCGCGCCGACCGCCTATGATGACGAACCCGAAGTGGCTCAGTTCGTTGCCCCCAAAGCGCCTGCGCCGGGCACCCCGTCGCCCGAAGCTCTGGCCCGTTTGCAGGCCGCCGTGTCGCGCGCACCCGCCGCGCCCGCACACCCGCAGGCCGCCGAGGCCGACAAGCCGCGTTTCGGGATCAACTCGTTGATCAACCGCATGACCGGCCAGGGTGGCGAAGCGCAGCAGGTCCAACAGCCCGCCCGCCAGCAGCCTCCGGTTCAGGCCCAGCACGCGGAACCGGCAATGGACCCGGAGCAGGAAAAGGTCGAAATTCCCGCCTTTCTGCGGCGTCAGGCCAACTGAGCGACCTCAAATCATTAACGAAAGGGCCGGTTTCGACCGGCCCTTTTTTATTGCGTTACCAGTGTGTTGAAGCCCATGATGCCCCCGCTTGGCGGGGTTTTGCCCAGATGGCATTAACATGTTTCAATCCGTTACAAAGATTGAGTTGAGGTTACCGTTTTGTGACAGTACCCCATTGCCATCGGGCGCCCTGTGCCCGCGGCAACATGAGAATCGCATCGTGCAGACCACCATTACAACCTCTGTCAGCTTCTCGGGCACCGGTCTGCATTCCGGTCGGCCCGTGCGCATGACGCTGCTGCCTGCGGCGGTTGGCCATGGCATACAGTTCAAACGGGTGGATGTGAAAGACGGGCGCGACCCCATGCTGCCGGCTCACTGGGCGCAGGTCGAACAGACGCCGCTGTGCACCAAGCTGTATAACGGTGATGGCGTGACCTTGGCGACCATTGAACACATCATGGCCGCGCTGGCGGGCTGTGGCATCCACAACATTCTGATCGAAATCGACGGCCCCGAAGTGCCGATTCTGGACGGCAGCGCGGCCCGCTTCGTTGCCAAACTGGTGCGCGCGGGCGTGCGCCAGCTGGACGGCAATGTCCGCGTGTTGCGTATCCTGAAGCCGGTGACGGTTCAGCAGGGTGACGCCTGGGCGCGGCTTGAACCCGCCGATGGATTCGAGATCAGCTTTCACATTGATTTTGCCGATGCGGCCATTGGCCGTCAGGATCTGACGCTGGACATGTCCAATGGCACCTTCGTGCGTGAACTGTCCGACTGTCGCACCTTCTGCCGTCAGGCCGATGTGGATGCGATGCGCGACCAGGGTCTGGCCCTGGGTGGCACGTTGCAAAACGCGGTCGTGGTTGATGGCGACAAGGTGCTGTCGCCCGGCGGTATGCGCCACATGGATGAACCTGTGCGCCATAAAATGCTGGACGCTTTGGGCGATCTTTACACGGTAGGCGCGCCGATCATTGGCCGTTATACCGGCCACCGGGCAGGCCATGCGCTGACCAACAAGCTGCTGCGCGCGCTGTTTGCCGATCACAACGCCTGGACGCTGGAAACCAGCGATCAGAACCATGCGCGCAAGCTGCCGGGGGTCGGGGTCTGTGCCGATGATCTGCCGATGTCCGCCTGAGCCACTAAAAACCGTCCATTCACCATTTTGCCCGGAATTTTTCTGTGCTAGGGATAATGCGATCAAACCGGGGCGCAGGCCTCGGGTGAAAACAGATTGATAGGGTAGGCGCCGGAATGATGCGCGACAGGTTCTCGAAGTCGACGATGATGTCTGTGGCCTTGGTGGCCCTTTTGGCTGGCTGTGGTGGCAGCGGCAGCATTGGCAGTGGCCCGTTCAGCGGCGGCGGTGGCGGCGGTGGTGGCGGCGGATTTTTCGCCGGGCTGGGCGGCGGCAATCGTGTCGAACGCAAACCGATCGAAGAATACACGCCCGAAGAGATTTATAAGCGCGGCGAATACGACCTGGAGAAGGGCGAATATGAGGACGCCGCCAAGTGGTTTGGCGAAGTCGAACGCCTGTACCCCTATTCGGAATGGGCCAAACGCGCGCTGATCATGCAGGCGTTTTCGCACCACAAGAACCGCGACTATGACCAATCCCGCGCCAGCGCGCAGCGGTTCCTGGATTTCTATCCGGCCACCGAAGATGCCGCCTATGCACAGTATATCCTGGCGCTCAGCTATTATGACCAGATTGACGAAATCGGTCGTGATCAGGGCCTGACCTTCCAGGCACTTCAGGCGCTGCGCGTGGTGATCGAACGCTATCCTGACACGGAATACGCGCGCTCGGCGATCCTGAAATTCGACCTGGCCTTCGACCACCTGGCGGCCAAGGAAATGGAAATCGGGCGGTATTACCTGAAACGCAAGCACTTCACCTCGTCGATCAGCCGCTTTCGTGTGGTTGTCGAACAGTTCCAGACCACCACCCATGTGGCCGAAGCCCTGCACCGTCTGGTCGAGGCCTACCTGTCACTGGGGCTTGAGGAAGAGGCGCAGACCGCCGCCGCCATCCTGGGCCACAATTTCCAGTCGACCCAGTGGTATGAGGACAGTTATGCCTTGTTGTCAGCCCGGGGGCTGGAGCCCACGGCAAAAGGCAACAATTGGCTGGCCACGATCTATCGCCAGCTGATCAAGGGCGAATGGCTCTAGGCGGCCATGCTTCGGGTCCTTGAAATCCGCGATATGCTGATCATTGATCGGTTGGAGCTTGAGTTCCAGCCGGGGCTGAACGTATTGACCGGCGAAACCGGCGCGGGCAAATCCATCTTGTTGGATTCGCTGGGTTTTGTGCTGGGTTGGCGCGGGCGGGCCGATTTGGTGCGCACGGGGGCAGAGCAGGGCGAAGTGCTGGCCAGTTTCGATCTGGGCCCCGACCACCCCGCGCGCCAGGTGTTGGACCAGGCCGGAATTCCAGCAGAAGACGAGCTGATTCTGCGCCGGGTGAACCGCGCTGATGGGCGCAAGACAGCCTGGGTCAATGACCGGCGCGCCTCGGGCGAGGTGCTGCGTGCGCTGTCGGACACATTGGTGGAACTGCACGGCCAACAGGATGATCGCGGGCTGCTGAACCCGCGCGTCCATCGCATGTTGTTGGATGAATTCGGCGGTCTGGCGGGGGCTGTTTCCGGCTGCAAGGCCGCCTGGCGGGCCTTGTCTGGCGCGCAAAAGTCCCTGCTTGCGGCGCAAATCGCGCTGGAGGCCGCGCGCAGCGAGGAAGAATTCCTGCGCCACGCGGTGGGTGAGCTGGACGCCCTGGCGCCCGCGCCCGGCGAAGACGCAGACCTGGACGCCCGCCGCCGCATGATGCAGGCAGCGGAGCGGATCGGCGAAGACATCCGGAAAGCGGCGCAGGCCCTGGGCTATGGCGATGGCGCCGAGGGCCGTATGGGCGACGCGATGCGCTGGCTGGACGGCGTTGCGGGCGATGCCGGGGATACGCTGGATGCGCCCATCGCAGCGCTGGGGCGCGCCATGGTCGAACTGGGAGAGGCCGCACAGGGGGTGGATCAGGCGCTGGATCAGCTCAGCTTCAACCCCTCGGAACTGGAAATGGTCGAAGAACGCCTGTTCGCCATTCGCGGTCTGGCCCGCAAACATGGCGTCTTGCCGGATGATTTGGGCGCATTTGCCGATGGCTTGCGGGTGAAACTGGCCGCTATTGATCACGGGGCCGCGGATATCGCCGCCTTGCACGCGGCGCGCGACACGGCGCAGGCCTCGTTTGAGACCGCCGCCAATGGGCTCAGCGCCAAGCGGGCCAAGGCGGCTGGAAAGCTCGACAAAGCCATGGGGGCCGAACTGGCACCTCTGAAAATGGAGCGTGCCGTGTTCACGACGGATGTGGCGCGCACGGACCCCGGCCCCGAAGGGCATGACGCGGTCACCTTTACCGTCGCAACCAACCCCGGTGCGCCGTCCGGGCCGCTGAACAAGATCGCCTCGGGCGGGGAACTCAGCCGCTTTTTGTTGGCGCTGAAGGTCTGTCTGACCCGGCACGCCGACGGGCTGACCATGATCTTTGATGAAATCGACCGCGGTGTCGGTGGCGCCACGGCGGATGCGGTCGGGCGGCGTCTGTCGTCCCTGGCGGACGGGGGCCAGGTTCTGGTCGTCACCCATTCACCGCAAGTGGCCGCTCTGGGCACGCATCACTGGCGGGTGCAGAAATCGGTCGTCAAGGGCCTGACCCGGTCGACCGTGGTGCCGCTGGACGCGGTCGAACGGATCGGCGAAGTGGCGCGGATGCTGTCCGGGGACACCGTGACAGATGAGGCCCGCGCAGCCGCCCGCGCCTTGTTGGGCTGACGCGCCACTGCTTTCTTCCAAATTTCGCGCGAGAGGCTTTCAGGACGTTGCAAACGTCCTGTCATCACCTGGAAATCCAAAATTTGCGCCATAGCGGACGAAGGTCCAGGGCCATGATCGCGACACCCAACGGGATCATCCAAAATCCGACAATGGGAAGAAAGCCGAGAAATCCGCCGACCATCACCCCAAACCCCAGCACCAGGCGCAGCCCAGGTGGCACCCGCAGGCGCACCCAGGCCAGAAAACGCCGATAGGTTCGGCGCAGTCTGCCCGGCTCAGTTGCCACGGATCACCTTGCCGGGGTTCAGGATGCCGGTCGGATCCAGCGCGCGTTTGATATCGCCCATTACGTCCCAGCCCGCGCCATGTTCTGCTGGCATATAGGCCAGTTTGCCCATGCCAACGCCATGTTCACCGGTCACCGTGCCGCCCAGGACCAGGGCGCGTTCGGTCATGCGGGCGGCCAGACGTTTGGCTTCGGCCATTTCGACCGGGTTGTCGCGGTCGACCAACAAAATTGCGTGGAAATTGCCGTCACCGACATGGCCCAGGATCGGGCCGGGGATGTGGGACGCATCAATGTCGGCACGCGTTTCGGTCACGGCCTGGGCCAGTTTGGAAATCGGCACACAGATGTCGGTGACAATGGCTTGCGCGCCCGGGCGCAGACCCAGACAGGCGTAATAGGCCTTGTGGCGGACCTCCCACAACCGATTGCGGTCTTCGGCCAGGGTGGCGCTTTCAAACCCCGTCGCGCCAAAGTCGCGCGCGATTTCGCCGAACATGTCGGCGTCTTGTGCCACCGCGCTGTCTGATCCGTGGAATTCCACCAACAGATGCGGCACTTCGGGCATTTGCGTGCCCGCATAGGCGTTTACGGCGCGCACCGACATGGTGTCGACGAATTCGATCCGGGCCATGGGAATGCCCATCTGGATGGTCTGCTGCACGGCCCCCACGGCGTCTTCGATCCGTTTGAAGGCGCAGACACCGGCGGAAATCGCTTCGGGCTGACCTTGCAGGCGCAGGGTCAGTTCGGTGATCACGCCCAACGTGCCTTCAGAGCCGAGAAACAGTGCGGTCAGGTCGTATCCGGCGGCTGATTTCGCGGCGCGTGATCCGGTGCGGATCACCCGGCCATCGGCCAGCACGACCTCGAGCGCCAGCACATTGTCGCGCATCGAGCCATAGCGCACCGTCGTCGTGCCGCTGGCCCGCGTGCCCGCCATGCCGCCGATGGTGGCATTGGCACCGGGATCGACGGAAAAGAACATGCCTGTGGCGCGCAGCTCGAGGTTCAGCTCTTCGCGCGTCAGGCCCGGTTGCACCACCGCGACCATATCGCCGGGGTCAGCTGACAACAGCTGGTTCATGCGGCTCATGTCCAGGGTTACGCCACCCTGAATGGCGCTGGTATGCCCCTCAAGCGAGGTGCCCGCACCATAGGCGATCACCGGACAATCATGGGCGTGACAGATCGCCAGAATCCGGCTGACCTCATCGGTCGTGGTCGGCCACAGCACCGCATCGGGCGGTGCGGGGGCGAAATGGCTCTCGGATTGTCCATGTGCGTCCAGATCGGACTTGGAGCGACTGAGCCGATCGCCTAACAATATGGAAAGCTCGGTGAGCGCGGTGTCGATGGTCATGCCATCCATTCCCCCCTGTAACCCGAGCCAATCTAGGGCATGCGGGCCGGGGATGAAAGCCCGCGAAATCGGGGTAGGCATGGCAGGACCATTAAAATTGTATCTATTCCGCCAGTGGGCGCGGGGATGTGCCGGTGCGCGCGGGGCCTGGTGCCTGTTGCGCGACAAAGGGCCCAGTCAATTGCAGTTCTGGCTGATCGCCCTGGTGATTGGAATCGCGGCCGGGTTCGCCGCGTTGTTCTTCCGAAAAGGTATCGAATGGACACAGTCCAGGCTGTATGGAACCAATGATTTGGCGCATCTGCATTCCTGGGTTGAAACGCTGCCCTGGTACTGGGTGCTGCTGCTGCCTGCGGCGGGGGGGCTGGCGGTCGGTGCGATCCTGAACTGGTTCACCCATGACGGGCGCGTGCGCAGTGTTGCCGACGTGATCGAAGGTGCCGCCCTGTGGGAGGGGCGGGTGGAAAAGCGCGCCGGGATCGGCTCGGCGCTGGCGTCGTTCATCACGCTGTCGACGGGGGGATCAACGGGACGCGAGGGGCCTGTGGTGCACATGGCCGCCGTGGTGTCGTCCTGGGTGTCGGCGCGCATCAACGCCGATGGTATCACAGGGCGCGACCTGTTGGGCTGTGCCGTTGCGGCAGCCGTATCGGCCAGCTTTAACGCCCCCATTGCAGGCGCGCTTTTCGCGCTTGAGGTTGTGCTGCGCCACTTTGCCGTGCACGCCTTTGCCCCCATCGCCATCGCCAGCGTCGCAGGCACTGTGATCAACCGGATCGAATATGGCGATGTGACTGAATTCATTGTGCCCGCCGAGGGCAGCCTGGCGTTTTACGTCGAACTGCCCGCCTTTCTGATGCTGGGCCTGGTGTCGGGCGTGGTGGCCGTGGTGCTGATGAAGGCGATCTTCTTCGCCGACGATCTGGGCACCGAGGCCTGCGCACGGCTGCGCCTGCCAGGCATCCTGCGCCCGGCGCTGACCGGGCTGATGCTGGGCGCTTTGGCGATCTGGTTTCCCCATATCATCGGCGTCGGATACGAGACGACGTCGCTGGCGCTGACCGGGACCTTGACCCTGCACAATGCGGTGGTGTTTGCCGTGCTCAAAGTGGTGGCGGTGGCGATCACCATGGCCGGGCGCATGGGCGGGGGCGTGTTTTCACCGGCGCTGATGGTTGGGGCGCTGACCGGGCTGGCCTTTGGCTTTATCGCCACGGCCGTGTTCCCGGATGTGTCCGGCTCGGAAACGATCTATGCGCTGGCCGGAATGGGGGCTGTGGCCGCGGCCGTTCTGGGCGCGCCGATATCTACCACGTTGATCATATTCGAACTGACCGGCGACTGGCAGACCGGCATCGCGGTGATGGCGGCGGTCAGCCTGTCCTCAGCGCTGGCCAGCCGCCTGGTCGACCGGTCCTTCTTCCTGACCCAGTTGGAGCGGCGCAACATTCACCTGGCGGCGGGGCCGCAGGCCTATCTGCTGGCCACGGTGCGGGTCGCGGGGATCATGCGTTCGCGCGACAGCGCGCAGTCGGCCAATGAAGACGCCTGTTGGGAGCTGATCGAGCAGGGGATTTATGTCGATGGCAATGCGACACTGGAGGCCGTGATGCCGATCTTTGAAACAAGCGGCGCGTCGTTCATCCCCGTTGTTACCCTGGGCGGAGAGGGCGACCCGCCCGAGCTGTGGGGCGCGCTGTTTCACGTCGATGCGTTGCAGGCGTTCAACCGGGCCTTGTCGGCGACCGCCGCCGAGGAACATTCCTGAGCGTTGTCAAATTGGGGGCCTTTGGCACACAGGAGTGTTTGATTTGGGGCGTTGCCTCCGCCTCAGATCCTGACGGATCTGAGGCTCCCTCCAGGATATTTTTGGCCCCCAAGATATTTTGGGCAAGAGGAAAAGGTCAGGTTTTCAGGGCGCGGGCCAGGGCACACCAGGCTTCGAGTTCTATGGTTTCGGCGCGTGCGGTGGGGGCGATGCCGACCGAGATCAGCACGTCTTCGATGTCGGGATGCACGCCCTTGAGCGAGGCGCGCAGCATTTTGCGTCGCTGGTTGAAGGCTGTCGCAACGACGCTTTGCAGTTTCGCGGCGTCGGCCGGAAAGCGGGGTTCCGGCAGGGCCTGAAGGTGCACGACCGAGGAGTGAACTTTGGGCGGCGGCGTGAAGGCCTCGGGCGGAAGCTCCATCACCACGCGCGCGTCCGTGCGCCATTGGCACAGGATTGCCAGGCGACCGTAAGCCTTGGAGCCGGGTTGCGCGGTGATGCGGGCTGCGACCTCTTTTTGGAACATCAGCGTCAGGCTGTCCCAGACCGGCGGCCACGTCGGCGGCGTCAGCCAGCGCACCAGCAATTCGGTGCCCACGTTATAGGGCAGGTTGGCAACGATGCGAATTGGTGGGGTCAGGTGGTCCAGCGGGTTCAGTTTCAGCGCGTCGGCGTTGATCACCTCGAGCCGTCCGGGATAGGCCGCCTGGATGTCCGCCAGTGGCGCCATGGCGCGGCTGTCTTTTTCGACGGCCAGCACCTTGCGCGCGCCTTC
>DFBF01000202.1:0-2457 GCA_002367285.1 Rhodobacteraceae bacterium UBA3087 | reverse complement strand
CAATTGCGCAGGTCGCCAGCTTGGCGCGCGATCTTGGCGGTCAGGTTCAGGTCCAGCAGGAAATTCTGGCCCATGGATTTCTTGGGCGTCAGCCCGTGCGTTTCAAGGACCGCGCGCAGCGGGGGCAGGGTGTCGATGCTCATGAGGTGGCCTTTGCCATTTGTGCCGCCATGCGCAGCGCAGCGATCAGGGATGTCGCGTCGGCCTGGCCGGTTCCCGCGATATCAAACGCGGTGCCATGGTCGGGCGAAGTGCGGATGAACGGCAGCCCCAGCGTCACGTTCACGCCGCTGGCGAAGTCCAGCGTCTTGATCGGGATCAGGGCCTGGTCGTGATACATGCAGATCGCCACGTCATATTGGGCGCGCGCGTGTGGGTGGAACATGGTGTCGGCGGGCAGGGGGCCGGCCAGGTCAAACCCCTCGGCGCACATGTCGTCCAGCAGCGGGGTGATCATGGTGATTTCTTCGTCGCCCATGGCGCCGCCTTCGCCCGCGTGGGGGTTCAGCCCGGCCACCGCGATGCGCGGTTTACTGATGCCAAAACGGTCCTGCATGGCAGCGTGGGTGATGCGAATGGTTTGTGCCAGTCCCTCGCGGGTAAGCCGCTCGGGCACCTGTGACAGAGGGATGTGAATGGTCGCGGGCACGACGCGCAGCGCGTCGCAGGCCAGCATCATCACCACGTCGTCAACGCCCGCCAGATGGGCCAGGAATTCGGTGTGGCCGGGAAAGGCAAAGCCCGCGCCGTCCTTCAATGCCTTCTTGTGGATCGGTGCGGTGGTCAGCGCGCTGGCCGCGCCCGACTGCACCAGCGCGACGCCACGCGCAATGGCGTCGATCACGTGTTTTGCGTGGATCGGGTCGGCAACTCCGGGCCGGCGGGTGGTTTCGAAATCCATCGCCAGCACCGGCAAGGCATGGGCCATGGCCGCAGCGGCGTCTTCCGGGGCTGCGATGGTCTGCACTGGGGTGCCCAGCGGCAGATGCGCTGGGTCGCCGATGACGAAAAAGTCCAGCTCGCCGCGCAGGGTTGCCCAGGCTTTGGCGATAACCTCGGGGCCCACGCCTGCGGGCTCGCCGATGCTCAGCGCGATGGGCGCTGGCCGCATGGGCTGGGGGGTCATTCTGTCAGGATCTCGATATGGGCGTCGGCGCGCAATTCTTCCAGATACGAGCCAGCCAGGGCCACAAGGCGTTTGTTGCGCAACTGAGCGACCACATCTTCGCGGGACACGTCTTCGGGCAGCGCCCGCGTGCGACCGCACAGCATCAGAAATACCAGCGTTTCGCCATTGGCGGTGGTCAGGTTTGTCGAGACCTCTCCGTCATCAAGCTGGGCCAGTTCCACCGCGTAATCGGCAGGCAGGTCGGCGACCGGCAGGACCTCGCGCAGCAGGCGGCCTTCGGGCAGATCATGGGCCACACCATAGAGATCGTCGCAGGTGTCAAGCTGGCTTTGCAGGCGCATGGCCTCGGGCCGGGCCGCAGCCCCGCCGGGCAGGAAGAAGGCGGCATATTCGATGCTGACGTCCTGGGCTTCCTGGATGTCGGTTTCTTCGATGGCGCGCATCTGGAACAGAGCAACGCCATTGTTAACCGGGAGCGGGCCTGAGACTTCGCCCGGCGCCAGCGGCAGCACGGCGGCGGCCAGTTGCGGTGGCAGGTTCGAAAGATCCATCCACTCCAGACGGCCTGAGCGCCCTTTGCTGGGCGAGGCAGAATAGCGGCGCGCAGCGGCGGCAAAGGCAGGCAGGGTGGTGATCTTGCTCAGCTGTTCGGCACGCGCGTCGGCGGCCTGTTTTGCTGCCGGTGTATCGGCTGGCAGGATGATTTCCGACAACAGCACGCGTACGCCAGCCCCCGGTTGGGTCAGGGCAATGGCGCGGTCGATTTCGGCTTCGGTGATCTGCACGCGGGCGACAAAACGCTTGCGCACGGTTTCGCGCCACAGCATCCCCGCCGCGACGAAATCGCGAAAGCTTTCGGCGGCGACCCCGCCCTGGGCGATGGCTTTGATGAACGTTTCCACATCCATGTTGGCGCGGCCGGCGAATTCTTCCATGCCGGTGACCAGCTGTTCTTCGGTCAGAGAGACGCCGGTCAAACGGGCCGCATCCTGTTGCAGGCGTTCTTCGATCAACCGTTCAAGCGACGTGGCGCGAAGATCGCCCGGCGCCCGCAAAAGGGTCATGAAGGCGATGCGTTGCGACAGCTCATAGGCGGTGACGACGCGGTCATTCACCCGCGCGACCGGTTCGAACAGGTTCTGCTGTGCGGCGCTTTTGGTGGGCACCATGGCCAGCACTGCCGCACTCAGAAGCACGGCAAAATTGACAGCCAAATAGACATTGCGTCGTGTCAGCAGGGACAGGAAGGTTTTCATCGTCGTCTCGTCCGTTCGTTCCGTTCGTTCAATCATTCGTCGGCTCTTGGGCATTCGTCGGCTCTCGGGCCT
>DFBF01000272.1:243-3620 GCA_002367285.1 Rhodobacteraceae bacterium UBA3087 | reverse complement strand
CCAACCGGATCTCACATTTAGTTGAACGGATGGTATAAATATGTTACCTGTCACATCAGAAATCACAGAAAGGACGGACGCTATGGCCTGGGAAAAATCATTCTGCATCGAAGAAGCCCTTGAACGTGCCGCCATGGTGTTCTGGGCGAAGGGCTATGAAGGTACCACCATGTCCGATCTGATCAAGGGCATGGGGATCAACAAGGGCAGCCTGTACAATGCTTTTGGCTGCAAGAAAGAGCTGTTCAAACGCGTGCTGACGCAGTTCAACGTCGAACATCAGCGCCCCAACCTGCGACAGCTCGAAGGTCTGGACGATCCCGTTCTGGCAATCACCACGCTGTTTGATACAGCGATCACACAGGGCGTGACGGATATCGAAAGGAAGGGGTGCCTGATCATCAACACAGCGTTGGAGATCCCGAACCACGACGAAGACGTGGGCGACATCGTCCGCGCGGTGATGGCTGAACTTGAACAATTCTTTCTGCGCATGGTCCAGCTGGGTCAGGCGCGTGGGGAAATATCGACCGACCTGCACCCGACACATGCCGCCAAGTCGCTGGTGTCCCTGCTTGTCGGCATCCGCGTTCTGTCACGCGGAGCCTTTGATGCGGCAGGCTTGCTGGCGGTGAAAAGCAGTGCGTTGCGGCTGATCAAGGCCTGAGGCTTAGAACCGGTCCAGCAGTCGGTTCAGATAATCACGTTCCTGCGCCGAACGATCCTGTTCGACGGATCGGCGCTGAATGTCATCCAACAGGTCTTCGGCGCGACGATAGGCATCTTCGCCATTGGCCAGCGGGCCATTGGGGTCCTGCATTCCATCCCCCGACGGGTTGTCGCGCCCCAGCGGGTCACCCGGCGTCGGGTTCTGTGACGGCTGGGTTGTGCCCTGCTGGCCTTGTTGGCGCGCCTGTTCCTGCTGCATGGCATCGTCCAGGTTGCGCATGCCCTCGCGCATCGCCTCCATCGCTTCGGCCTGTTGGTCCAGGGCTTCGGCCACGTCGCCGTCGCGCAACGCCTGTTCGGCGCCCTCCATGGCATCGCCCGCACGGCCCAGTTGATCGCGGGCTGACTGTCCATCCGGCGTGCCCGCGCCGGGCAGACCCTGTTGTTGATTGCGCAGCATTTCACGCAGGCGGTTCTGACGGTCTGCCAGGCTTTGTGCGTCACCGCTTTCGCCGCCCTGCCCGTCCCCCTGGCTTTCGGCCCCTTCGCCTTCGCCGCCCTCACCGGAATGCGCCTGACCACGGCCCTGGCCGCCATCGCGCCCGACGTTTTCGTCGCTTTCCCCGGCGCGCGCGTTCGGGTTGCTTTGTTCCTGAAGGTCGCGAAAGGCCTCGTCCGACAGGCCCTGTTGTTGACGCAGCGTGTCCTGCAAGCCCTCCATCGCCTGTTCGCCCGGCGATTGCTGGCCTTCGCCGCCCTGCCCTTGGGTGACCTCCATGTTCTCCATCATCTCGCGCAGGGCTTCCAGCATGGCCATGGCTTCCTCGGCGCGGCCCTGCTCCATCAGGTCCTGAATCTGATCCATCAGCTCCTGCAAGTCCTCGGGCGTGACTTGCGTCGCATTAGGGTCAGGCGCGCGCGGCTGGCCCTCGGGCTGGCTCTGCGCCATCTGGTCCATCATGTTGCGCATGGCCTCGCGCAGTTCGTCCATCAGCTCGGCCAGCTCCTCAGGGGTGGCCCCCTGACGCAGGGCTTCTTCCAACCGCTCCTGCGCGCGGTGCAAGCGGTCGGCAGCGTTCGCCAGCGCGCCGTCTTCAATCTCTACTGCCATGTCCCACAGCGCCTGGGCCAGCTCATCGCGCAGCGCGTTTGACAGGCGATACTGATTGCCCATCTCAAGCCGCCGGATCAGGGCCCGAAGCCGCAGAGATTGCGTTTCACGCGGGAACAGCCCGTCAGGCTGATAACTGACCGCGCGCAGGATCATCGCCACGCGAGGGCCGTTTTCGCGCGTCCACAACAGATCGCGCCGCTGTTCGATCAAGGCCGCCGCCAGCGGGTTCAGGAACCGCCGCCCCGGCAGGATGATCTGATGGGCCTGCGACAATCCTGTCTGCCCTGTTGCGTCCTGTGCCATCAGCGACATTGCCACAGGCAGCCCCGCCCAAGGGTGGTCGGACAGGTTGTCATGCAGGGTCTCGGCGACCTCGTCACGGTCCCCGCGATAGGGCATGGGCAGGTCAATCACCACCGGCGCGCGCGGTTCAGGATCCGCCACCAGCCCATGCGCCCGCGTCACCGCAACAAGGTCCAGCACGAACTGCGCCTGACCGGCGGCGACGCCATAATCATCGGTGGCGATAAAGCCCTGACGCAGATCGCCCGCCAACGTGCGCGACAGATCACCTTCGGGGCGGATCGTCGGGGGCACGTCACCAATGGCCGTGATGCGCCATTCGGCCCCGCCGCGCCCGGTGATGGTCAGGGTGCCATTGCGCATGATCTCGACACTGCGGCTGGCAGGATCCGATGTGGTCGCCCCCGAGACATCTTCGCTGACCTGCAACGCTCCTTGCGCGCCATACAGGCGCAGGGTCAGGCGGCTGCCCATCGGCACCGCCAGCGGCCCGGCGGGCTGGTCGTTCAGATACAGGCTGGGCCGACCGGTATAGGCGGGGGGTTCAATCCAGCCTTCCCAACTGGCGGGAATGGCGGCCTGGGCGGTGGGGCCGGTGATCAAATCCCCGACCTGTGCGACGCGCGACAGCGAGCCGAACCCCGCCGCCATGATCAAGCCTATCAAGGCGATCAGGCGCAACGCATATGGATCACGCGCCGCGACACGCAGGTCGGGCGCAACAGCGCGCGCTGTCGAAAGGCGGTCGGCCATACGGGATTGATGCGCCTGCCAGATCGCTGCCGAGGCCGGGTCATCAGCCCCAATCGCCTGATCATCCAGCAGGGCTGCAATGGGTTGGCCAGGCAGGGTTGCATCCAGACGGGCCAGGGTTTCGGCGTGGCTGGGCCGGGTGAAGCCCCGCAGCCCGCGCCACAGGGTCCAGACCCCGGCCACCAGCACCAGACCGGCCAGCGCTTGCGCCCAATACGGCGCCAAAACCGCCGCAACACCGGCCATCAACAGGGCCAATCCGGTCATCATCACGGTCACAAACGGCCAAAACGCCCGCCACAACCGTTCGCCCCACAGCCCCGCCGCCGTCAGGCGCAAAGGTGTTTTCAGCCGCGTCACAACCTGGGTTGCGGCGGTGTGGGGCACGGTGTTTCGGGTCATACGACCCCCTGAGGATTGACCGAACGGGTTACAACCATGCAGGGATGCTATCGCGTTCCAACATCTCTTCATAGGTCGGGCGTGCGCGGATGACCGCAAATTGATCGCCCATGACCAGAACTTCGGGGATCAGGGG
>DFBF01000272.1:0-199 GCA_002367285.1 Rhodobacteraceae bacterium UBA3087 | reverse complement strand
CATCACCGCGCCATAGGCACCCGCCGAGCGGAAGGCGACCAGATCGCCCGCCACAAGCGGTGCCATATCGCGGTCTTTGGTGAACGTGTCGCCGGTTTCGCAGATCGGGCCAACGATGTCATAGCGGTCCCGCTCAATGCCCGGTTCGGCCTGCACCACGGGCACGATGTCATGGTGCGCCTCGTACATGGCCGGGCGG
>DFBF01000174.1:55532-59432 GCA_002367285.1 Rhodobacteraceae bacterium UBA3087 | reverse complement strand
CTGGCGCCTGAGATGGATAATGTCTGGGTCGCCGCCGGGTTCAATTCGGTCGGCATTCAATCCGCCGGGGGCGCGGGCATGGCCTTGGCGCAATGGATGGATACAGGTGAAAAGCCGTTCGACCTGGGGGATGTGGACATCAGCCGGATGCAGCCGTTCCAGGGCAACAAAAAGTACCTGTTCGAACGGTCCAAGGAAACGTTGGGTCTGCTGTACGCCGACCACTATCCCTATCGCCAAAAGGCCACTGCGCGAGGGGTGCGGCGCACGCCGTTCCACCAACAGCTGTTGGATCAGGGTGCCGTGATGGGGGAACTGGCTGGTTGGGAGCGCGCCAACTGGTTCGCCGACGACGGTCAGGCGCGTGAATATCAATACAGTTGGGGGCGCCAGAACTGGTTTGAAAACAGCGCCCGCGAACACATGGCGGTGCGTGAAAACGTCGGCATGTATGACATGTCGTCCTTTGGCAAAATCCGCGTCGAAGGCCCGGACGCCGAGGCCTTCATGAACTATGTCGGTGGTGGTGATTATACGGTTGCGACTGGCAAGATCGTCTATACCCAATTCCTGAATTCGCGAGGCGGGATCGAAGCAGACGTGACCGTCACCCGCCTGTCTGAAACCGCGTATCTGGTCGTGACCCCCGCCGCCACGCGGCTGGCCGATCAGACTTGGATGCAACGCCATATTGGCGATTTCCGTGTCGTAATCACTGATGTCACGGCGGGCGAAGGCGTGCTGGCCATCATGGGGCCAAATGCGCGCACATTGCTGGAGAAAGTCAGCCCGAACGACTTCACCAACGCCACCAACCCCTTTGGCACGGCACAGGAAATCGAGCTGGGCATGGGCCTGGCCCGCGCCCACCGTGTGACCTATGTGGGCGAACTTGGGTGGGAGATTTATGCATCAAGCGACATGGCCGGGCATGTGTTTGAAACCCTGTATGATGCGGGCCAGGACATGGGGCTGAAACTGTGCGGCCTGCACATGATGGACAGTTGTCGGATCGAAAAGGGGTTTCGCCACTTTGGCCATGACATCACCGCCGAAGACCATGTGCTCGAGGCCGGTCTGGGCTTTGCCGTCAAAACCGCCAAACCAGATTTCATCGGGCGCGACGCGGTGTTGGCGAAAAAGGAAACCGGGCTGGAAAGGCGTATGGTGCAATTCAAACTGACGGACCCAGAGCCGTTGCTGTATCACAATGAACCAATCCTGCGCGATGGCGCGATTGTCGGATACCTGTCTTCGGGCAGTTATGGTCACCACCTGGGCGGGGCGATGGGGCTGGGATACGTGCCATGCAAGGGCGAAAGCGTCGCGGATGTCCTGGCCTCAAGCTATGAAATTGACATCGCGGGCACGCGGGTAAAAGCCGACGCGTCGCTGAAACCGATGTATGACCCAAAAGGGGAACGCGCCAAGGCGTGACTTTGCGCTGGGTAAGAGGTTTTTAACGCGCCACCAATACTCTCGGGGGACTGAGGGGAGCGCCCCTTGCGTGCTATTCCTGCTTGCCTGGGGGGCGAACATGACCTCGACACCCACTAACCGAACCAGCCAAACGCTGGCGGAACATCTGCGTATCAACGATGCCGATATCGCGCTGCGCAAAAGCCTTCTGGGTCTGACGCCAGCCCTGGAAATCCATCTGTGTGGTTTCGAAGCGGCGGCGCGCGAAAGCGTCGATGCCATTGTCGAAGATTTCTATCTACAACAGACGGAGATACCGCAGATCCAGAACATCATTGGCGATAGTGACACGCTGGGTCGGCTGAAAGGGGCGATGCGGGGATATATCACATCGCTGTTCGGGGGCAATTATGGCGCCGACTATGTGAATTCGCGTCTGCGTATCGGCAAGGTACATGCCCGGATCGGGGTGCCGCCAAAAATGTATGTCTCGTCGATGCACCGATTGGAGACGCATATCGAAGCTGTTCTGAGCGAAGGGTATGGATATGATCCAGCCTGCGAGGCCCTGTCAAAGCTGATGCTGTTTGACCTGCAACTGGTGTTCGACACCTATATTCAGGGCCTGGTCAGCGAAGTGGAGTTGGCGCGTGATGAGGTCATCAAATATTCGGAATCTCTGGAACAGAAAGTGTTGGACCGGACGCGGGAAATCGAACGGTTGGCGCAAACTGATGACCTGACCGGGCTTTGCAACCGGCGCCATTTCTTGGCACGTGCAACGGATGAATTGGCGGCTACACAGCAGCGCGGGGGGGTGGTGTCCCTTGTTTTCCTGGATCTGGACGGGTTCAAACATGTGAATGATGCGATAGGCCATCAAGAAGGGGACCGCGTTCTGACATGCGTCGGGCAGAGCATTGCAGACAGCCTGTCCGGCCCAGAAATCGCCGCGCGATATGGCGGGGATGAGTTCTGTGTACTGTTGCCAAAAGTGGATGCCGACGGCGCGCAGATCTTCTGTCAGAACTTGGCCCAGGGCTTTATGCACCTGAACTGTGATCGGTTATCTGCCAGCTTTGGCATCGCGACGGCGGGACCGGACAGCTATCCCAGCCTGGATGAACTGTTCGCCATCGCTGACGGTGCCATGTATGCAACCCGCCAGGACGTGGGTGATGAGCCGCCCACGCCGTTTCTGCGCCGTGCAGATGGCTGACGCGGCATAGCGCTCGGATATTCCAGGCGAAAATTCGGAGCGGTATTTTTGTTGCAACAGGGTGACGTTTCGCTGGTTCAGGCTGTTGGATCTGTCATAAAGGCCCCTATGACGCGCACACTTGAAACGCCCGACAATTCGGATAGCCCGCGGGGATTTGCCTTTGCGATCACGGCCTATGTGCTGTGGGGCTTCCTGCCGCTGTATCTGAAAATGCTGTCCCATATTCCGCCGATCGAAGTGGTGGCACACCGCATCGTCTGGTCCGTGCCTGTGGCGGGGCTTTTGCTGATCCTGCTGGGGCGCACACGGGATATTGCGACCGCTCTGACCTCACCCCGCACCATGGCGATGGGGGCCCTGACCGCAGGGCTCATTTCGGTGAACTGGGGCATTTACGTCTGGGCAATCTCGACCGGGCGCACGCTGGACGCCGCACTTGGATATTACATCAATCCGCTGTTTTCGATCTTTCTGGGCGCGGTTTTGTTGGGCGAACGCCTGAGCCGCGCGCAACTGGTCGCGATCGCCCTGGCGGCGATTGCTGTCGTTGTTCTGACCGTTGATGCGGGGACCGTACCCTGGGCGGGCCTGTCTCTGACCGTGACCTTCGGGCTGTATGCGTTTTTCAAGAAATCCCTGCCGATTGGCCCAAACCAGGGGTTCATGCTCGAGGTCCTGATCCTGCTGATCCCGGCGCTTGGCTATCTCCTCTGGCTCAGCGCCACGGGGCAAAGCCACTTTACGGCCTCATTGCCTGATACCTGGCTTTTGATCGGTTGCGGCGTTGTCACCGCCGTGCCCCTGATCGTTTATGCCAATGGCGCCAAACTGTTGCGCTTGTCGACGATTGGCATCCTGCAATACATCGCACCCACCATGATCTTTCTGATTGGCGTTTTTGTTTTTGACGAACCCTTCGGGCGCGCCCGTATGATCGCCTTTCCAATGATCTGGGCCGCGCTGGTTGTTTACACGTGGTCGATGCTGCACCAGGTGCGCAAGCGGCCTAGCCCAACGCGTTCCTGAATTTCAGGAACCGCACATCGGTCATCACCCGGGCGTTCATCGCATCGCGCAAGGCGCCAACGGTTTTATAGGGCCGCATGACCACCTCGAAGACCTCAATCAAACCATCGTCGTCCAGCGTGATCAGATCGACCCCGACGGTGTCGAGATCGCCAGCCTTGCACTGAAACGCCAGCGCCCAATCCTTCCCCTCGCCCAGACTGCGGCGGTCAGAATGCGGCGGTATTGGAAAT
>DFBF01000174.1:55167-55472 GCA_002367285.1 Rhodobacteraceae bacterium UBA3087 | reverse complement strand
TGCATGAAAATCTCCTCGGTTGGGGGTAAAGTGAGAGGGGGTGCAACGAACTGGCTGGCTTGACGTCAGGTCTTCATTTGCCACTGCAGCCCGCCCGGTAGGCCACCGGTGGCGTAATCCACCCGCAACACCCGCCGCGCCACGTGCCGTTGGAAGGTGCGGGATTGGTGCAACGTCAGCATGCGCTGCAACACCTCGCCGGGTGGTTCGCAATGCCAGACCCCTGCCTGGTGTGACCAGTTGTGAGAACCGGGGACCTGCGTTTTCCGAGCAACCGCAATGATCCGATCCTGATGCCAGGGCAC
>DFBF01000174.1:53785-55083 GCA_002367285.1 Rhodobacteraceae bacterium UBA3087 | reverse complement strand
GAGTGCGCTCAGGGGCATGTGTCGAACCTGCCCAAGTGCATAACTGTCGGCAAGCAGAAACGCGGTGTGGCAAGTTCGCGCTTGCCCGAACAGCCCCCCCCGGCTATCGACCCCGCATGGATCCCTATACGCCCCCGGACACGCCACTGGAGATCATCCACCAGGATCACGAGCTTTTGTTGGTGAACAAGCCGTCGGGCCTGTTGTCGGTGCCCGGGCGGGGTGAACATCTTGCCGATTGCCTGATTGCCCGCATTCAGGCCGTGTTTCCCGACGCCTTGCTGGTGCATCGTCTGGACCGCGACACATCGGGCGTGATGGTCTTTGCCATGACGCCGCACGCGCAACGTCACCTGGGGCTGCAATTTGAAAAACGGCAGGTGAAAAAGGTCTATGTTGCGCGCGTGTTCGGGCGGGTTGAACCGCGCGAGGGCACGGTTGATTTGCCGCTGATCGTCGACTGGCCGAACCGCCCGAAACAGCATGTGAACCATGATACCGGCAAGGCTGCGGTAACGGACTGGAAGGTCGTGAAATACGAAGACCACGCCACCCGCATGCGGCTGTTTCCCCAGACCGGGCGCAGCCATCAGTTGCGGGTTCACATGCTGGAAATCGGCCATCCGATCCTAGGCGATCCCTTCTATGCGACGGGCGAGGCCCTGAACGCCCCGCGCCTGATGCTGCACGCCGAAAGCCTGCGCCTGCGTCATCCGGACGGCGGAAAGGGCCTGACTTTCAAGGCGAAATGCCCGTTCTGAGCGGGCAGATGACCTTGCCCCAGCGTCATCCAGCCCCGAAACCTTGCCTCTCGCCCCCCTTCCTGATGTAGTGGAACAACGCTTCAGGAGGCTATTTTTCATGTTCCAACCCGTCATTTCCGGCACCGGTGTCTATACCCCCGATCAGGTGATCACCAACGCCGAACTGGTCGTCGCTTTCAACGCCTATGCCGACAAGCAGAACGCCCAGAACGCGGATGCGATAGCTGCCGGAGAGATGGCGCCAATGGGGCATTCCTCGGAGGATTTCATCTTTCAGGCCTCAGGGATCGAACGGCGGTACGTGATGGACAAGACGGGCGTCCTGGACCCGGACCGCATGTTCCCGACACTGCGGCAGCGATCGGATGATGAGCCCGGGATCATGACGGAAATGGCCGTGGACGCCTGCCAAAAGGCGCTGGCAGCGGCGGGGCGCGAGGCGTCCGAGGTTGACCTGATCATCTGTGCGGCGTCAAACCACGAACGGGCCTATCCTGCCATTGCGGTGGAAATCCAACAGGCGCTGGGCGCGGG
>DFBF01000174.1:46670-53731 GCA_002367285.1 Rhodobacteraceae bacterium UBA3087 | reverse complement strand
TCGGGATCTGTCGCGCGCGCGCTGGTGGTGAACCCCGAAATTTGTTCGGGCCACCTGGAATGGCGCGACCGGGACTGTCATTTCATCTTTGGCGACGTCGCCACGGCGACGCTGATTGAACGCAAAGAAGATGCCCGTGGCGACCATTTCGAGATCATTTCGACCCGGTGCCTGACCCAATTTTCCAACAATATTCGAAACAACATGGGCTTCCTGCGCCGCTCGCGCGAAGACGCGGGTGCGCTGCCGGATCGCCGCGACATGCAGTTCATGCAAAACGGGCGCAAGGTCTTCAAAGAGGTCCTGCCGATCGTGTCAAAACACATCCTGGGCCATATTGAAGAAGAGGGGGTCGCGGCGAATGAACTGAAGCGCCTTTGGCTGCACCAGGCCAACAAGGCGATGAACGATTTTATCGGCAAAAAGGTGCTGGGGCGGGTGCCCGAGCCGGGCGAGCAGCCCAATATTTTGCAGGAATATGCAAACACGTCCTCAGCCGGGTCGATCATCGCATTCGACAAGTATTCCAAGGACCTGTCGCCCGGTGATCTGGGCGTGATCTGTTCCTTTGGCGCGGGATATTCGGTGGGCTCAGTCTTGGTCAAACGCGCCTGATCCCGCGCTTGATACTGAGGGTTTCAAAACAAACGGCCCGCGCATGAGGCGGGCCGCTTCGGTCTTTCAAATATCAAAGCGGTCAGTCGTTCGACCAGCCCGAGATGGCTTTGACTTCCAGGAAATCTTCGATCCCCATCACGCCGCCTTCGCGCCCGTTGCCGGACTGTTTATAGCCGCCGAACGGCGCCCCGGCGCCCCGGCCCTGGCCGTTCATTTCGACCATACCGGACCGCATCTGACGGCCCACGCGGTTGGCTTTGGCACCGTCCTGGGTCTGGATGTAATTGGTCAGGCCATAGACCGTGTCATTGGCGATCTCGACTGCTTCTTCTTCGGTGTCGAACGGGATCATCGACAGAACCGGACCAAAGATTTCTTCGCGTGCGATGGTCATCTGGTTGTTCACATCGGCAAACACCGTCGGTTTGACGAAATAGCCCTTGTTCAACCCATCGGGACGACCTGTACCGCCTGCAACCAGACGGGCACCTTCGTCGATGCCTTGCTGGATCAGATCCTGGATCTTGCCCCACTGCAATTCACTGACAACGGGGCCGATGTGGCGACCGTTGTCCTGTGCGGACCCGACAGAAATTTTCTCTGCCGTTTCGCGGGCAATTTCGACGGCCTGGTCATAGACACCGCGTTGCACCAACATGCGGGACGGCGCGTTGCAGGACTGGCCGGTGTTGTTCATCATGTGCAGCACGCCGCGTTTCACAGCCTTGTCGTCAGCGTCATCAAAGATGATGTTCGCGCCCTTGCCACCCAGCTCCAACGCCACGCGTTTCAGCGTGTCCGCGGCGGCTTTGGAAATGGCGATGCCCGCGCGAGTCGAACCCGTGAAGCTGACCATGTCCACGTCCGGGTGGGTCGACAGCTGTGTGCCGACACCAATGCCGTCGCCGTTCACCATGTTGTAAACACCGGGCGGGAAGCCGGCCTCGTCCACGATTTCGGACCAGACAATCGACGACAGCGGCGCAATTTCGGACGGTTTCAGCACCATGGTGCAGCCCGCTGCCATCGCCGCGACGCATTTCAGCGTGACCTGGTTCATCGGCCAGTTCCACGGTGTGATCATGGCGCAGACGCCGATGGGTTCATACAGCAGACGGTCGTTCGGGGCGTGGTCCCCCAGCATCTGGTCGAATTCAAAATCCTTGAAGGCCTTGATGAAGTTGGCAATGTGCCAGCTGCCTGCACCCACCTGGCTTTGGCGGGCCATGTCGATGGGCGCGCCCATTTCCAGGCTCATCGCTTCGGCCAGGTCATCGGCGCGTTTGGTGTAAACCTCGGCCAGCTTTTCGATCAGGGCCAAACGGTCGGCCTTGGGCGTGGTGGACCAGGCCGGAAAGGCGGCCTTGGCGGCGGCCACGGCCGCGTCCGTGTCGGCCTGTCCGCCCAGCGAGATCACCGCGCATGGGTCTTCGGTCGATGGGTTGATGACGGTCATGTCATTGGGGGCCGATGGGGCAACCCACTGACCATTGATATAAAAGTCGCGTTTCTCGATCATGCTTCTCTCCGGTTCCGGGTTGGTGCCACTGTGTCACTGGATTTGGGCACGTGCAAGTCGTGCCGCAATGATTTGATCAAATCTTTGAAAGCGCGAAAATATCCAATTACAGGTCTTCACATCGGACCAATCGTTCGTACTTATTGAGTAAGCGAAACTTGAATAGGAGACCGATATGGGACTGAGAATCAATGATGTGGTGCCGAACTTCACCGCGATGACTGACCAGGGTGAGATTACCTTTCATGACTGGATTGGCGACAGTTGGGCGATTCTTTTTTCGCACCCCAAGGATTATACGCCTGTCTGCACGACCGAATTCGGGGCCGTGGCGCAGTTGGCGGATGAGTGGGCTGCACGTGGCACCAAGGTGATTGGTCTGTCTGTCGACAGCGCCGAAGAGCATGTGGGCTGGAAAGCCGACATCGAAGGTTTCGCCGGTGCGAAGGCCGGGTTCCCGATCATTGCGGACGAAGATTTGGCCGTATCCAAGGCTTTTGATATGTTGCCCGCCGAGGCGTACCTGCCCGATGGACGTACGGCGGCGGACAGCGCCAGCGTGCGGTCGGTATTCATCATTTCACCGGACAAGAAGGTACAGTTGATCATGACCTACCCGATGTCGGTGGGACGCAACTTTGCCGAAGTGCTGCGTGCGCTTGACGGGTTGCAGGCGACCTTTGGGACGGCGATTGCAACGCCTGCCAACTGGGTGAAGGGGCAGGACGTGATTGTGTCTATGGCCTTGTCGGATGATGAGGCAAAAGCGAAGTTCGGTGATGTGGACATCAAGTTGCCGTATCTGCGCACAACAGCTGATCCCAGCTGATCCAACGCTGTTTCCACAATGAAAAACGCCGCCCAAGGGCGGCGTTTTGCTTGTTTCAGGTGCCTGGATCAGGCGCTGGCTTTGGCAACGGCGATCGCGTTGTCCAGGACGGCGCGGTCACCGATATGGTTGGCCAATACCAGCAAAAGGCGGGCGTTCAGCGCGTCGCTGTCTTCTTTTGACAACCCGTCATGGGCTGCAAGCAGGCCCGCATAGAAGTCATCGGCGCCGGGAATGTTCGGCTGAAGGTTCAGATCGGACATGTGGATTACTCCTTGCCAGTGGCGCGGCGGATTGCGGCGCGGAACAGGTTTTCGTCAAACGACGGACGGCGGGCCGCGACGTGTTGGTCGGGGCGGATCAGATAGACCGCCGAGGGTTCATCGCCCAGATAGCGGGCTTTGAGGGCGCCGGTGGTGTCTTCCTTGGCTGACAGGGCCAAGCGGGTGACTTCGATGCCGTCCTCTTCGATCAGGTCCGGCGCGTCCGCGTCGATGGTCAGCAGGGTGAATTCCCCCCCCAGCTGGCGCAACAGGAAATCGTCGCCAAGTTTCACGTCAGGACAGGGCGATCCGGGGCGTGTGCACTCGGGTCCATCCAGGGCGTCGGCCATGTTCAGAGCAGAGCCGTCATAGGTGCAGGGCACCGACAGGCGGCCGGCATTGACCAGCGGGCGGGCAAAGTCGTGCGTTTCGGCAAGGTCCAGCACCGCGTCACGCAAGATCCGGGACATGTCCGATTTTGGCGTGATAAAGTCGGTCGAGCGCGACGAGTTCAGGATGTTTTCCTCTGCCCCGTGCACGCGTTCCTGGCTGTAGCTGTCCAACAGGGCCTCGGGGGCTTTGCCATCTATCACCAGTTTCAGCTTCCAGGCCAGATTGTCTGTGTCTTGCAAGCCCGAGTTCGCCCCGCGCGCGCCAAAAGGCGATACCTGGTGGGCGCTGTCGCCAGCAAACAACACACGACCGTGGCGGAATTTTTCCATCCGGCGGCACTGGAACGTATAAATAGACACCCATTCCAGTTCGAATTCCACGTCTTCGCCCAGCATGGCTTTGAGGCGTGGAATGACGTTTTCGGGTTTCTTTTCTTCTTCCTTGTCGATGTCCCAGCCCAGTTGCAGGTCTATGCGCCAAACATTGTCGGGCTGTTTGTGCAACAGCGCCGATTGACCCTTGTTGAAGGGGGGATCGAACCAGAACCACCGTTCGGTGGGGAAATCCGCCTCCATGATCACATCGGCAATCAGGAAGTTGTCTTCGAACACACGACCGACGAAATCCAGCCCCATCATTTGACGGGTGGGCGATCTGGCGCCGTCACAGGCGATCAGCCATTCGGCCTCGAGGTTATAAGGCCCCTCGGGCGTGTCGATTTCCAGCGTGGCGTGGTTGTCATGGGCGCCAATGGCCGAGACCTTGTTCTTGCCACGGATTTCGATCTGCTTACCTTCGGCTTGCAGTTCGGTGACCCGGTTCACCAGGTATTCTTCGAAGTAATACTGTTGCAGGTTGATAAAGGCGGGGCGCTCGTGACCGTCCTCGGGCAGCAGGTCGAATTCAAAAATCTTGCGTTCATCAAAGAAGACCTTGCCGATGCTCCATTCGACACCTTTGTCGACCATCGGCTGGCCACAGCCCAGACGATCCAGGATTTCCAGCGGGCGCTTGGCGTAACATACGGCGCGCGACCCGAACGAGACCTTGTCATTGTCATCCAATACGACAACCGGCACATCCTGTTGCGCCAGATCAATCGCGGCCCCCAGACCAATCGGGCCGGCACCGATCACAACAACGGGGCGACGGATGGGCGTTTCGCTGTCCTGATCCGGGCTGCGGCTGTACGCATACATCGGAACTTCGAAAATCTTGTTCATTGGGTTCTCCTCAGGCGGGGTGCGGCGGGGGCATGATGGCACAGCCATAGCCCCCCCCGTTTGATCTGAGTCATGCGTGGCTGGTCAGCCTTGCAGCGCCGCCCACATGTCCAGGTCGCGTTGGGCGGTCCAGATGCGGGGCGTGTCGATGCCGCGGGCTTCGTCATAGGCGCGTGCGACATTGAAGGGCAGGCAGTGCTCATAGATCGCATAGTCGGCGAACTTGGGGTCACAGGATTCGCGCACTGCGTCCCAGGCTTCTTTCAGAGAGCCGCCGCGCGCCGCCACCTTGGCCGCCGGGAAATAGGTGCTTTCGACGAAATCGCGGGTGTTTTCGATGGCCGCTTCGACCATGTCTTTGCCGATCAAGGCGTCGCCGCGACCCGGCGCAATGGCGTCCACGTCAAAGGAGGCGATATTGTCCAACGTGCTGCCCCAGTCGCCGAAATGCCCGTCGCCGCAATAACAGGCCGAGTGGTATTCGACGATGTCACCGGTGAACATGACGTTCTGGTCAGGCACATGGATGACGATATCGCCTGCCGTGTGGGCGCGGCCCAGGTGCATCAGGTCAACGCGACGGTTGCCCAGATACACGGTCATGTCGTCGGAAAACGTGGTGGTTGGAAAGGTCAGGCCGGGGATGCTTTCGTGGCCTTCGAACAGGCGCGGGAAACGCTGGAATTCGCTGTCCCAGTCTTCCTGACCGCGTTCGACAACCATGGCGCGGGCTGCGTCACCCATGATGACCTGGCTTGCGCCATAGGCCGACGCCCCCAGCACGCGCACGGCGTGATAGTGGGTTAGAACCACGTGGGAAATCGGCTTGTCGGTCACAGAGCGCACGCATTCGATCACCTTGTTGGCCAGGCGCGGGGTGGCCTGCGCTTCGACGATCATCACGCTGTCGTCGCCAATGATCACGCCCGAATTCGGGTCGCCCTCGGCGGTAAAGGCATAGACGCCATCGCCCACCTCATCAAAGGTGATTTTCTTTTCGGTCATGTCGCCTTGCGATGCAAAAGCCTTGGCCATGGTGTTTCCTTCCTAGGCATGGGCGGGGCTGTATGTTTCCATCCCCGCATGTTTGATCGTCGTTATTTGCCCTATTGGGCCACGTTTTTCGTTTTTGCCGCCACGTTGGTCATCCTGTGGATGATGGGGCGCAATGTGATCTGCCCCTGTGGTGACATCCGCATCTGGTATTCCGGAGATGACAGCGGCCAGGGCTCGCAACATCTGTTTGACTGGTATTCGCCCAGCCACCTGATCCACGGTTTCCTGTTTTATGGCGCGACCTGGTTGGTTTTGCGCCGCATTGGTCTGGGCTGGCGGCTGCTGATTGCAACCCTTGTTGAATGCGCCTGGGAAGTTGGCGAAAACACCGAAGCTGTGATCAACCGTTACCGCGAATTCACCGTCAGCGGCGAATATTGGGGCGATGCAGTGATCAACTCGGCGGCCGACATTGCGGCGATGTTCGTGGGCTTCTGGTTGGCGCTGCGCCTGCCGATCTGGGTCAGTATCGCGATCATTGTGGGGTTCGAAGTCTTTACCACATGGCTGATCCGCGATGGTCTGGCGCTGAACGTCATCATGCTGCTTGTGCCCAGCGAGGCTATCCTCAACTGGCAAAGCGGCGGGTGATATCCAGCGCCCCATAATCAACGCCTATAAGGGTCGTCAAGCGCAGGCAGGATCGTGCCCGTGCAGTCACCAAACCCAACCTGGAAACCGTTGCCCTTGGCGGTCCCCTTCAGGGACAGCGTATCGCCATCCTCAAGGAAGGTGCGGGTTTCGCCACTGTCCAGCGTCAGGGGCTCCTTGCCACCCCAGCTGAGTTCCAGAAGAGATCCGCGCTCGGATTTCGTCGGGCCGGAAATGGTGCCCGATCCCAACAGATCACCCACATTCATGCCGCAGCCTGACGTCGTATGGTGCGCCAACTGTTGTGCCGCAGAATAATACATCTGCGCATAGTTCGTCTTCGCAATGGTGGTTTCCGCCTTGCCCTCGGGGGCCAGGGTGACCTCCAGGTCGATGTCGAACAGGCCAGGTTTTGGTTCGGCCAGGTACGGCAGCAGATCCTTTTCACGCTCTGGCGTGGTGGTGCGGAACGGCTCCAGCGCGGCGGCGGGGACGATCCAGGGCGAAATGGTCGTCGCGGTTGCCTTGGCCTGGAACGGCCCCAGCGGCTGGTATTCCCAAGCCTGGAT
>DFBF01000174.1:34903-46644 GCA_002367285.1 Rhodobacteraceae bacterium UBA3087 | reverse complement strand
GCCCATCTCCAGTTCCAGATCGAACCGCTTGCACGGGTTAAAGGAGGGCATGTCCGCGTCCGGTGCTTTCAGCTGCCCCCAGGGGCGGCGCACATCACTGCCCGACACGACGACGGACGACGCACGGCCATTGTACCCAATCGGGATATGCAGCCAGTTCGGCGGCAGTGCGTTTTCCGCGCCCCGGAACATGGTGCCCACATTCACAGCGTGGTTCTTGCCCGCATAGAAATCGGTGTATTCCGCGACCGCAAATGGCATGTGCATCTGGGCATCGGTCTGCGCGACCAGATAGGGTTGCAGCGTGCTCTGGGTGTCCGCAGCCGCATCGGCGCCCAGCAGATCCTGCAACGAATTGCGGAAGGCGGACCAGACCTCGGCCCCCATGTCCATGAATTCGTTCCACATCGGCAGGTCGAACACGGGAATTTCGTCGATTTGGATCACGCCGGCGTCTTCCAACGTCGTCACGTCCAGGATCATGTCACCGATCGCCACGCCACAGTGGCGGTCGATTTCAGCGGTTGAAAACACGCCATAGGGCAGGTTGTTCAGCGGAAACGGGGTCGTGGCGGAATTCGCGCTGCCGACCCAGGATTTCATCAAGCTCACGTCAGTATCCTTTCCCGATACGGGGGCTATTTCTTGCCGGGGGTGCCATCGAATTTCTTTTCGATGTCGGCCCAACAGTCAATGTAATCATCCTGCAAAGGCGCCTCATTTGCGGCAAAGGCGGTCAGGTGCTGCGGGAAACGGGTTTCGAACATGAAGGACATGGTGTTGTCCAACTTGTCGGGGCCCAAATTGGCGTTCGACGCCTTTTCAAACGCTTCCTTGTCGGGTCCGTGCGGCAGCATCATGTTGTGCAGGCTAACGCCTCCGGGTGCAAAACCGTTCAGTTTCGCGTCATATTCACCGTAAATATTGCCCATCAGTTCGGACATGATGTTCTTATGATACCACGGCGGGCGGAAGGTGTCTTCCATCACCATCCAGCGTTCGCGGAACAGCACGAAATCAATATTTGCCGTGCCTGGCTGACCCGATGGTGCGGTCAGGACCGTAAAGATCGACGGGTCCGGGTGGTCAAACAGAATCGCCCCAATCGGGCAGTAATTGCGCAGGTCGTATTTCACCGGCGCATAGTTGCCGTGCCAGGCGACCACATCCAACGGTGAATGGCCGATTTCGGTTCTGTGGAATTGGCCGCACCATTTGATCGTCACGGTCGAGGGCACTTCGCGGTCTTCAAACGCCGCCACTGGCGATTTGAAATCGCGCGGGTTGGCCATGCAGTTGGCGCCAATCGGGCCACGCCCCGGCAGCTCGTATTTCTGGCCGTAGTTCTCGCAAACGAACCCACGCGCGGGGCCATCCAGCAGCGCAACCCGGTACACCAACCCGCGCGGGATGATGGCGACTTCCTTGGGCTCGACGTCAATCACACCCAGTTCGGTGTAAAAGCGCAGACGCCCCTCTTGCGGCACGACCAGCAACTCGCTGTCCGCTGAGAAGAAGTAATCATCGACCATCGATTCGGTGACCAAATAGATATGCGTCGCCATGCCGACCTGGGTGTTCACATCCCCTGCCGTGGTCATGGTGCGCATACCGGTGACCCAGTTCAACCCGGCCTGTGTCGGCACGGGATCCCAGCGATACTGGCCCAGCGAAATGACATCCGGGTCCACGTTCGGCGCGGATTTCCAATAGGGCACGTCGATCTTTTCATAGCGATGCGAATGCTTCACCGACGGGCGGATGCGGTAACACCAGGTGCGTTCGTTCTGATGCGCAGGTGCCGTAAAGGCCGTGCCTGACAGCTGTTCGCCATACAGGCCATAGTCGCATTTCTGCGGGCTGTTCATGCCCTGCGGCAGGGCACCTTGCAGGGCCTCGGTTTCGAAATCATTGCCAAACCCGGGCATATAGCCTTCGGTTGTGCCCAAGGCAGTGGCAGCACGTGTCATGGCGCGCGTGGCGTCCTGCGTGGTCATGGCGTTCCCCCAATATCGGTGCATGCGCGGGGCATGCATGAATGATGCACGTGTTATGCATCTCTTGTTTGCAGGGCGAATTTATTGTTTCACATGCAACGACGTCAAGGGAAAGAGGAACCACCCGGCGCGTAGGGGATGAGACGGGCGGAAGCCTGGTGGCCAATGGCGACCTTCGTGCTCTCAGGACGGCATCAGGGACGGGTGGCCTGACTGTTGGCCCGGCTTCCAACTGTAAGCTCATTGATCGACTGAACGATTGAATTCCGATCAAGGCGGAAATGCTTGTAGAGGTCTGAAATGGACCCGGTCTGACCAAAGTGTTCAACGCCGTGCGGGATCGTTTTGTGCCCTGCCACAGATCCAAGCCAGGACAGAGTTGCGGGGTGCCCGTCGATGACCGTGACAATACTGCACGTGCCGGGCAGATCGCCGAGCAATGTTTCGATATGGCTGGCGGCTTTGGTATTCCCGCGGGCGCGGTCCCGTTGAGCGGCGCTCCACCCAGCGTTCAGCCGGTCTGCTGAGGTGACTGCCAGAACACCAACATCGCGGCGGTGTTCGCCAACCATGCCCGCCGCTGCGATGGCCTCGGGCGCCACGGCCCCCTGATAGGCAATCACGACCGAGCAGTTTGGCCCCGGTTTGCGCAGCCAATAGGCACCGTCGATGGCCCCCTGACGAAAGGCATCATCCGCCCGCTTTCCGGGCTGTTCGATCGGGTTCGTCGTCAGCCGCAAGTAAACGGACCCACCTGTTTCGTCCCGCAACCAGGTGCGTTCATCCGGGTCGCCTTCGCCGTCACGCTGCATGTAATCAAACGCCCATTCCATAATGACCGACAGCTCATCCACGAAGGCAGGTTCAAACGACGCAAGGCCATCTTGCGACATGCCAATCAGGGGTGATCCGATGGATTGATGCGCGCCGCCTTCGGGGGCCAGTGTCACGCCTGATGGTGTTCCCACGATCATGAACCGGGCATCCTGATAACAGGCGTAATTGAGCGCGTCCAAGCCGCGGGCAATGAAGGGGTCATAGACCGTGCCAATGGGCAACAAGCGTTTGCCGAACAGGGAATGTGACAGGCCGGCTGCACCCAGAAGCAGGAACAGGTTCATCTCTGCAATGCCCAGTTCGATATGCTGACCCTCAGGGGCAAACTCCCATTTGGCGGTCGAGGGGATGTTGTGGTCTTTGAAGGTATCGGCCTGCGCCGTACGGGCAAAAAGTTTACGCCGATTGACCCATGGGCCAAGATTGGTCGTCCCAGTCACATCAGGCGAGGTTGTCACGATCCGGCGGGCCAAGTCGCTGTCACCTTTGGAAAGCGTGTCCAGGATTTTGCCAAACCCCATCTGGGTCGAAATTTCGCGATCGCTTGCCATCTCGATCGCAGGAACGGCCATGACCGCGTCCTTGAACCTGCGGCTGCCCTGGGCAAAGAACGGCGTGTCATTCAGAAAAGCCTTGAACGTATCCGGATCTTTAACCGTGGCGAATGGCTGCCATTCCTGGCCTTCGGGAACGCCCATATGGGCCTGCCACCCGGCCATCTGCGCCTTTGTCATCAGGCCCCCATGGTTGTCCTTGTGCCCGGCAATCGGGGTGCCCCAACCTTTGACCGTATAGGCCAGGAAACACACGGGCCGGTCATGGTCGATGGCTGCAAATGTGTCCGCCATGGTCTCAACGCAATTGCCGCCCAGGTTCTCCATCAGTTGCGCCAATTCACCGTCCGAGCGGCGTTCAAGCAGCGATGTGACGTCGCCCTGATCGCCCAAATCCTCTAGCAGATGCTTGCGCCAGACAGCACCGCCCATATAGGTCAGCGCGGCGTACAGCTGGTTGGGACAGGTATCGATCCAGCCCCGCAGCTTGTCACCGCCGGGTTCTGCAAACGCGGCCCGTTGCAGATGCCCGTATTTGATGCGTACGACATCCCAACCGAAGGCATCAAAGATCTTCTCGGTCCGGGCAAACAGGCCTTCGCGCACGATCCCATCCAGCGACTGGCGGTTGTAATCAATGACCCACCACGTGTTGCGCAAGTCGTTCTTCCAGCCCTCCTGAAGACATTCGTAAATGTTGCCTTCGTCCAGTTCGGCATCCCCCATCAACGAAACCATGCGACCAAGGGGGATGTCTTTGCCCCAGCTTTTGGCTTGCACATAATCCTGGATCAGCGAGGCAAATGACGTGATCGCGACGCCAAGCCCGACAGAGCCGGTCGAGAAATCCACATCATCAATATCTTTCGTGCGCGATGGGTAACTTTGCACGCCGCCATAACCGCGAAAATTCTCCATCTTTTCGCGGGTCATATTACCCATCAAATACTGCATCGCGTGAAACACGGGCGAGGCATGCGGTTTGACAGCGACCCGGTCCTCAGGTCTGAGCACGGAGAAATACAGGGCTGTCATGATCGACACCATCGACGCCGACGACGCCTGATGCCCACCCGTTTTGATCCCGTCTGCCTTGGGGCGGACGTGATTGGCGTTGTGGATCATCCAATGGGACAACCACAAAAGGCGCTGTTCAACGGTCTTGAGGTGTTCGGATGCGCGGGTCATGGCTGTCTCCTGCTGGCGGGCTTAGGCGGCGGAACGGGTCGGGGTATTGGGCAGCGCCTGCGCCAGATCGTCAAGCACATTGTCCACCCCTTCAAGCCCGATCGAAAGGCGCACCAGACCTTCGCTGATACCATGCGCGGCACGTTCTTCGGGCGTGTATGTCGAATGCGTCATGCTGGCGGGATGCTGCACCAGTGTTTCAGCATCACCCAGTGATACGGCCCGCGTGATCAGGGTCAGCCGGTTCATGGTCTCGATCCCAGCCTGCATGCCCCCTTTCAGCTCAAACGCAATCATGCCGCCAAATTGCGCCATCTGCCGCCGCGCTAGGTCGTTTTGTGCAAACCCTGGCAGGCCAGGATAGAACACATCGGCCACCGCGTCGGACTGGGCCAGCATGGTGGCGACGGTCATGGCACTGGCGCAATGCCGGTCCATCCGCAATTCAAGCGTCTTGATGCCGCGCAGGATCAGCATGGCGTTGAACGGGGCCATGACCGCGCCTGTCATGTCTTTCATGCCATACAGTCGGATGTTGCTGACCAGCTCTTCTGATCCCACCAAAAGACCGGCAACCACGTCGCCATGACCGCCCAGATATTTGGTTGCGGAATGAACGACGATGTCTGCACCGTGCTTGATCGGCTGGGTCAGATAAGGCGTGGCATAGGTGTTGTCGACAACCACCAACGCCCCATTGGCATGGGCAATATCGGCAATGGCCCGAATGTCGACCAGACGCATATTCGGATTTGCGGGGGTTTCGAAATAGACGATCTTGGTCTTATTGTTGATCGCAGCCTCAAGGTGTTCAGGTTGGGTCAGATCTGCATGGGTGATGGTGATACCGAATTTGGCCAGCCCGTGCTGCATGAACGAAAACGTGCATCCATAAAGCGTCTTGTCCAAAATGACCTCGTCGCCAGGCGACAAGAGCGTCCACATCGTCGCGGTGATCGCGCCCATTCCAGACGCAAGCGCCAGCCCTGCCTCGGCACCCTCAAGGGCCGCGATACGTTGTTCAAGAAGGGACGTCGTGGGATTGGAAATCCGCGAATAGACATATCCCGCACGATTGCCCTCGAACATCTCCCCACCTGCTTCCGCAGTCTCAAACGCGAAGGTCGAGGTCAAATGCAAGGGAGGCGTTAGCGCCCCTTCGTGGTCCATGGGATCATAGCCATGGTGGATGGCAATGGTGGAAAAGCTGTCGGGACGATTGTGCATATCAGGCTCCTGTATGTGTAAGGATACGATAGGGGGGCGAGAGGGCGACTAGATTGCTAATTATGGCGCAAAATGCAAATAAGCTGGCATTATATGCTAAGGAACCCCTTCATGGATCAAAAAGACCGCCAAATCATTCGCGAACTTCAACGCAATGGTCGCATGACGAATCAAGATCTGGCGGCGGCGGTAAACCTGTCGCCCTCCCCCTGCTTGCGTCGCCTTAAGTTGCTCGAGCAAAACGGGGCGATCACGGGCTATAGCGCCAGTATCGACGCAGAGGCCTATGGCCTGCCTGTGACGGTCTTTGTCCGGGTCAGCCTGACAGGGCACACAGAGACCGTGGTGCAGCAGTTCGAACGGGAAATCAGTCGCGTTGACCAGGTGCTTGAATGTTTCGTGATGACGGGCACATCCGATTATCTGCTGCGCGTCGTCGTTGCGGACCTGGCCGATTATGAAACCTTCGTGCGCAAGCATTTACACCCCATCGGAAGCATCGGGTCGATTGACAGCAGCTTTGTCTATGGGGTTGTGAAGAGCACCAACGTGTTTCCCGTGGTCTCTTAGGGTCGCGACGACTGACTGGGTCGTGACTGCCCAGTTTGGGCCGGAAGCAATTGAATTACTGTGGGCGGCGCAAACAGCATGCGCCGCCCAGCATTGAATTAGAAATCCAGATTTTCCACCGACAAGGCATTCTGCTGGATAAATTCGCGGCGCGGTTCCACGACGTCGCCCATCAGCTTGGTGAAAATGTCGTCGGCATCGGCCAGGTCGTCCACTTTCACCTGTAGGAAAACGCGTGCCTCGGGGTCCAGGGTGGTTTCCCACAGTTGGTCCGGGTTCATTTCACCCAAGCCCTTGTAACGTTGAAGGGTCAGACCCTTTTCGCCCTCGGCCAGAATGGCGTTCAGCAGGTCGATGGGGCCGTGGATCAGCACCTCGCGATCCTTGCGCGACAGGCGCGAGGGGTTCTTGTAGATATCGCGGGTTTCCTTAGAGACTTCGGACAAGCGCCGTGCCTCGCCGGACCGCAGCACAGCGCCATCCAGCGTGCGAATTTCTTCGACGCCGCGCAGAATGCGGGCCAGGCGGATGCCGTGATCCTGCGTGATGCGCCCCTGCCAGCCCTGTTCATATTCAGCGGCAACCAGGTCCAGGCGTTTGGCAACCGTGTCGGCCACGGCTTGCAAATCGGCATCGGCACGTCCGGCGTCAAACGCACCCGACAGGGCAGCCTGTTCCAGAATGTTGCGCGGATAATGCGTCGGAAACGCGCTGAGGATACGTTTGAAATTGCGGGCGGCTTCGACGATGCGCGACAGATCCTGACCGGCGATTTCTTCACCTGATTGCAGGCGCAGAACTGTGCCTTCCAGCCCCATTTCGATCAGGTGGTCGTCCAGCGCGGCCTGATCCTTCAGGTACACTTCGGACTTGCCACGGCTGACCTTATACAGCGGCGGTTGCGCGATATACAGATACCCGCCTTCGATCAGTTCGGGCATCTGACGGAAGAAGAACGTCAAAAGCAGCGTGCGAATGTGGGCGCCATCCACGTCGGCATCGGTCATGATGACCACCTTGTGATAGCGTAGCTTGGAGATGTCGAATTCATCGCGCCCGATGCCGGTGCCCAATGCGGTCACCAGCGTGCCGATTTCCGTGCTGGACAGCATCCGGTCAAATCGTGCGCGCTCCACGTTCAGGATTTTACCGCGCAGGGGCAGGATCGCCTGATTGTGGCGCGAACGCCCCTGTTTGGCGGACCCCCCGGCGCTATCACCCTCGACCAGGTAGATTTCGCGCAACTCAGGATTCTTCTCCTGACAATCCGCCAGTTTCCCAGGCAGGTTCGCCACATCGAGCGAGGATTTCTTGCGCGTCATTTCGCGTGCTTTACGCGCAGCTTCGCGGGCCACGGCGGCCTCGATGATCTTGCCGACAATCATTTTCGCCTGCGCGGGGTTTTCATCAAACCACTCGGACAGCTTTTCATTCATCAGCCCTTCGACAGCGGGCCGCACTTCGGAACTGACCAGCTTGTCCTTGGTCTGCGAGCTGAATTTCGGGTCCGGCACTTTCACCGACAGCACACATGTCAGACCTTCGCGCGCGTCATCGCCGGTGAAATTCACCTTTTCACGTTTCGCGATGCCTGAACTGTTGGCATAGAGGTTGATCGACCGGGTCAGCGCGCCGCGAAAACCCGCCAGGTGCGTGCCACCATCGCGCTGTGGGATGTTGTTGGTGAACGGCAGCACATTTTCATGGTAACTGTCGTTCCACCACATTGCGACTTCGACGGTGATGTCGTCACGTTCGCCCAGAATAAAGATCGGCTCTTCGATCATTGGTGTCTTGTGACGGTCCAGATATTTCACGAATTCCTTCACGCCACCTTCATAGAACAGCTCGCTTTCCAGCGGCTCGGCGGGGCGTTCGTCGCGCAGGATGATGCGCACGCCGGAATTCAGGAAGGCCAGTTCCCGCAGACGATTTTCCAGCGTCTTGAACACATAATCCAGGTTCGAAAACGTGTCGGTTGAGGCCATGAAACGCACTTCGGTGCCCTTGCGACCATTCGCGTCGCCCACCACGCGCAGGTGTTCGACCGTGTCGCCATGGGCGAACTTGGCATAGTGTTCTTTGCCATCGCGCCAGATGCGCAGCTCCAGCCAGACCGACAGGGCGTTCACAACGGATACGCCGACGCCGTGCAGACCGCCCGACACCTTGTATGAATTGCTGTCGAATTTACCGCCCGCGTGCAGCTGGGTCATGATGACCTCGGCCGCAGACACGCCTTCTTCCTCGTGGATGCCAACCGGAATACCGCGCCCGTTGTCGCTGACGGAAACCGACGAATCCGCGTGGATTGTCACTGTCACGGCGTCGGCGTGGCCTGCCAGCGCTTCGTCGATGCCGTTGTCCACGACCTCGTACACCATATGGTGCAGGCCCGAGCCATCATCGGTATCCCCGATATACATGCCAGGGCGTTTTCGAACCGCCTCCAAGCCTTTGAGAACCTTGATGGATTCAGCGCCGTATTCGGCGTTGTTTTGCGCGTCGTCAGACATGGGGGTCTTCCTGTTCTTCGTTCCCGTTTTTATAGGGTTTTCTGGGGGGGATGTCACGTGTCAGACACAATATTTAGTGTCAGGTGAAGGGGATAACCAGCCCGACGCAGTATTCATGCGCTTCACGGCCTTGGGCGATGACAGAAGCCGCCGCGCCCGGTCGACAGACAAGGCCAGGCCCAGATTGCCGATCAGTGGCACGACAAAGGACGCAATGGCGATGGCGGTGATGTCGGGCGCGGTCAATGCGCTCAGATCGAAGAACTCCGGCAGAACGCCCATGTAGAACAGGATTGCCTTGGGGTTTCTCATGATCACGATCAGCCCGGCGATGAACCCGGCCCACATGCCGGGGCGGGTCAGGCGGTTGTTCTTGCCGATGCTGTCTCCGGCGTGGCGAATGATCGACACACCAAGGAACAGGAAAAACCCGGCGGCGATCCAGCGCAACACGGACATCGCGTCGCTCCAGGCGGTGGTGATCCAACCCACGCCCATCACCGCCAGCACGGACCAGAACACATCCCCAACAGCTACGCCCAACGTCAAAGGCCAGGCCCTGCCGGAACCCACCGGACAGGGTGCGCGCAACCAGCGCACCCCAGACCGGGCCGGGGGTCAGGAACAGGATGAACAGGCCAAGGACATAAAAGCTCAGCTCAAGCAGGGTGATGGTCACGCGATGTGGCCTTCCTCATCCAGGGTCCAGAACGGATTATGCGCAAATTCCCAGATGTGCCCGTCGGGGTCGGCGACATAGCCGGAATAGCCACCCCAGGCGGTTTCCACCGGGTCTGTGACCTTGGTTGCCCCCGCAGCCAATGCGGTGGCGAATTGCGCGTCGACCTCAAGGCGCGAGTTGAAATTCTGCGCCAGGGTCATTGCGCCATTGGACAGGTCTTCCACCGGGCGGCCCTGTTCGGCGGCCAGCATATCCAGCGGGAAAAACCCGAACTTTGCCCCGCCCATGTCGTAAAACGCGACATTCTCTAGCACGGTTTCAGGGATCCAGCCGATCGCATCATAATAGGCGCAAGCGCGTGTCAGGTCTTTCACCCCCAACGTAATCAGGGTCACACGGTTCATGGTCATTCGCTCAGATCCTCAACTTGCGAGGTGCCTTCGACCTCGCTTACCTCAAAATACATTGCCCGCGTGCCCAGTGCATCAAACAGTTCCGGGCCGGTGCCGGTCATGAACGCCTGGGCCCCCAGCGCGCAGATTTCATCATACAAGGCAGCGCGGCGGTCAGCGTCAAGATGTGCTGCGACCTCGTCCAGCAACAGGATGGGTGGGGCGCCGAATTCACGTGCCAACGCGCGGCCATTGGCCAGGATCAGGCTGACCAGCAGCGCCTTTTGTTCGCCAGTCGAACAGTCCCGCGCCGCGACATTCTTGGCGGCATAGATCGCCCCCAGATCGGCGCGGTGCGGGCCGATCAATGTGCGCCCGGCCATCAGATCGCGCGGGCGGCTGGACTCAAAAGCGTCGGTCAAGATGCCTTCGTCATGCGGCATGTCGAAGTCATCCGCATGGCTCAGCGTCAGGTCGGCCACGGGAAAGGCTGTTTCTGCCTCGGCCTGCGCCGATGTCAGCTGCGCCAAGGCGGCCAGGCGGTTCACGTGGATCTGTGTGCCAGCGCGGGCCATCTGGACCTCCAACGCATGATACCAATGCGCGTCGCGCTGCCCGTCTTTCAACAGCCGATTGCGTTCCCGCATCGCCTTTTCATAGGTAAGCACGGCGTCGGCATGCGACGGCTCAAAGCTCATCGTCATGCGGTCCAGAAACTTGCGCCGTCCCTCGGCGCCTTCGGTCCACAATCGGTCCATCGACGGGACCAGCCACAGCACCCGGGCAATGCGCCCCAACGCGACCTGCGGCGCGGGTTTGTCGTCAATTTTTACCTGCCGGGTCGCGCCGCCTTCGGACCAGGTTTCGACCTCGTGCAGCTGATGCAGGCTTTGCAGAACGGCCTTGATCTTCCAGCCCAACGCTTCGGGCTTGCGGGCGATGTCTTCGGCCTTGGCGCCGCGCAGACCCCGGCCCGGAGACAACAGACTGATCGCTTCAAGGATGTTGGTCTTGCCCGCGCCATTGCGCCCATGGATCGCCACGGGCCGCCCGTCCAAAGACAGGCGCGCCGCCTTGTGGCTGCGGAAATGGCTGAGGGTCAGATGCTTGACGACAAGCGTCGTCACACGCGCATCGGCATGACGACATAGACGGCCGAGGTGTCGTTGCCTTCACGCATCAGGGTCGGATCGCCCGAGCTGTTGAACAGAAACACAGCGTTTTCGCGGTCCACCTGGCTGGCGATTTCCAGCAGGTATTTCGCGTTGAACCCGATTTCCAGGCGTTCGTCGTTATAGGCGACGGCCAGTTCTTCTTCGGCGGCCCCCGCGTCAGGCGCGTTGACGGACAGGATCAGGCGATCTTCGTCCAGCGCCAGTTTCACGGCGCGCGAGCGTTCGCTGGACACGGTGGCCACACGGTCCACGGCCTTGGCGAATTCCGCGGCATCGACCTCCATCTTGCGGGTATTGCCCTGCGGAATGACGCGCGTGTAATCCGGGAAGGTGCCGTCGATGACCTTTGATGTCAGGGTGATCTCTGGCGTCGCAAAACGCACCTTGGTTTCGGACACGGACACGGCAATGGTCGCGTCATCATCATCCAGCAGCTTGCGCAATTCACCCACGGTTTTGCGCGGCACGATCACACCCGGAAGATCTTCGGCGCCCATCGGCAGATCGGCATCGATCCGGGCCAGACGGTGGCCATCGGTGGCGACACAGCGCAGCACCTTGCTGCCCTCGGCCTCGGCCACATGCATGTAAACACCGTTCAGG
>DFBF01000174.1:0-34864 GCA_002367285.1 Rhodobacteraceae bacterium UBA3087 | reverse complement strand
GGGGCCGAGAAATTGGCCGAATAATCCGACGACGCCATGACCGGAAAGTCTTCTTTTGGCAGCGTGGCCAGCGAGAAGTTCGACCGCCCCGCTTCGACCGTCAAGCGGCCCGAGGCGCCATCGTCGGTCAGCTGAACCAGTGCTCCGTCAGGCAGTTTGCGCACGATCTCGTGCAGCGTTACGGCGGATACGGTGGTTGCGCCTGCGCGTTCGACCACGGCGTTGGTCTTGTCGACGACTTCGATGTCCAGATCGGTGGCGCGGAACGACACGCTGTCGCCCTCGGCTTCGATCAGCACGTTGGCCAGGATCGGGATCGTATTGCGGCGTTCAACAACCGATTGCGCTTGCCCGACGGCCTTGAGCAACGTGCCGCGTTCGATACTGATCTTCATGTCCCACTCCTGACGACGACCGGGGCGGAGGAATGCTCCCCCACCCGGCTATTGGTTTTGTTGGAATGTCCCCCGGTTTCGCAGGGGCGTCAAGGCCTTGCTGGACTATGCTTCAAGAGCGCGGCGCAAAAGTTCCAGGTCTTCGGCAATCTGGTGGTCCACGGCCTTGAGTTCATCGATCCGCTTGACCCCATGCATGACGGTCGTGTGGTCACGACCACCGAACCGACGCCCGATTTCTGGCAGGCTGCGCGAGGTCAGCTGCTTGGCCAGATACATCGCCACTTGACGCGGCCGTGCGATGGTGCGCACGCGTTTGGGGCCGATCAGATCGGACAGGCGAATGTTGTAATGCTCGGACACTTTGCGTTGGATTTCCTCAACCGTGACCTTGCGATCAGAGGCGCGCAGAATGTCGGCCAGGCAGTCCTGGGTCAGGTCCAGCGTGATTTCACGACCCACAAGGGACGCAAACGCGAACAGGCGCATCAGGGCACCTTCCAGCACGCGCACGTTGGTCGAAATACGATGTGCCAGGAATTCCAGAACGCCCTCGGCGATCACCAGATCCTTGTATTGCTCGCGGTACTGATTGACCTTGGTTTGCAGCACACCCAGGCGCAACTCGTAGTCAGTCGGGTGCAGATCGACGACCAGGCCGCATTGCAGACGGCTTTTGATCCGGTCTTCTAGGCCCTTGATTTCACCCGGCGCGCGGTCGGCCGAGATAATGATCTGTTTGTTCTGATCCACCAGCGCGTTGAAGGTGTGAAAGAATTCTTCTTGCGTGCTGTCTTTGCCGGCAATGAATTGCACGTCGTCAACCATCAGCACATCAACCGAGCGGAACAGCGATTTGAAATCCATCATCTGCTTTTCGCGGATGGCCTGTACAAAGCGATACATGAACTGTTCGGCCGACAGATACACGACGCGCAGTTCGGGATTGCGGGCCTGCATTTCCCAGGCGATGGCGTGCATCAGGTGGGTCTTGCCCAGGCCAACGCCACCATACAGAAATAGCGGATTAAAGGTCACCGGCCCGCCTTCGGCGACACGACGCGCGGCGGCATGGGCCAGTTCGTTCGGCTTGCCGACGACAAAGCTGTCAAAGGTGAACCGGGCGTCCAGCGCAGCGCCGGGCAGGTCGTCCTTGTCAGCCATAGGGGCCGCTGTCGGGGCTTTCGCAGCCGGGGCAGGGGCGGCTTTGCGCGCGACGGGTTTGACAGGAACCGAGAATTCCAGACGGGCCACGGAAATCCCGGCGCCGATCATCTGTTTCAGGATCTTGTCGCCAAAATTACGCTGAACCCAATTGCCCATGAAATTTGTCGGCACCAGGAAGGTGGCGACACCCTCCTCCAACTGCGTGAACTCAAGAGGTTCGATCCAGTTGGTATAATTGTTCTGTCCCACTGCTTGTTGCAGCTTGTTCCGGACCTGTCCCCATTGTTCGTTCGTCATTTCCGCTCCGACCCGCAAAATTTTCCCGTCAGGGCGGAACACAAGTTCTGCCCTGTTTTACTCACCAAATCTTCCCAGTTAGGACTGCCGCCAGGGCAAACCCGCCACTTTCCACCCGTTCTTGTGGCCCCTGTGTCCACCCTCGTTCAGGTCCCCTTCGAACCCGCCCAGAATGTTCACACACTCGGCGCTCTGACCCAAACTGGCCAGATGATCCAGAACCGCAATGGCTCCGGCCTCCGAGCGTACGCCACTGCGGCACAGGAACAGGAACGTCTGCGGGATCTCGTCCCCCAATTGCTCCAGCACCTCGCCCACAAAGCGCGGGTTGCGGGACATGTTCGGCAACTGAGCCCATTCCACCTGCAGCAGGCGGCTGGTCAGCGACGACAAATCTGGTACGCCCACGAAAGCCCATTCCGATTTCGTGCGCACGTCTACCAGAACGGCACTGGGATCTCTCTCCAAGATCTCCCAGGCAGCCTCAGGCAAAACCTCTTTAATGCGCGGCTTTGCTACCGAGTCCATGCCATATCCCCAAGTCAACGATGTGAATCGCATGGGCAAGCTAGCGCGGCGTGCGCGGACCGCGCAACAGAACTTCACGCTTGACTCTGTCTTTGTCGAAACGAATCCCAAGCGGGTTGCACAAAGCCGATTTTTCTTAAGAAAAACGAAAAAAGGACGCGCCGGGGCGCGTCCTTTCAATCACATTTGCGGAAGATTTCCGGGCTTAGCCCAGAGCCTTCACGCGGGCCGACAGACGCGACATTTTGCGCGCTGCGGTGTTCTTATGCATGACGCCTTTCGAAACGCCGCGCATCAGTTCCGGCTGCATCTCTTTCAGAGCGGCAGCGGCGACAGCCTGGTCGCCAGCGGCGATGGCTTCTTCCACTTTACGCAGATAGGTGCGGATGCGCGAACGGCGGGCTTTGTTGACTTGAAAGCGGGTTTCATTCTGACGGGCGCGTTTTTTTGCTTGCGGCGAATTGGCCATGTGTCTGGTCCTTCGGATCGGGTCGATTACATTTGGTTCGCATGAAAGCACCCGACCGGGTTCTGAACCGGCTGATTCTGGCCAAGGCGGGCCTCACACGCATATAGCGGCTGCCTATACGGCAAACCGCCAGTGTTGCAAAGGCCTATTTGTCGCGGAACTGCGCTTCACGCTTTTCGCTAAAGGCGGCCATGCCTTCTTTCTGGTCCTCGGTGGCGAACAGCGAATGGAACACGCGGCGTTCAAACAGCATACCTTCGCTCAGCGGCAGCTGTTCGGCGCGGTTCACGGTTTCCTTGATCGCCATGACGGTGATCATCGATTTTTCGGCGATCTTGCCAGCGGCGGCCATGGCTTCGTCCATCAGCTTTTTGGCCGGAACAACGCGCGACACAAGGCCCGAGCGTTCGGCCTCTTCGGCATCCATGAAGCGACCGGTCAGGTTCATGTCCATCGACTTGGCCCGGCCAATCAATTTGGTCAGGCGCTGTGTGCCGCCCATGCCAGCCATCACGCCCAGGTTCACCTCAGGCTGGCCGAACTTGGCCGTGTCCGCTGCGATGATGAAATCGCACATCATGGCCAGTTCACAGCCACCGCCCAGCGCATAGCCGGAAACGGCGGCGATGATCGGTTTGCGGATGCGCATGATTGCGGCTTCTTCCGGGGTGAACAGATCGCCGACGAATACGTCGACAAAGCTCTGGGTCGCCATCATTTTGATGTCGGCCCCGGCGGCGAATGCCTTTTCCGACCCGGTGATGACAAAGCAACGCACCTTGTCGTTTTTCTGACCATCGGCCAGTGCTTCGCCCAGCTCACCCAACAGCTCGAGGTTCAGCGCGTTCAGCGCCTCGGGCCGGTTCAGTTTGATCAGCGCAACGTGATCTTCGATCTCAACGATGATGTTCTTATAGGCCATGGAATCCCCGCCATTTGTCCTGTGTTGGAGCGGAGTCGTAAGTCCGACCAGCACGTCGATCAAGTTATCTTTGGCATTGCGGACAGTAGAAAGATGAGCGTCCCCCCTGAACGATTCGCCCAATTTGCCCGCCACAGCCTGGAGTGACACAAGGCTCCCCTTCACGGCCATAAACCCGAAAAGCGTGTTGGAAATAGCCCAGTTCGCCGTCCGCCTGGCGGTAATCTTTCAACGAACTTCCGCCACTTTCTATGGCCTCGCTCAGCACATCACGAATAATCGGAACCAGCCCGGCGATACGCGCTGCGGCAATCCGCCCCGCCTTGCGCGTGGGGTGAATATGCGCCCGAAATAGAACTTCGCAAACATAAATGTTGCCCAGACCAGCGATGATTCCCTGATCCAGCAGGGCGGTTTTTATGGGCGTGTTCTTGCCTGCCAAGGCCTGAACCAAATGGTCCTCGTGAAAGTCATTGCCCAGGGGTTCAGGCCCCAGAACGGCGATCATACGGTGATTGGCAAGGTCGTCGGTTGGGCAAAGATCCATCGCCCCGAACCGGCGGGCATCGTTGAACGTCACCCGCGCGCCGCCTTCGATATCCAGCACCACATGGTCATGTTTTTCCGGCGCCGGGTGGTCGTGATGAAATTTGCCCAGCGTGGTGCCGGAAATCAGCATCCGCCCGGACATGCCCAGATGAATGATCAGCGTTTCGCCCGTGTCCAGATCGGCCAACAGGTATTTCGACCGCCGCCGCAACCGCACAACCCGCGCCCCGGTCAAACGGTCCGCCATCCGGTCAGGAAACGGCCACCGCAGCCCTTCGCGGCGCACATCGGCGCGGGTGATGATGTGGCCTTCCATCACAGGCAACAGCCCGCGACGCACGGTTTCGACTTCGGGTAATTCAGGCATTCCGGTCGTGCTCCAGCATGTGTTGCAAAAGTTCGTCCAATTTGTCGGGGCGTTCAAGATGTTCGGGCAGCTCGATTTTCTTACCGTCTTTCAAAACCAGAATCACGCATGCGCCGTCTTTCTCAATTCGATCAATTGCCTCTATGGCATATCGGCATTTGCCCCACGTCCAAGAGCGTTCGTATACCACGCCATTCGCTATTTCCACACGCGTGCGGGCCCTCTGAACTGCCGCCAGACCGATTGTCCCAACGAAGCCCACAGCCCACCAAAGCGTGTTCCAACTGAAAGATGTCGCCAGCCCATCATCCAAACCGAAGACCATAAGATAGGTGGCAAAAACACCACTTCCGTACCAGAGAAGGCGCAATCCCAGCTTGACCCGAAAGACATGTCGCCCCTGTTCCTTTTATGGAGCTCAAACCTGCGCCAAAGGATAGCAACACAATCACCAACGTGAAGATCGCTGAAACCGCTGCGAGAACACCAATTGTTCCCCGAGAACATCCGCGATGAACCAAAGTCGCCCGTTTGTGTCCAGGACTTTCCAGATCTCGAAGATCTTACTTTTTGCTTCCGCGCGATCTGCGTCTATCAAGAGAGAAATGAGCCCTCCTATGTAGAGGCAAAAAGTGAAGCTTCCCCACAAACCCAGAAACAGTTTGGCAACACGCTTCAGCTCATTCTTAAAATCAGGTCTCAACTCACACTCCGACGCCGCAGCAAGAATGCTGTTTTGCCCGCGCCCTTAAAGGGATATACCGCTGGCGACGAATGATCCAATAGGTTCCCGCTGTGACACAAGATGAAAAAACCACCCATTTCGGGTTCCAGACCGTGGCCGAAGATGACAAGGCCGGGATGGTGCACGGGGTGTTCACCAATGTGGCCTCGAAATACGATGTTATGAATGACGTCATGTCGGTCGGCATCCACCGCATCTGGAAAGAGGCGATGATGGATTGGCTGGCACCGCGCCCGGATCAACGGCTGTTGGACGTGGCAGGCGGCACCGGCGATGTGTCGTTCAAATTCCTGGGTCGCGCGCCCGGTGCCAATGCCGTGGTCTGCGACATGACCGAAAGCATGTTGGTCGCAGGCAGTCAGCGCGCCGAGGCCAGCAATATGGCCGAGCATCTGGATTGGGTCGTGGGCGACGCGATGGCGCTGCCCTTCGCTGACAATTCATTCGACGTCTATACGATCAGCTTTGGCATCCGAAACGTGACGCGCATCCCGGATGCCTTGAAAGAGGCTTACCGCGTGCTGCGCCCCGGTGGCCGTCTGATGGTGCTGGAGTTCAGCCAACTTCCCAACGCGGCGATGCAGAAAGCCTATGACCTGTATTCCTTCAACGTCATTCCCCGCATGGGCAAGCTGATCGCGAATGACGCCGACAGCTATCAATATCTGGTCGAATCGATCCGCAAGTTCCCGGATCAGGAGACCTTTGCAACCATGATCCGCACCGCCGGGTTTGAAAACGTGAAATATCGAAATCTGTCGATGGGCATTGCTGCCCTGCACTCTGGCTGGAAGATTTGAGATGAAGGGCCCGCACAACATTTGGCGCCTGATCCGGACCGGCGCAACCTTTCAGCGGACCGGTGCCATGGGGGTCGTTCTGGACGCCCTGGATGCCCCGCCCGCCCTGCGCATCGCGGCGCGTGTGATCGGGTTTCCCTTCGCCTGGCTGGGCAAGAAAGGCGATACATCGCTGCCCCCCGTGACCCGTGCCATCACGGCGCTGGGTCCGGCATATATTAAGTTCGGTCAGATCCTGTCGACCCGACCCGACGTGGTTGGGCCCGAGCTGGCCGACCAGCTCCAGTACCTGCAAGACAAACTGCCGCCGTTTCCCTCGGCCATTGCGCGCAAGATGATCGAGGCCGAACTGGGGCGCCCCGTCGACGAGATGTTTTCCGAGTTCAGCGAACCGGTTGCCGCAGCGTCCATCGCCCAGGTCCACCGGGCACGGCTGGCCGCAGATGGCACCGAAGTTGCCGTGAAAGTTCTGCGCCCCAAGATCGAACGCGCGTTTCGCACCGACCTTGACGCGTTCCACTTTTCGGCCGCGGTGATCGAACTTCTGCTGCCCTCGACCCGCCGTTTGCGCCCTCAGGATGTGGTCACGCATTTCGAAAGCGTGGTGATGGGCGAACTGGACTTGCGTCTGGAAGGCGCCTCGGCCAGTGAATTTGCCGAGAATACCGAAAAAGACGATGGCTTTGTCGTGCCGCAGGTGCGCTGGGGTTATTCCGGCAGGACTGTGATGACCCTGGGATGGGGCGAAGGCATGGCCGCCAACGATCTGGCCGCCATCCGCGCCTCAGGCCTGGACATGGACCGGTTGGGCGAACGCGTGCTGCAACTGTTCCTGTCCCACGCGCTGCGCGACGGGCTGTTTCATGGCGACATGCACCAAGGCAACCTGAAGTTTGCCGCCAATGGGGACATCATCGCACTGGATTTCGGCATCATGGGGCGGATTGATGAATACACCCGCCGGGTCTATGCGGAAATTCTGTATGGCTTCATCATGCGCGACTATACCCGCGTGGCCGAGGTACATTTCGAAGCCGGTTACGTCCCCGCCGACCAGGATGTCGAAGAATTTGCCCGCGCCCTGCGCGCGGTTGGTGAGCCGATTTTCGGCATGGACGCGACCCAGATTTCCATGGGTCGGTTGTTGAATTACCTGTTTGAAGTGACTGAAAAATTCGGCATGGAAACGCGAACCGAACTGATCTTGTTGCAGCGCACTATGGTTGTGGTCGAAGGCGTCTCTCGCTCTCTGAACCCGCATATCAACATCTGGCAGGTCGCCAAGCCGGTGGTAGAAAGCTATATCACCAGCTCGATCGGGCCCAAGGCGTTGCTGACCGATCTGGTGAAAACCGCCCGCGTTCTGGTCCGGTTCGGCCCGCGCCTTCCGGCCCTGGCCGAGGCCGCATTGATCCGTCAATCGGTGCCCGCGCCGGAACATGACCACGCCCGTCCCTTGCGAGCTATGGGCTATGTCGCGCTGGGAGGTGGTCTGGTTTTGGCCGGGGTGGCTCTTTCAACCCTGTTGTAAATGGGCCAGTTCCAAACCGGCTGCGGCGTCATAAACGTGGTCGCCGTGATGGGCTTTCCACAGGCAATAGGCCGCCATGCGCCAGTGAAACACCGGTGCCAACGCATGGTATCGTGCGGTGGTTTCCGGCGCATCATAGGCGGACAGGAACGCCGCCGCCTGGGCTGTGGACAAGGGCACGTTGCCGTTGACCACCTGCATGGCAGGGGACAGGAACAGCGCCAGGTCGTGACACGCATCCCCCTGCGCGGGGCATTGCCAATCAATCAGGGTCAACAGGTCGCCATCTTGCAGGATGTTGCCCGGCACCGGGTCGCCATGCAGAAAAACATCTTTGCCCGGCGCCCGGTGCTCTGGCCACTGTGGCGGTGGTGGCATGCGGTCTGCTTTGCCAGTTTCCGTCAGCATTTTGCGCCCCTGATTAATCAGAGACACCGCATCACAGGGGTGTTTGGCCAGGCCGTTTGGGACAGGGTGGTCGTGCAGCCGTTTCAGCACGCGCGCGACCGGTTGCGGATCGCTTGACCAGGGTTCGCCCGGGACATGGTGATAGATCAGGCTAACACCAAGACTGGATTTTTGACTGGCGATGAAACGGGGTGCCAGGTTTGTGCCCGCCAGAACCCTCAGCGCCAGAACCTCGGCATCCGGATCATTGGCAAACAGCGGCGTGGTGCCGGAGGCTGTGAACAGTTTGCACACGAAGTTGCCCGTACCGGTTTCGATCCGCCAAACCGGGTTGGTGCGTCCACCCGTCAAGGGCCGCCAAACAGCGTCTTTGGGAAACCGACCCTGGGCCTCCCAAAAAGCACGAAGCTGCGGCAGGGGGTCTGTTGCGTTTGATGCAGGAAGCTGTGTCAGGACGGCGGCTTTCGACGGGCGGATCGGGTCGCGCCACGCTATGCGTCCGACGACCAGGGGGCAAGCCGCCGATCTGTCGTTAGCCTGGCTCGCGCAGTGCTGAAATGTCGTCCGCCTCGACCTTCGCACCGCTTTCAAGGACCAAAAGCAGCCGACCACCTTCATTCTGCGTCTCGGTCACCCGAGCATAGGTGTCGATGGTTTCGGTCGTCAAATGGTTGCCATTGCCAAAACTCTCCAGCGTGAAAGTATAGGTGCCATTGGGCAATGGGTTGCCCTGGCTATCGACCCCGGCCCATTCGATCGGATCCGAATTCGTCGGGACCGAGTTGCGCTGGACCTCGGCTCCAGATGCGTCCTTGACTACCAGATAGGCCGTGTCGGCCGCCGCAGGGGGTTCGGGCATCAAGGTGATCGGGCTGCCGTCAAACAGGGCGGGGGCGGAAACGCGCGCTTCCATCCCGACCCAGCCAGCCATGTCGGCCATGCCCATGATGCCCAGCTGTGTCGCCAATCCTTTCAACAGGTCGTTGGTCTGCACCTGCTGTTCGACGCTTGAAAAGGTTGCCAGTTGAACTGCGTAATCCGTCGATTCGATCGGGTTCATCGGGTCCTGGTTTTCCATCTGTGCCGTCAGCATTTTCAGGAAAGTTTCAAAATCCGAAGTGATCATGGCCTCGGCGGCCACTTCATTCTGCGTGGCTTGGCTGGTGGTCGCGCTGGCCGCGCTTTGGGTGGTGGATGTTACGTCCATAATTGGGTCCTTACATTCGAATGTCGACGCCACCAGAGGCGTCCAGGCTTAGGCGCACGGGGGCATTGGGGTCTGGGTCAACCTCTCCCGAAGGGCGGTCCCCATGCCGGAGAACGGAATGGTCTTCTTCGGAAAGGTCACCATCGCGCGCATTCTGGTCGCCGGTGTTTTGGCTGAAGTCAAAACTGACATCGCCATAGCCCAGATCGCGGAGCTCCTGGGCCAGGGTCTCGATATGGCGGCGCATCAGATCCAGGGTCTCGGGCCGTTCGACGTTGACGGCCACCGACATCGCGCCACCGTCCATGTTGAAGGTCAGCCGCAACCGACCCAGCTCGTCAGGGCTGAGGGTCAGCTCGACCGGGCGGTCGGGCATCATGCGGGCCACATCGGCAACTTGTTGGGCCAGATGACGTGGAAGATCCGGTTTGGCCTGGGCAGTCCCATCTGTGCGCCCCACGGACAAGTCCGCGCCGCGCAATTCAATCGGTGCCATGTCGGATTGCACCGCCTCGCCAGGTACCGGATCGAACAATTCGGGGTTTATCCAGCCTGCGGCGGCCATGACCTGAGGCGCCTGGATTGCAGGTGGGTTGGTGTTGGGCCCGCCCAAACCCGGCCAAGTTTGCGATGCGGTCGGCGTGGGGGGCGCGTCGGCCATGGCTGTGTAGGCGACGCTTGACCGGGTCGGATCGTTTGCTGATGGCGGCTGTGTCATCGGAGGCAAGGTGGCGTGTGCATTTCCCGCCGGAGGTTGGCCAGATGTGCCGCTTGAAGGCGATGCAAGCGGGGGGTCCGGCCTGGTTGCGGAGGTTGCACTGATCTCAGCGGTCGGGGTCGAATTGGGGTTTTCGCCTGCCACAGATGCCCTCTGGTTTTGTCCGGAGACAGCTTGAGAGACCATGGTGCTTTGACGCAACTGGGCTGGGTCCGGGGCTTGTGGCGACATGTGTTGCACCGCTGCTGCGCCAGGGGTGTGTCCCGTGGGAACGCCCACCTGACGCGGCTGATGCAAGGGGGCCGCTGGCGTGGCGTGGCCATCTGCGAGCGAAGTTCTTGACGCGGGAAGACCCCTTTGGTTTGGGGTGCCGTTGGCGTCAGGCCCTGAGGTTGTGGCCAGGGGTGTCCCTGACACTGTCCGCTCGACACGGGTCTGGTTGGTGGGAGCATGGGGGGGGGGAGATTGACTGAAAGACGCGCCGCTTTGCGGTGTGTTCAAAGTGTTTGCCATCGTGCCTGGCGCATCAGAGATCGCAGCATTTGGGGCCTGGAGCGGCAGGCCCGCATTGGATTGCGAAGCTGTGCCCACCAAGGGCTGCACGGTCATTGTGCCATCCGCTGAAACGGGAACCATCTGAGCTGGGTCGGAGAGCTTATGATCTCCCCCCCCTTTTTGATCCACCCCCGTATAGGGTGCTTTCAAAAGCGTTGATTGAGGCGATTCTGATGCGAGCAGTTTTGTCTCGACCTCACCTGAAACAGGCAGGGTGGCATACAAAGCAGTATCCGGCAGACTACCATCCGAGGTCGAATCCGTCATGTTTCCCGCGAACATCGGGGCGGTTTTCCACAGGCCCTCGGCCAAGGTTGCAGGTGTTTGGGAAAGAAGAAGGTCGGCCGCGCGTGGGTCTTCTGCCACATCCAGGGCTGGCAATTCGTCTTTCGTATGACCAAACGTTCCAAAAAAGACTTCGGGATCAATCTGCGTCTTGGGTGCCTGAGGTATCGTGCCTGACAGCGCCGCGGCAGAGAGGGCTGCTTCCGGCTGCGACGCAGCAGGAAAACCCGGTGCCATAATATCCGGTGCCATACTATCAAGAAACGTGCCCCCATCTTGCGCACCATGAATTGGCGCGGGCACAGCCCCCCCGCCCGACTGGTCAGGGGATGTTTGCGCGAAAGTCGGCATGGCAATCTGCATCATATGCTCCGGGTATTCTGACACCGTATGACGCAACATAAACAGAAGCAGGTTACCGTATCTTTACCAGCATCGCGCATAAACAAGGAAATTGAGCTCAATTGAAAGGATCTGTGATGCAGCCGGTCTCTCCTCTTCTCTCGCGTGGTGGCGTGCCTGTCGCACAGCCCTCGGCGGATGACAAACTGATGCAGGCCGCCAAGGATCTGGAGGCAACTTTTTTGGCGGAAATGCTGAAAAGCGCGGGCCTTGGAAAGACGCCTGAGCTGTTTGGTGGCGGGTCCGGAGAGGATCAATTCGGATCCTTCCTGCGTCAGGCGCAGGCGGAACAGATGGTTGAAACCGGGGGAATTGGCTTGGCACAAAGCCTGTTCGAAGCATTGAAGGAGCGCACAGATGGCACTGTTTGATCTGGGCGGGGTGGATGTCGCCCTGGAACGGGTTCTGGATATGGAACGTCAGTTGATTCTTGGCGGAAAGCTGGACGCATTGCCGCGGATCAGTGCCGAAAAAGACCGGCTTTTGTCACGACTGAAGCAGTCCACGGATGATTTGGTAGTTTTGAACCGGTTGAAGAAGAAGGCGGACCGCAATCAGGAACTGTTGCAGGCAGTCGCGCGTGGCATTCGATCTGTGTCGCAACGGCTTGAGGCGATGAAGACGCGCAAGACTCAATTGAATACCTATACGCAAGGTGGCGTGCGCGCGAATTTGATGCCGCCGCGTTCAAGCTTTGAGAAACGAGCCTGACGACCGATGGCCGCCGTACATATCCACGAGCTGGCCCGGTAGATTTGCCTCAAATGCGATGCAATCCACACCTCTGCAATTAGCGTTCTTTTAGCAATTCGGTCTCAGGGTGGCGATGCATCCTGAGGGGGTGGCGCGGATCGGCCAAGCCGACAATTCCGTAGCAGTCAGAATGACTCGTGAACCCGTCTTCACAGACGGACCTCTAACCCGGCGCTAAAAATGTGCCACTCGACTGAAGGAACTAGTAAATGTCTAGCATTCTGACAAACAACAGCGCTATGGTGGCGCTTCAGACTCTGAAAACCATCAACTCGAACCTGTCCGAGACACAGGCCCAGATTTCGACCGGTAAAGCCGTCGGATCGGCCAAGGACAACTCGGCCGTATGGGCCATTTCAAAAGTCATGGAGGCCGACGTGAAAGGCTTCAAGGGCATTTCGGAAAGCCTGTCCCTGGGTGAAAGTACCGTGGCGGTCGCTCGCCAAGCTGCCGAAACCGTGACTGACCTGCTGACCGAGGTTAAAGGCAAGATCGTTGCAGCACAGGAAGACAACGTCGATCGGGGTAAGATCCAGACCGACATCATTGCCCTGCGCGACCAGATCGCATCCGTGGTCGGGGCTGCTCAGTTCAACGGGTTGAATCTGGTGAACGGATCGCAGACCGATACCAACTCGAACAGTCAGGTCGGGGTCGACGTTCTGTCGTCACTTGATCGGGCAGCCGATGGCACCGTAACCACCAGTTCGATCGGTGTGAATGCGCAGAATCTGTCAATGACCGCCGGCACTGCGCTGGCCGTAGGTGCTGCTTCTGTTGGTACTGATGCGGGTACCTCTGGCGTCATTGATGCCAATGATGGTGGCACCAACGATGTCATCAGCCTGGATACTTTTGCCTTCCTGGATGCTTCTGGGGGTGCCACGGCCACCGCAGCGGTGAAGGGTGACACGGCTGGTGTCGACAATACGCTCGCCACCGGTATGATCGTGGGTGACGAACTGTCGCTGACGGTTGGCACCGTTCAGGGCAAGTACACTGTGAAAGAAGGCGATACAGCCGAATCCGTCGTGGCTGGCATGAAAAACGCCATGATCGCAGGCGGGCTTGATGCGAACGACTTCACCATGGACATCGATACGGCTGCTGGCCAGCTGGATATCACCAACAACACCAATGCCGACGTCAGCTTCTCGTTTGACGCTTCGCGTGGGTCTGGTGGTATGGCTGATCTGGCGACCATGGACGTATCTTCGGCGGCTGGTGCTGCCGCTGCTCTTGGGTCGATTGAAAACCTGATCGACAGCGCGATTGACGCCTCGGCTGCCTTTGGTTCGGTGGAGGGGCGTATTGAAATCCAGTCGGATTTCGTCGGTAAACTGTCGGACTCGCTGAAGTCTGGTATCGGCGCCATGGTGGATGCCGATATGGAAGCGGCTTCGGCCCGTTTGCAGGCTTTGCAGGTCCAGCAGCAGCTGGGGACGCAAGCTCTGTCGATCGCCAACCAGGGACCGCAGAACCTGTTGTCGCTGTTCCGGTAAGGGACCTGATGGTGGGGCGCCAAAATGGCGCCCCCCTCGCCCTCACTCCCTGACCCCAATCGTTACCGGAAGGAAATCCCGTGAACGCAATGAATATGGCCAAAACGGCCTACGCGACATCGCAAACCACGATTCGCACCCCGCGTGGCATCGAATACGAAGCATTCGCTCGCATCACGCACCGTCTGAAATCTGCCGCCGAAAAGGGCGCCGCAGGGTTCGGGCAACTTGCACAAGCCGTGCACGAAAACCGACAGCTCTGGGCGCTGCTCGCCGCGGATGTTGCCGAACGTGAAAATGGCCTGCCCCCTGAGCTTCGGGCGCGCATTTTCTACCTTGCCGAATTCACCAACCACCATTCCCGCAAGGTCCTGAAAGATGGATCCGAAGCCGCTGTTCTGCTGGAAATCAATACGGCCATCATGCGTGGTCTGCGTCAGAAGGTGGAAGCGGCATGAGTGGTTTGGTTTTGAAACTTGGACCCAAGGAACGGGTTCTCATCAACGGTGCAGTGATCGAAAACGGCGACCGACGGTCGCGCTTGTCGATTGTCACGCCCCATGCAAACATCCTGCGCCTGCGGGACGCGATCCATCCGGAAGAGGTGACGACACCTGTCCGTCGCGTCTGCTATATCGCGCAACTGGTTCTGTCTGGTGATATCGACCAGGATGAGGCGCACATGCAGCTTTTGCGTGGTGTCGAACAGCTCAGCCAGGTTCTGACTGATCATGACAGTCGGGTGCAACTGGATCACGCGACCGAAGCTGTTCTGAATAATCAGTTCTATCAGGCTCTGAAGGCGCTGCGCGCGCTATTGCCGCGTGAAGAGCGGCTGATGGCGGCGATGTCTTGACGTACCAGCCGGTCATACCGTTCGGCGGCATGGCCGGCTGGGCCTTCCTGCAACGCACACAGGAGGCCCAGCAGGAGGCCTTTGCACAAGACCCGGTCATTCAGAATGACACCGAATACTTTCTGGAAAACATCGGAAATATCACCTCCGCAGAGGACCTCGTGGGAGATTACAGACTGTTGAAGGTCGCCCTGGGCGCCTTTGGTCTGGACGAGGATATCGGCAACAAATACTTCATCCAGAAGGTTCTGGAAGATGGAAGCCTGAACGCGGATGCCTTGGCGAACAAGCTCTCGGACAAACGTTACCTTGAGATGACGATCGCCTTCGGCTTTGGCGACTATCCAACGCCCTCGACCCAGCTCAGCGATTTTGGCGCCAAGACCGTCGCGGCCTACAATGAACGACAATTCGAGATTGCGGTGGGGGAACAGAGTACGGATTTGCGCCTGGTTATGGGGTTGGATCGTGACTTGGGCACGATTCTGGACAAGACGACCACCGATGCAGGCAAGTGGTTTTCAATCATGGGCAACACGGCCCTGCGCACGGTTTTTGAAACGGCGTTAGGTTTGCCAAGTTCAATTGGGTCTCTCGACCTCGATCTTCAACTCGAATCATTCCAAGACAAAGCACAAACCTATTTCGGGGAGACGACGGTTGATCAATTCGCGGACCCTGAAAAGATGGATGAATTGAACCGTCTCTATCTTGCACGCTCGCAAATCGCGACGGGAACCGCCGCGATGTCCAGTGGGTCGATTGCACTGACTTTGCTGCAAAACGCTTACGGCTAAGCGCTACTCGGATTGGCCTTCGGTCTCTGCGACCATGCAGGCCCCCAACCGGCGAAAACTGGCCTGCGTGTTGTCCCATTCATCTTCGGCAAGAAACCCGTCCAGCTTGGGCCACGCCTGAATGGCGGCGTCCAGGGCCGGATCGCTTCCAGCGCTATACAGCCCAGCTTGGATCATCATTTCGGAACGATCATAGGCCCCAAGGCGTTGGCGGGCTGCCGAAATCAAAGCGTTCTCGGCTTCGCTGGCCGCACCGGGCAGCGCGCGCGAAACAGATCGCAGCAAATCGATCGCCGGAAAGCGGCCCCGTTCGGCGATTTTCCGATCCAGAACCACGTGACCATCCAGAACACCGCGCAGGATGTCTGCAACCGGTTCCTCCATATCTGATCCGGCAACGAGAACGGAAAAGACGGCCGTGATGTCCCCCGCAGTTCCGGCCCCAGGACCGGCACGCTCACAGAGCGATGTGATTTGCTGGGTGGTCGAAGGAGGAAAGCCACGCAAGGACCCGCTTTCGCCTGAGGCCAGGGCAATCTCGCGGTGCGCCTCGGCGAAACGGGTGATCGAATCTGCCAACAGCAGAACGTGTTTCCCTTGGTCCCGGAAGTGTTCGGCAACGGCCATGGCGGTCCACCCGCACCGCCGGCGCACCAGCGGGGATTGATCCGATGTCGCGGCGACCACGACCGCACGTTTCATGCCATCAGGCCCCAAAACACGTTCGACGAATTCACGGACTTCGCGCCCTCGCTCGCCAATCAGACCAATCACCACAACGTCGGCGTGAACGCCACGGGCAAGTTTGGCAAGCAGGGTCGATTTCCCAACCCCTGAGCCCGCAAACAAACCGATCCGTTGGCCGCGAACCAAGGGAAGAAGCGTGTTGAACACCGACAATCCGGTTTCCAGACGTGATCCAAGAACCCGCCGTTCGGTCGGATTGATAGACACACCGCGCAACGGGCGCGCGCTGGCGCCACGCAAAATGGGGCGTCCGTCCAGCGCCTGTCCGAACGGGTCGATCACACGGCCTATCCAGTTATCATCGGGTGCAATCTGCGAAGAGCCTCTCAGGCTGACGGCCGCACCAATTTGCAGACCTTCGACATCCCCATCCGGAAGAACGGTGACGATGTCAGGGGCCAGGTTCAGAACTTCGCCCAGCCGCCCTGTTTTCCCTGGCGGCCCGATTTCCACCAAGTCCCCTTGCGCGGCGACATCCGACAGGCCCGACACCTCCAGAGTGCCCCGTCCAATAGCGACGACTCGCCCGATGTCGCGTACGGGCTTTACGGCCGCGACCTCGGCGGTCAACTGATCGAATCCAATTGTTTGCATTTTGACGCCTCCTGACTGTCTGAAACCCTTTCTAAAGGAATCAGGGTTAAGCCTTGGTTGAAACCAGTCGAGGGAGAAGCCCCGATGTTCGATAAAATGGAAATATTCCGCATGGCGCAGGGTCTGGCGATGCACGCTGCCCAACGTCAGTCGACCATTGCACAGAATGTGGCAAATGCCGACACGCCCGGGTATCGCGCCCGGGATATGGAGTCGTTCGCCGACACCTATGCGACACGCGATACAAGTGCGATGCGTGCGACGCGGGTCGGACACATGAGTGCCGGCGAAGCGGGGCACCAAGTGACCGCTGCGCGCGAAACATACCGCCCCGGTGCGGCTTCTCCGAATGGGAATAACGTGTCGCTGGAAAGCGAAATGATGGCTGCTGCGGAAGTGAAGCGCGATCACGATATGGCACTCTCGATCTACCAGACCTCGCTCAGGATCATGCGATCCAGCTTGGGTCGATAGGAAAGGGAATGTATCATGAGTGATCTCAGAAATTCAGTTGCCGCCGCCGCATCGGGCATGCAGAGCCAGGCCGCGCGCCTGCGCCACGTGTCCGAAAATATCGCAAATGTCGATACGCCCGGCTATCGCCGTAAAATCGTGGCCTTTGAACAGGTCCTGCAAGGCGGCCGTGCGACGGGCCAGGTCGATCTGGGCCCCATGTCGATGGACCAATCCGAATTGCCCCGGGTGTTTGACCCCTCTCATCCGATGGCGAATGACCTTGGCTACTATGATGGATCGAATGTCGATCTGGTGGTCGAGATCGCAGACGCGCGCGAAGCGCAGCGTTCCTATGAGGCAAACCTCAAAATGTTCGATCAAGCCCGACAAATGTCCAAGGGTTTGCTTGAACTGCTCCGCAGATAGGAGGCACCAGAATGGACGTCAAATCCTCTCTCGCCGCACAAGGCTATGCAGCCACCCGTCCGGCCACAGCGCCGAAGCCTCAACCGGACGGGTCCGGCGGCCCTGATTTCGCAGGGGTCGCGCGTGACTTTGCGCAAACCATTCAACAAGGGGAGCAGACCGCCATGGCGACCATGGCGGGCGACGCAGATCCCCATGCCCTGGTTCAGGCTTTGGCACAGACGGAGCTGGCGGTCGAAACCGCAGTGACCGTGCGCAACAAGGTGGTCGAAGCCTACCAGGAAATCCTGAGGATGCCGGTCTGATGGATGAAATCATCTTCTATGACACGTTGCGGGCAGGGCTATGGAACGCTGTACTGATCTCCATGCCGATCCTGACCGTTGCCTTGGTGGCCGGTGTCGCGGTTGGCCTGTTCCAGGCGCTGACCTCAATTCAGGAAATGACCCTGACCTTTGTGCCGAAACTGGCGGCCATTCTAGCCGTCTTCTGGGTGTCGATGGGGTTCATGACCGAAACCCTGACGGGATTTTTCCAGAATACGATCATCACTTTGATCGCAGCAGGAGGATAACGCATGGACAACGCTGGCTATACCACCTTGACCCGCCAATCCGGCCTGTTGGCCGAAATGCGCAATGTCGCCAACAATATCGCCAATGTTTCGACCACAGGCTTTCGCAGTGAAAGCCTGATTTTTTCCGAGTTCGTCCAGGCGCTGGATCCAGGCGATGAATCGCTGTCGATGGCGACCGCCAATGTTCGCTCTACCAACCTGATGCAGGGGCCTTTGACCCAGACAGGTGGTACCTTCGATTTTGCCATCGAAGGTGAGGGGTTCTTCATGATTGAAGGTCCCCAAGGACCACTTTTGACGCGCGCGGGGGCTTTTATCCCAAACGGTCAGGGCGAACTGGTCACTCAGGACGGATTGCGTCTGTTGGATGGTGGCGGCGCGCCGGTTTTCGTGCCGCCAGACGCGCAAAGCATTGCGGTCGCCGCCGATGGGACACTGTCGGCTGATGGTCGCCCTTTGACCCAATTGGGTCTGTTCACCCCTGCAAATCCCGCCGATTTGCAACATCGGGACGGAGTTCGTTTCGAGGCCCCAGGCGGTACCGAGCCGGTGATCGAAGGCTCAGTGATCTTGCAAGGATTTGTCGAGAATTCCAACGTCGATGCGGTCAGTGAAATTGCCCGCATGATCGAGGTTCAGCGTTCCTATGAGCTGGGCCAGACCTTCCTGGAAAAGGAGGATGAGCGCATTCGTTCCGTCCTCCAAACCGTCATCAAGTAAAAGGAGCCCCCAATGCGTGCCCTGAAAATTGCTGCCACCGGGATGCTGGCCCAACAGATGCGGGTCGAGACGATCTCGAACAACCTCGCGAACATGAACACGACGGGATACAATGCCCGCGTCGCCGAGTTTTCCGATCTGCACTATCAACAGATGGCGCGGCCTGGCACGATCAATGCCGCTGACGGAACCGTTTTGCCGACTGGTGTCCAGCTGGGCCTGGGCGTGCGCCCGACTTCTGTGTCCATGATGGTTCAACAGGGGTCGCTTTCGCAAACGAACGGCGAACTTGACGTCGCGATCGAGGGCCGGGGGTATTTGGAAGTGGCTCTGCCGTCGGGCCAATCCGGCTATACCCGTGATGGTGGGTTGAAGCTGACCGGGGACGGGCAGATCGTGACCTCGGACGGCCACCCCATCGTGCCCGACATTACCATTCCCGATGACGCCCGGTCCATTTCCATCAACGCGGATGGTGAAATTTATGCCTACTTCAACAATCAGGTTGAGGCGGAGCTGCTGGGTCAATTCACTTTGGCCAATTTCACCAATCAGAAAGGGTTGGAGGCGATTGGGTCGAATATGTTTCTTGAAACCGAAGCCTCGGGCCCCGCAGTTGTGGGTGTTCCCGGCGAAGACGGGTTGGGAAGCCTGCGGCAAGGCTACCTTGAGAACAGTTCCGTCGATGCCGTGCGCGAGATTACCGAGTTGATCGAAGCGCAGCGTGGGTATGAACTGAATTCGAAGGTCATTACCGCCGCTGACCAAATGTTGGCCGCAACGACACAGGTGCGCTGATGATCCGTATATTGGCATTGTTGGCCATGATCACACCGGCATTTGCCGATACTGTGACGCCCACGCGCACGATCCGAAGCAAAGCTATTCTCGGGCCAGGCGACGTGACCTTGGTAACGGGCGACACCCCTGGCACCTACGTGGCTCTGGAGGAGGTGATCGGCCAAGAGGCGCGTGTCGTTCTCTATGCGGGTCGCCCGATCCGGATCGAGGATATCGGCCCACCCGCAATCATCGAACGCAACCAGATCGTGACCCTTTTCTATATCTCCGGCGCGCTGATCATTGCCGCCGAGGCCCGGTCACTTTCCCGCGGTGGTGTCGGTGACGCCATTCGCGTCATGAATCTCTCTTCTCGCAGCACGATCACCGGAATCGTGCGGGCCGACGGCTCTGTCACCGTCAGCACCCCCCAAATCCCATCGATGTAAAGGACCACGATATGCGGTTTCTCGCCTTCCTTCTTCCCCTTGTTCTTTTGACAACTGCCTGTGAGCGGTTGGAAAATGTTGGCAAGCCCCCGGGCATGACTGCAATTGAAGGCGGCGCCGAGCATCGGGCGATGACAGCTTCTGAATTTCCGCAAGACACCCAAGCCCAGCGCCCTGCGGACCGCGCATCTTTGTGGAGCGGTGGCCGTCAGTCGCTTCTTGGGGATCGTCGCGCGCAGAACGCAGGAGATATCCTGACTGTTGTCATCGAGATCAATGACCAGGCTGAGTTCAAGAACAGCTCGCAAAGGGCGCGCAGTGGATCGGAAACCATGGGAGTTCCAAACCTACTGAGCCTACCACAACTGATCGACGGTCAAATGGCTGAGGGTGCGACCATGGGCTCGGCAATCGAGACGAATTCAGACAGCGCATCCTCTGGCAATGGGTCGACAAAGCGAAATGAAAAGCTGACTCTTCGGATCGCCGCCACGGTTCTGGGAACACTTCCCAACGGTGTTTTGCAAATTCAAGGAACGCAGGAAGTCCGTGTCAATTTCGAGCTTCGCGAACTGCTCGTGACAGGATTCGTGCGCCCCGAAGATATCTCACGCCAGAATGAAATCCCTTATGACAAGATTGCTTCGGCTAGGATTTCTTATGGTGGGCGGGGCCAAATCACCGACGTTCAGCAGCCCCGCTATGGCCAACAAGTCGCCGATATCGTCCTACCTTTCTGAGAGGAGCCCATCATGGGTAAAATCCTTCCCATTCTACTTGCGTTGATCGGCCTGGGTGCTGGCGTCGGCGCAGGATTGATGTTGAAATCCGAACCAGAGGTTGTTGAAACCAACCCTTGTGGTGATCCTGAGGCTGGTGAACATCTGGCTGCTGCACCGGCTGCGCAAGCAGAACCGGTTGAGGAGGGTGAGCCAACCAGCGATTTCGTCAAAATGAACAACCAGTTTGTTGTCCCGGTTGTCAAGGATGCGCAGGTCAGTGCTCTTGTGGTTTTGGCTTTCAGCCTGGAGGTCACGCCTGGTGGAAGTGAAGAGTTCTATCAACGTGAACCCAAGCTTCGCGACGCATTTTTGCAAATCTTGTTTGCCCATGCGAACGCCGGTGGTTTTGATGGGGTGTTCACAGAGGTTGAAAAACTCAACTCTCTCAGAACAGCACTTCGGGAAGTCGCTCATCGTATACTGGGCGATATCATTATTGATGTTCTGATAACCGACTTTGTACGTCAGGATATCTGAGGCTCAATCGAAGGCTTTCCGTTTAGAAATCTTCAAAGCGCGCTCTGAAAGGGCGCGCTTTTGCAATGCTTCGATTGCCTGTGCGCGACCAAAAGAATGACGGGCCTGAAGAAGCTGATCTTCGCGCTCTGCAGCGATACCCGCCAATTCGGCATTGGATGCCGCGCGTTGTGTTCGCAGCCAAGTTTGCCAAGTAGCATCGTGGCCCGTTGTCAAAGCAAGGTCGTCGTGCCCAAGGTTTACCTGATCTGACCTGGCCTGAAGTTGTTGATCCAGGGCAGCCGTTCGCCCTTTCTGCGTATTCATCTTGTCCTGGATGGCTTTGAGCCTCGCGAGTTCCGCGTCAAGAATCATTTGCCCAAGGCGTTTCATTCCTTCCAGGGGGTCGTTCACGGTTTTCTCCTAAGTTGCGTACGAGCCTTGCTGCGCATATCTTCAGCAAACCGAATGGCGGCTGCCACGGCTTGGTATTGGTCTGGATGTATTTCCTGTCCGATTTCAACCACCGCAAAAATGGCCCGTGCCGTTGGCGGATCTCGGTGGATTGGGACACCTGCTTCGGCCCCAATTTCGCGAATGCGGGCGGCGACTTCGTCCACCCCCTTTGCGATACAGATTGGGGCTTCACCTGGAAGACGCGACCATTGGAGAGCGACTGCATAGTGGGTTGGGTTTACCACAATAACGTCAGCATCCGGAACATCCTGCAAGCCTTGGCTCATCGCGATTTCGTATCCCTTTTGCCGGCGCTGCTGCTTTACATGTGGGTCGCCTTCGTTCTGTTTGGCCTCGTCCATCAATTCCTTGTGGGACATACGGTTCTTGCGCAAGTGTTCTTGGTGCTGCCACATGAAGTCGACCCCGCCAATTGCCAAGGCAATCCCAAGAACAAGGGCGAAGAATTTGACACATAAATTCAGCAAAACAACAGTCGCCATGGCCGGGTTCAGGCCAATGGTGCCAATCACATCGGGCATTTCACGCCATAGGAAAACACCCAACACAAAGGAGTAGATCGTCAATTTGGTAAAGCTCTTGAAAAACTCGAACAAGCCACTGCGGCCGAATTTGTTCTTGGCATTGGACAGGGGAGAAATTCGACTTAGCTTTGGCTGAAGTTTCTCGGGTGCGACAACGAACCCCCGTGTCGCAATCAAAACGAGAAGGGCGGATACGCCGGGGACCAGGAACCAAGGTGCCAATCGGGCGGACATGTCTCGCAGTAGAGAACCGAGAAAGGCATGCCCCCCGCCCGCAAAAACATCGCGCGACAGGGTGTCAGCGCGCGCGACCAATCCAAGAAGGTCGGAGCCAAGGCCTTTCAGACTTGTTGCGCCCAAGGATACTGCAACGATCAGAAGCCCTGCATACGCGGCCGCAGTCGTTAAATCCGCAGACCGAGGAATTTCGCCCTTTTTCCGAGCATCATCCAGCTTCTTTTGTGTTGCCTCGTGTTGCTTGTCTTGATCGTCGGAACCATCTGCCATCACGGCCCTCCAAATGGCTGACCAAGAAAGAGGTTCAAGGCCTGCACCCAGACCGACAGAAGGATGGGCGAAGTCAGGAGCAAAAGAATGAGACCTCCTGCCGTGATGGCCGGAGCGCCAACAAAGGCGACCATGAGTTGTGGCATAGCCCGGTTGATGACTCCGAGAGCCACATTGTAGATGAGCGAGGCGATGACGAACGGTACGGCCAATGTAAACGCCAAACCAAAAGCCCGCGATATGCGGACGACTCCCCATTGTGTCAGCAAATCGGCCCCTGGCAGTTGTCCTGGTGGGAAGATTTCATAGGACAGGATCAAGACTTCGACTAAGCGGACGTGGAGCCCGGTCATAACAGCCAAAGCCAATCCAGCGACCAGCAGAATGTGGCCAATCGCGGGTTGAGGATCGATTGTTGCACCGCCAAAAATTTGCGCCAGGGAGGTGGATTGAGCCGCAATGCTTCCAGCCATCTGCAATGCAAACACGAACAGGCGGATGACCGCCCCAATTGACAAGCCGACAATAGGTTCGGTCACGATAAGAATGCCAAAACGTCCCGCCTGTGGAAGGAAAGGGTGTACAGTTGGGGCGACGGCTGGTGAAACAATCGCGGTAAACGCGATGGCCAGTATCACGCGGATCCGCTCGGGAATTGATCTTTCTCCAAAGGCCGGGAACAGGGCCATGGCGCCCCCAACACGCAAGAAAACGATAAAGCCCAACGCCAGACTGCTTTGGCCCATAGCGAGTATCTCGGCGAGTTGTTCGTTCATGCCGGGATCATCCCGACCAGCGATGGTCGCGCTTCGGTACCGATTTCTTCGAAAGAAAAGACCGGGTTCGCGATCCCTTTTGCCGTTAGGACCGTGCGTAGGAAACGGCGGCGTCTGGTGGAGGTCACCACGGCCGGATAAATACCGGTTTCCCCCGCGCGCGCAATTCGTTCTGCTACGGAGTTCGCCAGCCGATTGAATTGTTCTGGAGGGAGTGCGACATCGCCAGGCCCGCGTTCTGTGTTGATCTGATAGGTTGTGAACAGCTCCTCCCACTCCGGTGCAAGTTGAACCAGAGGGAGGGTGCCGTCTTCACGTTTGAGCTCTGATATCAACTGAAAGCCCAACCGCTGCCTGACGTGTTCGCAAATCCCTTCTGGTGTTGCCAAGACAGGTCGCGCTTCGGCAATTGCTTCGAGAATAAGGGGAAGGTTTCTGATCGAGACCCGTTCCTCCAACAACAAACGCAGTACCGAAAGAAGCAGATCTGTGGGGACCTTGTCTGGCACCAGTTCATCAAGTAGGCGACGGTTTGCTTCCGCTCGCGCGGGATCGGACAGATTGGTAAACTCATCCAACAGGCGCCGAAGGGACTTCATGCTGAGAAGGCGCCCGAAATTGCGCTTCACAACTTCCAAAAGGTGGGTGGCGAGCACTTCAGTGGGAGTCACGATTGTCCCCCCCTGCAATGCGGCATCTTCCTGTGCATCCATTGGAATCCAGCGGGCTGGTGCGCCGTAGACGGGCTCTTTTACATTTTCCCCTGGTGGCAGATCCATTTCGGTTCCAGTCAAGATCGCCAAGGCTTTGTCTGGTTCCAAACGATCCTGAGCTTGTTGGACACCCTGAATGTTCACGGCATATGCCCCAGCGGGCAAGGCCGCGTTGTCGGTCAGGCGGATCTCGGGCAAAATCAGACCATAGACGCTTGCGACATGCGTGCGCATGTTCGCGATACGAGCATCCAGTCCGGTTGCCGGATCCAGCACCATGGTCACAAGGTCCGGCGCAAATTCAACGTGAATGTCGTCCAGATCCAGGACGTCGCCCATGCTTTCCTCTCGAACTGGCTCCTCACTTGTCGACGTCTGCGCGTCCTGCTCGGATTGTTGGACCGCGCGTTGATGTGCCCACCAGGCAAATGCCCCCAGAACTCCGGCACCGGACACAAACGGTATAAATGGCAAGCCGGGGACGAGGGCGAAAAGAGCCATGAGGATAGCGACAGTTGCCAGAGCAGGAGGGTATTTGCCAAGCTGCGCAAACAACGCCATGTCGGTCGATCCTGTTGCGCCGCCGCGGGCCAACAGAAGGGCCGACGCAATCGAGATAATCACCGCAGGAATTTGGCTGACCAGTCCGTCCCCTACCGTCAAGATCGCGTAGGTTTCGAAGGCGCGTGCCAATTCCATGTCATGGATTGTTACGCCGATAATCAGCCCCATGACCATGTTCAAAAGCGTGATCAGCAACCCTGCTACTGCGTCGCCTTTCACGAACTTCGAAGCACCGTCCAGAGAGCCAAAGAATGTTGTTTCCTGTTGTTCTTTTTCGCGTCTGGCTTTTGCTTCCGTGTGGTCGATCGCGCCGGCGGACATGTCACTGTCGATGGCCAATTGTTTCCCTGGCATCCCATCAAGCGCGAAACGGGCACCGACTTCAGCCATCCGGGCGGCGCCTTTTGTAATCACGATGAAATTCACAATGAGCAGGACGCCAAACACGACGAGGCCCAGAAAAACACTTCCGGACATGACGAAATTTGCGAAACCTTCAATAACATTCCCTGCGGCCCCAGTCCCGGTATGGCCCTGTCCAATAATGAGCTTGGTCGAGGAAATGTTCATCGACAATCGGAGCATGAGGCTGGCCAAGAGCACGGTCGGGAATGCGGAGAAATCGAGGGGACGCTCAATAAACAAGGTTACGGTAAACATGAGAATGGCGATGGCGAACGATGTCGCCAAGCCAATGTCTAGCACCCAGGCGGGCATCGGAAGAATCATCATGACAATCACGCCCATCAAGGCAAGGGCGAGCAGAATTGTTGGTTTGAAGATTTGGCGAAGCGTCAATGACATGATGTATGCCGACGAGAAAACTTGTCAGTGACGCCCAGTTTTGAGGCGGATTCTGTCTGATCTTCGAAGGAAGACTTCGCCAAACCAAACCGGATTGGCGATACGCGCCTTCGTGTTTGAAAGAAAGCGCCATTCCAGTTCTTCGGCTTTGAAGAAAGCCCCGCCATGATGATTTTGACGCTACATTCAGGCGGCTCTGATGATGAGGTTTTACCAGCCCTAGCGCAGTTTCGACCATCGCTCAGATAGCCTTGGGAACCATCCAGGTAAGGTTCAGCCCTTTTGGGGGAAGACACAATTCCAGTCATTTTTGCCGCATTTCTTGCTGCTGTTTCACAAGCCAAACTAGACAGAATTGGTTTACAAATTGTAACTGACCCCGGGTGGCGTTAGGGTTTTTCAAGCGCAGTCAGTAGGTCGTTTAATGCTGCGCGTGCGGCTTGGCTTTCCTCCAGCAAGGCGCTCCCGTGTGACATAGCATTATCTGGCAGACCTTCGACCGTTGGTGAAGCTTCCCTGTCTGCTGGGTCATGGCCCAACATCAGTTTCGCAGCGGCTTGCATCGGGCTTTCAGGCATGTCTGCAACCTGCTGCCAGTCACCTGCACGCCACGCTTCCTGTAATCTTGCGTCGTTCTCTTCCAAGTCGCGCCAGATTGATGCCGCGGCATCATGATCACGCAGCATCGACAAGCTTTCCGCTCGCAGGCTTTTCGCAACGGGTGTCGGAATTCCAGACAGGTATCCCAGCGCTATCTCCGGCTTCCCCTCAAGTAGTGCCGCACGCGCAAAAAGCACTCGGTCTTCCAATTCTGGAACCATGGCAGAGGTGCCCAATATTTCCCTGGCAGGTGTCGGAAAACCAAGGGTAAGAAGTCGATCAGAAACAGCTCTGCGTAGGGACGGCTGAGCCTGCGCCAAGGTGGCTGTTGAGGAAAGTGTGAAGCGCAGGAAGCTGGGATCGGAACCATTCATAGCCAGAAGATGAAAGGCTTCTTCTCGCAGGGTGGCGGCTGCATCTTCTGCAAGGTGACCAGAATTCTGCCCACCGTTGAGTGTCTGAAACGCTGCCTCAAAATCAGCTCCATAAGCATGTGCCCGAATTTCAGCAGACAAAAGCGCTTCACCCATTGATGTGCCGCGATGTTCATAGGCAAGTGTTGAAACGATTTCTCGTATCCTATCAGCAATAGGAAGACCTGCTGAGACGCGAGTTTCAATTAGCTTCAAGATCGCTTCCGGTGAATTCGCAGCATCGGCGTCAATGATTTCCTCAAGCTGTTCTGTTGCTGGTCCGGTATTCCCATGCGCCAAGTCGAGCTCTGCCTCAAGCAAATCGAAAGAACTACCGTGGCTACCCGAGGCTCGAGCGATCGCGTCTCGAAGTACACTGGCAGTTTCGGTGTCGCCGATTTTTAGAAATCGGGCAGACAGAATTGGACCCAAATGACGTCGGAGATGCAGGGGAAGTTCAGAGAATGCTTTGATGACGCCGCTGCGGTCAATTTCATCCCCTCGACGCAAAGAGGGTTGTGCAAGAGTTGCCCAAAGAGAGGCCGCCCCAGCACAGCCCATCTGGTCAAACAAGGCATCCGGTTGCCTAGCCTGACCATGATCCATGATCTCAGCAATGGCAACAAGAAGGTCCGGACGTTCCAGGTCTGCTTCATACCGCCGTACTAAGGCAGCGGCCTCCGCTCCAAATGTCAGATATAGATAGTGGCGTACCAGAGCCTGGAGCTTTTCGCTGTCCGCACTGTCGAATTCTCCAAGCATGGATGCGCGATGCAGAGAAAGGTCTGCACCATTTGAAGGCGGTTTTCCCCAGTGCGAAATGGAAAAATACTTGTCCGGCAAACAAGTTGTGCCAACCTGTGTCAGAGCATTAACCGCACGACCCCGTTCCATGCCTCTATCAATCGAGGTTTGGATTTGAACGTGATCCGTGGGGGTTGCATGCGGGACGTGCGGGGTTCCAATCCCTCCGGGATGAGGGCTGGCTGGCGCTGGAATTGGGTCCAAAGCCTCAGAAATTTGACCTTCAGTTTTTGAGATATCAGCTTCAAGCAAACCTTGAGCGGCTGCGCGTCCGATTTGTTCCAGCAATGCATTTTCTAAAGGCGTGATACGATTATCCTGTTGGTTGGTTTCCAGGATGGCCGTTTCGCTTGAAACCGTTTCAGCATCGGGGGCCTCCAAAACACTCGGTTTAGATGTGGGAGCCGAGGCCTTCAAAGGGATTGCAGCTGCATCACCAAATGCAAGTGGCAATCCGCCGCGTGCAAGTTCAGGCCTGTCGGTGTCATGCTGGGGATCAGGGCCGCCGTTTGGAAAAATGGTCGGCATTGTGACCGAAATGCCGAGGATTGATGTAACGCTTGCGGATGGTCCTGGAGGGCGTTGAGCAACCTGCGCGCTGTCCTGCGGATTGGGAAGTTGCGGCAATTCCCGGTCAAATGGGCTGGCGCTTTGCGTTGCGGGGCCGTCCTTTATGTCTACGATCACTTGTGTTCCGCGCAGGTCGAAAGCATCCCCGTGGCAGGTGCATTTGGAGCGGATGAGAAGCCGCCCATCCCCAAGGTCGGCCACATCTTGAATTCGGGTTTTGGGGATGAGGCGAAAAACGGTTGTCAGATCAAATTCCATCTCTGGATTTGAAAGTCGAAGCTCATATCCCTCGGGAACCCGTCCGAATTCCCAGTTCTGGCGTTCGGAAAAATCAAGAACTAAGCGTGAAAAGTCGACGTGCTCGCCTGAACGTACTGGCACGCTTTGTGCGCCCAGTGTGCACGGGGTCAGAATCAGTAAGGCGAATAGAAAGACGCGGATCATGCCGCCTCCTTCTTCACTTCCTTCAGTGCCTCTTCGAGGTCGGAGAAACCGGGGCGGATGTGGCTGGGCGTGTTTTGGCGCCCGACCTCGATACAAATGTTTGTTGAATGATTATAGAGATTGGCAACCAGGACCTCGCGGATCAATTGATAGAAATGAGAATCTTCCTTGATAACCGTCTCTACTTTTGACGCAAAAGGGGCGACGAGGCCATACGCTAAGAAAACCCCCAGAAAGGTTCCCACAAGCGCTCCGCCGATAAGCTGGCCCAAAATTTCGGGGGGTTGATCGATTGACCCCATCGTTTTAATCACCCCTAAAACCGCAGCAACGATGCCGAGTGCAGGCAGGCCATCTGCGATTGTTTGCAGAGCATGGCTCGAATGCAAGGCATGGTGGAGGTTCGCCTCCATCCTCTTTTCTAGGACCTCCTCAACCTGATGTGGATCGTCGTAGTTCATCGAGGCAGATCGAAGCGTGTCACAGATTAGGTCAATGCCTTCCTTGTCGGTCAGAATTTTCGGATAGCGTTGAAAAATCACGCTATCTTCAGGAGTTTCGATGTGCTCCTCAAGCGCCACCGCGTTCTGGCGGGCTTGGCGGATCAGCTCGAATAGAAGGCAGAGCAAGTCTTTATAGTCTTCAGCGGCCCATTTGGGCCCTTTGAATACCTTGCCGACGTCTTTGACCGTGTGTTTTATTGCACTGATGTCGTTGGAAATGACAAAAGCACCCGCAGCAGCCCCGCCGATCATTGTAAATTCAAATGGGAGGGTTTTCAGGATGATTCCCATCTTGCCGCCTGCAGCAAGATAACCTCCGAACACCATCACGAAAATCATCGCGATTCCGACAAAGCTAATCATGTGATAACCTCCACTCGTCCTGATTGGGACTTTTGCAGATTGAAGTTAACAAATCCTGTTCTTTTGCGTCAGTTGGTCGGAACATTCGCGTTTCGACCCGCGAGTATCACACTGATCGCATAGGCAGTCTGTGGTTCAAGACCTGACATGATCGAAGCCGCGGCATCCGCTCGCATGCGCCCAAGAAAACCGGCCGCAAACTGGGGGTCCATGGCTTCAAATAGGGGGGCAGCCTCTTTTGGTTTCATGTTTTCGTAGACAGCGGTCAACCGCTGTAAATCGTCTTCGGCGGCACTGTCCGCCAGGGCCATGGTCGCGGCCAGATTGGCTTCAGCTGAAATCAGCGCGGTCAAGTTCTTTTCGATTTGCGCCTCGGCGACGTCCAGTGCTTGAAGTCGTGTTGCAAGCACGGCCTCGCGCTCCTTCAATAGTCCTTCACGTTCTTGGAGTTGCGCAAGAACACGTGCTATGTCGGCTTCGATTGCGGTGTCTTCTGACGGTTCTTGGGTGCTGTCTTGTTGTCCCGCCCGCTCCATAACTTCGCCCGCAATCGCATGACCAACAGGTCCGCCCACTCGAACCAGGGCGGAGGAACTCAGAAGAAGTGCAATCAACCACAAAACGCCTCGGCTTGGGCGGCGGGTTTTCTTACCGTCCTTTTTCAGTCTCATTCTGCGGCCTCCACGATTCGGTTGCGTTGGCTCAGAAACAGCGGTTCATCCGGCTCCTCTTTTCCGGTTGTTGTCACTGTGTCCGGGGGGGAGGAAGGCAAGTCATGCATTGACGCCACCATCAACTCCAACTTGCGTGCGACGTCCTCTGCGCGTTCGGTCAAGTCGGTTAGCTCGCGGGAACTCCGGCCAGCAGCCTTGCGTGCTTTTTCCAGGGTTTTTGTCATGTCGTCCACCTGGGCTGACAGCACGGCGACAGCACCACCCATTCCGTTTTGAAGGTTGTTGAATTTTTTCAACCGCCGTCCCAGAATAAGACAATAGAAAGCGGCGCCAAGGGCGCCGGCGGCCAGCAGGATATCTGCAATCATGTCCACCATCGGATTCTCCGTTTCCCGTCCTTAGTTCAGAACGAATTCCATGATCAAAAGGTCGCGCACGCGCCCTTCTCCGGTCACAAGTTGAATGCGTCTCAGCATCTGTGCACGCAGGGAAATCAGGGCGGAAGGGTCTTCAATGTCGCTGATTTCCACCGCTCTCAGGTATGAATTCAGGATGTCCAGAACGCGCGGGATCAGGGCTGTAACATCTTCTTCGTATTGCGGCTCGACTTCGAGCGATGCGCGAAAGCGCAGGTGTTGATTGTTGGCGCCGTTGCCAAGAGAAATCACCAATGGGTCGATGGGAACAAAGGCAACGGGCGGCAGGTCCACAATGTCTTGTGTGCCGTCGTTCATGTGCGCAACTTCGTCGTCCGAACCAAGAATCATACCGGAATAGACGGCAAAAAATCCGCCTCCGCCCAATACGAGCGCCAAGACCAACCCAATGACCAAGCCCTTTTTGGACTTGTTCTTCGGGAGATCATCTTCACCTTCTACCGGCTCTTCTGCTTCCGCCATATCGGCTATCCAATTTTTTTCGCTCGAATCGTTATAGCCTGAGTTCCACTAACCGATTGTTAAGGGCGATCTGGGAAAAGAGTTGCACTGACGGGGGCAGAAGCCCGCTCGCAGAAGGAGTTACGTCTTGCAGCAGATCCTTTCGGTCTGGTCCGCGCTTGAAATGCGCAAACGTGTGATTGTCGTCGTGGCAACCGTGGCTATGTTTGCGGCGGTACTGGGCTTGTCCCGCATGGCCAGCCAGCCATCATTATCACTTTTATACGCGGGTCTGGAATCTGGTCCTGCGGGGGAAGTGGTCAATGCGTTAGAGGCTCGTAGCGCTATATATGAAGTTCGAGGCGGTGCTATTTTCGTTGAAAGCGCGCGGCGTGACGAATTGCGCATGACCCTCGCCAGCGAGGGGCTGCCAACCAGTTCTTCCAAGGGGTATGAACTGCTTGACGGGCTCTCCGGATTTGGAACGACATCTCAGATGTTTGATGCCGCATACTGGCGCGCAAAAGAAGGAGAGCTGGCCAGAACAATCGTCTCCTCGCCGCTTGTGCAAAACGCGCGCGTTCACATCGCGAATCCGAATCCTCAGGGTTTTCGACAGCGGGGTGTGCCCACGGCGTCTGTAACCGTGACGACCACAACGGGATCACTGTCGGCGCAGCAAGCCAAGGCTTTGAAATTTTTGATTGCGTCTGCTGTGACAGGCTTGGCCCCTGGGGACGTTTCGATCATCGACGGTCGCGGTGGGCTGATCATGTCGGGTGACGACATCGCCACCGGCGGGGCTGATAGCACGGACCGGGCCCAGGAGCTGAAAGGCAATGTTGAACGCTTGTTGGAAGCGCGGGTGGGCTATGGAAATGCAGTTGTCGAGGTGAATGTTGACACCGCCACTGAACGTGAGTCGATCCTGGAACACAGCTTCGATCCTGACAGCCGCGTGGCGATTTCGACGGAAACCGAGGAAAGCACAAATGCAGCAAGCGACAGTCGAAACGGGGGGGTATCGGTTGCGTCAAACCTGCCCTCTGGGGACGTGGCTGGGGGCGAAGGCAGTTCGTCGTCGAACAATTCTGAAACGCGAGAACGCGTCAACTATGAAGTTTCTGAAACAACGCGGGAAATTCTCCGAACACCTGGGGCGATCAAGCGGATCAGTGTTGCGGTTCTTGTTGATGGTCTTCGAAGCACGGATGCTGAGGGGTATGAGGTTTGGACACCCAGGCCCGAGGAAGAGCTTTCGGCGTTGAGGGAATTGGTTGCTTCGGCTGTTGGACTGGACGAAGCTCGTGGGGATTCTCTGACCCTCAAGACCATGGAATTCGAACCGGTCGTGACGGTGGGAAGTGCACCTTCCCCCGGGTTCTTGACCAGTTTGGGCATCGATATGATGTCAATCATCCAATTGGGCGTTCTGGCGGTTGTGGCCCTGATTCTCGGCCTTTTCGTTGTGCGCCCGATCTTGGCATCCCAAGCTGGCGTATCCGCAACGCAGTCATTGGCTGTCCCGGGAGGTGTGTCCGGCGCGCTGCCTGGACCCAGCGTACCAACCGGTGCGTCCGGCTTCCCGGATCCTGATACGATACCTGAGCTTCCCCCCCTGACTGGGGAGTTGGATGAAGGAGGGTTTGGCGGACCAGGCATGGCGGTCGTCTCGGATTTTGATTTTGGCGAAATGGATGACGGGTTGCCCGCCGTGGGTGGAGATCCTGTTGAGCGTTTGCGTGCACTGATTGAAGAGAGGCAAAGTGAAACAATTGAAATTTTGCGCGGCTGGATGGAAGATGAAGAGGAGCCCGCGTGATGAAATCGCTCTTCCCACTTGAGGAATTTGACGTCTCTGACATGGCGTCATCCCCACAAAAGCCCCGTGCACGGCAACCTGAACCGGCTTCGGCACCCTTAGACGTGTCACCCGAATTGTTGGAGAAGGCCCGCCTTGACGGATACGAAGCTGGGTACAAAGCTGGCTGGGATGACGCAACGCGTGCCGAAGCGGACGATCAAAGCAGAATTGGGGCCGAATTTGCCCGGAACTTGCAGGACTTAGGGTTCACTTTTCACGAAGCTCGCAGTCATGTCATGCATGCCTTGGAGCCGCTTCTTAACGGGATGGTTGAAAAGGTTTTGCCCCGAATCGTGTCCGACACGATAGGGCAAACAATCGTCGAAGAATTGCTGCCGCTCGCTGCAACGGTGGCGGATACCCCGATTGAGGTCGTGGTTTGCCCCGCCAGCCGCAACACATTGGAGCAGCTTCTGAAACAAGTGACCTCTGTTCCATTTGAACTGGTTGAAGAGGAAACCCTGGCAGAGGGTCAGGTATTCTTGCGGTCAGGAAAAACTGAAAAGCATCTGGATTTGACCAGCGCGGTCGATCGGATCGGCGCCGCAATCGATGGCTTGTATGAACTCAATGAAAAGGCGTTCCAAAATGGATGATTTGACCCAATTCGATGAAGATGGTGCTTCGAACCCGTTTACGCAGGTCCCCATTGAAATCACGATTTCCGTTGGGAAGGCGCGACCCTTAGTGCGTGACTTGCTCAAGCTGAAGACCGATTCGGTTCTGCCTCTGGACAAGAAGGTGGAAGACCCGGTTGAGCTTTATGTCGGGGACACTTTGATCGCGCGCGGTGAGCTGGAAGAGGTTGAGGGGGACCCCAACGGGCAACTGGCCGTGCGGCTGACCGAAGTGGCCGATCTGAAATCCGGGATCTGACCAATGAGGGTACCGGCCATCAACCAAGCCACCGTGGGCCTTGTTGTATTAACCATGATTTTCCTGGTTGGAGCGGATCCGGTTCTCGCGCAGGACATTTCCATTTCGCTTGGTGATGATGGATCTATGGCGACACGCTCCATCCAGCTCCTTGTCCTGGTCACCATTCTGAGCCTGGTGCCGGGCCTAGCCATCATGATCACCTGTTTCCCATTCATCGTTACGGTCTTGTCGATCCTTCGTCAGGCCATCGGGCTTCAACAATCGCCACCCAACATGCTCATCATTAGCCTTGCGTTGTTCTTGACTTACTTTGTCATGGAACCAGTGTTTTCCGAAGCATGGATCCGGGGTGCTGAACCGTTTTCGAACGGTACGATGGAGCTTGAGCCTGCCTTTATGGCGGCACTTGAGCCTTTCCGAGTGTTCATGTCCGCCCGCGTTGATGCCGATACTTTTCAGAACCTTGCATCCCTGCGGGATGCTACGACCCTGATCGAGCAGGGCCCCGAAGCGCCTTTGTCGCTGCTTGTCCCTTCATTTCTGTTGTCTGAAATTGAAAGGGCCTTTCAGATCGGTTTCCTTCTGTTTCTGCCCTTCCTGATTATCGACCTCGTCGTTGCTGCCATCCTGATGTCGATGGGTATGATGATGGTCCCTCCCGCCATTGTGTCTCTGCCATTCAAGTTGGCATTCTTCGTTGTGGCAGACGGGTGGAGCCTCGTGTCGAGCGCGCTGGTCCGAAGTTATTTTTAAATTTGATTAAGGGGCGAGGCGTTTCCCCTAAGCCACTCCCCACTTTCTGGACATTTTCTGGTGTGATTTCGGATTCTCTCCACCCCTGCTTATCGGGTTGGGTTGCTGTATTTCGCCGTAACTGCACCACGGTGTCGATGATCACCCGGCGCGGCACGCCGCCATAAAACGCCAACGCTCGGACAAACGCATCAAGCACCATCTCCTGCGGTTCCCCCGGGTAGGCCACCACAAATGGTTTGCGGCTGTGGCACAAACGGAAGTGGGCGACCTTCACCTTCAGGGCAATACCGCCCAGAACAACATGCTCTTCGCTCCAGTCAAACTGGAGGGCGTCACCAGTCTGAAACGGCACGGGATAAACGCATCACCTGACCCCAACCCAGCTTGCTTCAGGTCCCGGACAAAACGCTGACCTGGGGAAGCTGACCCGGGGAATACGATCCCGTATAAACGTGCTGGATGACTTCAACCGCGAAGGTTTGGGCACCGAAGTGGACTTCTCATTGCCCGC
>DFBF01000185.1:4439-12241 GCA_002367285.1 Rhodobacteraceae bacterium UBA3087 | reverse complement strand
TGTTGTGCCAGCACATTTTGATCACCGCCTGCGCCGCGCCTTTTGACGCCGACGACCTGTTCACCCAAGTGACAGGCGCGGGTGCCTATTGCGCGTTCAGCCGCGCCGCGTTTGACGACTGTCTGGATTTTGTTGCCACCGGCGGGTACGCCCTGCGCGCCTGTGATCGCTGGCAACGATTGCTGCAACGCACCGACGGGAAATGGCAGTTGCGCGACCCGCGCCTGGCGCAACAAATCCATATGAACATCGGCACGATCCAGGACACCCATACGCTGAAGGTCCGCATGAAGGGGCGGGGCGGAAAACCCTTGGGCGAGGTCGAGGAAAGCTTCGCGGCCCCTCTGTTTCTGGAAGTCGGCAAGGTGCCCGTCGATGGTGTCGGGGCCGAAGCTCTGTTGACGACCGAGGCGGACCGGCTGACGGCCGCGGCCGGATTGGCTTAGGCCTTGATTTTCGGCCCGGAATGTTGTTGGAACAAAATATGAACGGGTATGATTTCATCTTTGCGGGCACACGGTTGCGCATGCTGCCATCTGGCGCGTTGTGGTGGGCTGAGACGCGTACTCTGTGTGTATCGGACCTGCATCTGGGGAAATCCGAACGGATTGCCCGGCGCGATGGCACCCATTTGCCACCCTATGAAACCCGCGACACCCTGGCGCGTTTGTCCCTGGACATAGAGCTGAGCGAAGCGGCGACGGTGATCTGCCTGGGCGACAGTTTCGATGACCTTGAGGCCAGTGAAAACCTGGATGAAGCCGATACCTTGTGGTTGACCGGGCTGATGGCGGGGCGGCGTTGGGTCTGGATCGAGGGCAACCATGACCCAGGCCCCGTGGGGTTGGGGGGCACGCATCTGGCCGAACTCCACGCCCCGCCTTTAAGCTTTCGCCACATTGCGCGGGCGGGTGCGGCAGGCGAAATTTCCGGACATTACCACCCCAAGGCGCAGGTTCGGCTGCGGGGACGCGGGCTGTCGCGCCCGTGCCTTTTACATGACAGTGATCGCGTGATCCTGCCCGCATATGGCACATATACGGGCGGTTTGCGATCTGACGACGCAGCCCTTGTACGCCTGATGCGCCCTGAGGCTGTGGCGGTTCTGGTTGGAAACGTACCGCGGGCTATTCCGATGCCGCGCGGCTAGCTCTCAGGTATTTTCCACCTGACGGGGTGTTTTCTGTGTGGCCGCCCAAACTCACCGGCTTTCGACCAATGGGTGGTGGTTTGGCTGACTGGACCCTGAGTGTCATCCTTCAAAATCAGGAGTGACCGCCCCTTTTCACGCCGGCTTTGCGCCATGACATAACGGGACGAAACTGTTGGTTCCCCCTGCCCGCCCTGATACCCCGAAAGCAGGCCCACCCGGATCGTCAACAGGATTGGAAACAGAATGGCAGAATGTGACCCACAGCTCGAAGCCCGTTTGCGCGACAGTTTCGCGCGCCAATCCATGATGCATACGCTGGGCGCCGGGCTGACGGACATTCGGCCCGGGCAGTGTCAGATCACCTCTTCAATCCCCCCCGGGGCTTTGCAGCAGCACGGTATTGGCCATGCAGGGTTGACCTTTTCCATAGGGGACAGCGCGGCGGGCTATGCGGCGCTCAGTCTGATGCCCGAAGATCAGGAGGTTGTGACATCAGAAATGAAGATCAATCTTCTGGCTCCCGCGCAGGGCGATCACCTGGTCGCCGAGGGGCGCGTGATCCGACCGGGGCGCCGATTGATGACCGTTCAGGCCGATGTTTATGCGGTCAAGGGCGAGACACGCCACCACATCGCAGTGCTGTTGGGCACCATGGTTCCGGTCCCTCTCAGCCACGCGGGATAACTGCCGCAACGTGAGGCTTGGGTTTTGCCACGGCCCTGTCCAAACTGCCCCAAATCGAGGAGAACACCATGAGCGAACGTGTCACGATTACTGAAGACGGCCCCGTTGCCATTGTCACACTTTCGCGTCCCGAAAAACGCAATGCGCTGGACCTTGAGATGATCGAAGCGATCGTGGCGGCCGGGGCGTCTTTGGCCAAGCGCAAGGATATCCGGGCCGTGGTTCTGACCGGCGCCGGCGAAGCATTCTGTGCCGGGCTGGACGTGGCAGCCATGCCCTTGCTGGCCAAGGCTGCCAAGGACGTTGGCTTTGCCAAGCGCACACACAACCGGTCAAACCTGTTTCAGGCAACCGCGATGGTTTGGGCCGAGCTGCCGCAACCGGTGATCGCAGCAATCAACGGATATGCTTTTGGCGGTGGATTTCAAATCATGTTGGGGGCGGACATGCGTATCGCTGCACCTGACGCCCGCTTTTCGATCATGGAAGGGCGCTGGGGCTTGATCCCGGACATGGGCGGCATGGTCCTGATGCGCCGTTTGGCCCGGGGTGATGTGATCCGCCGCTTGACCTATACGGCCGAACAGTTCGCCGCCGCAGATGCACAGGCCTGGGGCTTTGTGACCGAATTGGCAAAAGACCCCGTTGCCCGGGCAAAAGACCTGGCCCAGCAGATCGCCCTGAAATCCCCCGACGCCGTGCGGGCTGCGAAACAGTTGATCACCGACACTGAATTGACCGATATCGAATCCACATTGATCCTTGAAAGCGTTGTGCAAGAAGGGCTGGTTGGAACGCCAAACCAGATGGAGGCGATCATGGCTGGCTTGCAAAAACGGGACCCGGTCTTCAAGGACTGATCTGTTCCAACGCCGACCTACACGGCCTTTAGGCGTTTGCCCCCTTGTGCGCGCACCTAAGAAACTGCGCATATAGAACGACCTAGCTGGCAGACGCGAAGGCAGGGCTGTCCTTGTCAGAGGGTGCTGGGAATGGGTGACCCTCCCCATCTGTTATGGGTGTATTCGTGGCCTCATCGTCCGATTGGAACTTGGAAATCGCGCGTTCCAGCAGGGCAGCCTCGCTGCGCAATGTGTGACTGGTGGCGTTGACTTGTTCAAACATCGCCGCGTTGACCTGAGTTGCGCCATCAAGTTCACTGATGGCCGCATTGACACCCGCCAAGCCTGCGGCTTGCTGATCAACCGCATCTGCGGCCTCCGAGGTTTGCTTGGAAATGACACCGATCGCATCGCTCACCTCCGACACAGCCTGCATGGCCTCGGCCACTATGGTCACACTTTTCGACACTGACGAAATATTCTCAGACACAGATTGCGCGGTCGCGCTGATTTCATCCATCGCTGCGGCGGCGTCTTCCAGCGACGCGGTGCTTTTTTCCGTCCTGCGTGCCAGATCGTCAGCAGACGCCTGAATCTCATCGGATTTCAGCGATACCGTCTGACCACTGGATGATATCTCTTCCACCATTTCCTCGAGCGTTTCCAGGGTTTGGTTCATGTTGCCCTGCAACGCCTTGAACACCCCTTCGTAAAACCCGTCCATTCGCACCCGAAGATTGCCATGGGACAGATCCATCAACACATCACCCGTCGCCGACAGGCTTGCTTCGCCCCCGGACAAGAAAGGATTAGCCGCCTCGATCAACACAATCAGGTTTTGATCCGCCACATCTGTGTCGGCCCGGTGTGTGAAATCACCCTGCATGGCTGAGGCCATTTCCGCGGCATCCAGGCGGGCCTGCTTTTCTGTGGCCATATTGCATTCCAGCAACTCCCGTTCGCGTTGATCTGCCGCCTGTTTTTCCTGTTCCATCTGGCGGCGTTCGATCAGGTTTTCGCGGAAGGCTTTGCCGCTTTCGCAATGGCGCCAAGCTCGGTGTCCAGCAGCATGTTATCGACACGAATATCGGCTCCTCCTCCGGCCAGTTTTTCCAACTCAACCGCGATACGTCTGGCGGGGCTGGCAATTTTGAACAACAGAATGCGCGCGCTGACCACCGCCAAGACAACCGACGACACCACAACGACCAGGGCCGACAGGAGGGTCAGGAGCCGGGTATAGGTCAGATCCTCATTCAACTGTGCCTTGGCAAGGGCCGTTTCCACAGAAATCGCCTTGGCCAAAGCGGCCGTTCCTTGCAAAGCTGGCGCATCCGAAACTTTGACAACAGCGTCGATCTGTTCAGGTGTCTGCCCCGTTTCTGCCAGTTCCTGCGCCTTGGCCAACCCCGTTTCATGGGCCGTGATCACACTTTCGATGTCTGCCAGCGCGGCGGAGCTCTTCCGCCGTCACATCAAACCGTGCATAGGCCGCCAAGGCCTCACGGGCGGCACTGATTGCGGTCTCGACCCGGGCAACCCGAGGGGCATCCTGGCGCAGCACATAGTTCTTGAACTGATGGATCATGCCGCCATACCCCATGGTCGCGACAACCGAATTCAGGGCCCGCAGCATAATCAAAAACCCCAAAAGATACGCTGGGATCGGTGTCGCGCAGGAATGTGAAACTTCGGTTAGCAGAACAGCGGCAAAACCCGTGCACCAGGGGTTTTGCCTATCCTTTTTGTCGCAGGGATGCCCGGATCAGGCGGTCAGGCCTTCGGGTTCCGCCAGGCCATTTGCGCGACAACAGGCCGTCACGGTATTGGCCAGAAGACAGGCAATGGTCATCGGCCCAACGCCGCCGGGAACCGGTGTGATGGCGCCCGCAACGGCAGCAGCGCTTTCGAAATGCACGTCGCCCACCAGGCGGGTCTTGCCTTCGCCCTTTTCCGGGGCATCAATGCGGTTTATGCCCACGTCGATGACGGTTGCGCCCTTGGCGATCCAATCGCCCGGCACCATTTCTGCACGCCCAACTGCGGCCACGACAATATCGGCGCGGCGCACCACATCCGGCAGGTCCCTGGTGCGCGAATGCGCGATGGTCACGGTACAGCTGTCGCCCAGCAAAAGCTGCGCCATCGGTTTGCCAACGATGTTAGAGCGGCCAATCACGACCGCGTTCATGCCCGAAAGCGATCCATGATGGTCACGCAGCATCATCAGGCAGCCCAGCGGCGTGCAGGGCACCATGGATTTCTGTCCCGTGCCCAGCAGGCCGACATTCGAGATGTGAAACCCGTCCACGTCTTTCGCCGGGTCGATCGAATTGATCACCAGATCTTCGTTCAGATGCCCAGGCAGCGGCAATTGCACAAGGATTCCATGCACTTTGGGGTCGTTATTCAACTGATCGATCAACGCCAGAAGGTCGGCCTCGGAGGTTTCGACATCCAGCTTATGTTCATAGCTGTTCATGCCGACTTCGGCGGTCTGTTTGCCCTTGGAGCGCACATAGACCTGCGAGGCGGGATCTTCGCCCACCAGCACCACGGCCAGGCCGGGGGTAATGGCGTTTTCTTCCTTCAGACGGGTGACGTGGGCCGCGACTTTTTCGCGAACCGTGGCGGCGAAGGCTTTGCCGTCGATGATCGTGGCGCTCATGGGTCTATCCTTGGTTTTCGACGCAGACGTAACTGTCGCGGTAGTGGTTCATTTGCAGGCGCGTGGCAAGCGCGGCGTTCTTCATCACAGTGGCAACGGTGACGGGGCCGACGCCGCCGGGCACGGGGGTGATCCTGCCGGCAATGGGCGAACAGCTGTCAAAATCCGCGTCGCCGACGGTTTTGCCATCGACCCGATTGATGCCAATGTCGATCACCACGCAGCCGGGTTTCAGCATCTCGCCGGTCACCAGCCCCGGTTTGCCTACGGCCACAAACACAGCGTCCGCAGCGCGCGAATGCATCGCAACCGAGCGCGTCATGTGGTGATAGGCCGTGACGGTTGCGCCCAGCCCCATCAGCAGGAAAACGATTGGTTTGCCAACGATTTCACTGTGACCAATCACGGTCACATTCAGCCCTTCGATATCCAGCGGCAGGGTTTTCAGGGTTTCCACGGCAGCAACGGCCATACAGGGCCCCAGCGCCAGATCGTTATAAACGATATTGCCAATGCTGGCCGGGTGCATGCCTTCGACATCCTTCAGGGGATGCACGGTTTTTTGCAGTGTTTTCACCGGGATGTGGTCAGGCAATGGGCGCTGAATGATGATGCCATTGACGCGCGGATCGCCGTTCAAATCCTGCAAAATGCCTGTCAGCTGTTCCAGCGAGGTTTCCTGCGGATAATTGCGCGCCTCGAACCGAACACCGGCGCTTTCGGCACTGCGTTGCTGGTTGCGCACATAGAGTTCGACGGCGGCGGTATCGCCCACACTGACCGAGACCAGTTTCGGCTGCCAGCCCTCGGCGGCCAGCGCGGCGGCGTCAACCGCCACCGCCTTGCCCATTTGGGCTGCGATGGCTTTGCCGTCGATGATCGTGGCGTTCACTCGGCCCTGTCCTTCGTGTCGCCGATGACCTGCGCTTCGCGGGTGATCGACCAGTCAATCAACTGGCGCCAAAGGGTTTCGGCCAGATTGGGGTCCAGCCCCTGCCCGTCCGCCGCCTGGCGCACCTTGGTGACCACGTCCTCTACCCGGGACGGAATGCGCGCCGGCCAGCCGTTCACTTGTTTCAGCTGAATGGCGCGGTCGATATAGCCCGCCCGTTTTGCCAGAAGGGCCACCAGGTCGCGGTCCAGGGTGTCAATTTCGGCACGCAGCGCAGGCATCGAATTGCAATCGGTCGGGGGTGTCAACATGGTCATGGGGTGTCCCTGCGGGTCAGATCAGTCCTGACCAGCAAAGACCTTATTTTGCGGCTTAGAACAAGCCTTCAACCTCGCCTGCGTCATTGATTCCGATCGACAGCGCCGCGGGTTTGCGCGGCAGACCCGGCATGGTCATGATTTCACCGCAGACGACAACGATGAAACCGGCACCGGCGGACAGGCGAACCTCACGCACAGGCACCGAATGGCCGGTGGGCGCGCCGCGCAGGGTCGGGTCCGTGCTAAACGAATACTGCGTTTTCGCCATGCAGACCGGCAGGTGGCCATACCCGGCCTCTTCCCAGTCGCGCAACTGGTTTCGGATCTTGTTGTCGGCCAGAACCTCATCCGCGCGATAAATGCGCTTGGCGATGGTTTCAATCTTTTCGAACAGCGGCATGTCGTCGGGATAGATCGGCGCGAAGCTGGCGACATTCGCGTCAGCGATTTCGGCAACCCGGATTGCCAGCGCTTCCGACCCTTCCGACCCCAGCTCCCAGTGGCGCGACAGGATCGCCTCGGCGCCATGGCCATCAACATAGTCCTTGACCGCCGCCACTTCGGCATCGGTGTCGGTGACAAAGTGGTTGATCGCAACCACGACCGGCACGCCGAAGCTTTTCAGGTTCTCGATGTGGCGACCCAGGTTGTCACAGCCGTTGTTCACGGCTTCGACGTTTTCATCCCCCAGATCGGCCTTGGCAACACCGCCGTTCATTTTCATCGCCCGCACCGTCGCCACCAGCACAACCACCGAGGGGGCCAGACCGGCCTTGCGGCACTTGATGTTCATGAACTTTTCAGCGCCCAGATCGGCGCCAAAACCGGCTTCGGTGACGACATAGTCGGTCAGTTTCAATGCGGTTTGCGTCGCGATAACCGAGTTGCACCCGTGTGCGATGTTGGCGAACGGGCCGCCATGCACGAATGCCGGGTTGTTTTCCAGCGTCTGCACCAGGTTGGGCTGCATCGCGTCCTTGAGCAGAACCGTCATGGCGCCATCGGCGCCAATGTCACGGCAATAGACCGGCGTGCGGGCACGGGTATAGGCGACGATGATGTCTCCCAGACGTTCTTGCAGGTCGGCCAGATCGTTGGACAGGCACAGGATCGCCATGACTTCAGAGGCCACGGTGATGTCATACCCGGTCTGACGCGGGAAACCGTTCGACACGCCGCCAAGCGACACAACAATGTCACGCAGAGCGCGGTCGTTCATGTCGACCACACGACGCCACGCCAC
>DFBF01000185.1:0-4387 GCA_002367285.1 Rhodobacteraceae bacterium UBA3087 | reverse complement strand
CCCTTCATGCCAAAGTTCGGACCCAAGGAGGCCTCGCGGATACAGATCATCGCGTTCTTGCCGATACGGTTCAGACCATCGCCCAGACCAACAGTGGTCGTGGTCTTACCTTCGCCGGCGGGTGTCGGGTTGATTGCCGTCACCAGGATCAGCTTGCCATCTTCGCGGTTTTTCAGCGAATTGATGAACTCCTGACCAACCTTGGCCTTGTCATGACCATAGGGCAGCAGATGCTCGGACGGGATGCCCAGCTTGTCGCCAACCTCCATGATCGGGCGTTTCTTGGCTTCGCGGGCAATTTCGATGTCGGATTTATAGCTCATCTTTGGTCCCTGTTTGGTTGGGTGCGGCCTTGTGTCATGATCGCGTATACAGGTCGCATTTTGGATTTCCAGGCGGGAATCCGACATTTTCCGCACCTAAATCGTCGCGCGTGTGTCAATGCGTTTCACATGGGAAACTGCGTTAGCCATTCCGCGACAAGGTGAACGTGGCCTCGGCAACTGCCTGACCATTCACCTGTGCCTGAATCCGGTGCAGCCCGGCGTAATGGCGCCGCGTCGTCACCTCGCGCAGCTTATGCGCCTTGGTCAGGGTGCAGGTCGCGCCGGGGGCCAAAGTTGTCTGCGTCCACTTGAACACTTTTGGCCCGGTCTTGCCGCCTGCGCGCACATAATGCAGCACATAATCCACGACCAGTTTCTGCGCAGTCTTTCCTGTGCTTTGCAGCGTCAAAACCATCTCCACATCATCCCCCATGCGCGCGGTTTCGGGCGAGAGGGTGAACCTGGCGCTCAGCTGCGGCGGCGCATAACCAAACGCTGCCAATGCCCCGGGATGGCCCGCCTTGATCAGGGTGCGACAAGCATGGCGCACCAACTTTTTACGGTCGTTCGACGCCCCTAGCAGCCAATCCATCGCGATTTGCGCCACAAGATCCGGGTGATCCTTGGCGATGTCATTCAGGTTGTTGGCCACGGACCGGCGCACATAGTCGCTGGGATCATCGCGCAAGCGTTCCAGAATGGGCAGGACCGGCACGGGATCGGCGATCAGCGCCTTTAGCTGCATGCCCCAAGGCAGGCGCGGCCGCGTGCCCTCGCTGGCCAAACGGCGCAGGTGGGGATTGGGATGCTGTGCCCAGCGGCTCACATGGACCATGGCGCGGGCCTGATCGGCCTGAAGAAACGGGCGCACGTCAAATTCGGCGGAAAAGCGCGGCGTAAAGGCGGCCAGCGTGTCCAGCGCCAGGTCGAAATGGTCCAGACCGCGGCGCGCAATGACTTCGCCCATCGGCATCATCGCCCAGCCGCGAATACCATGTTCGGCGGCCTTGCCGACCCATCCTTCGTCATCCTCGCTGGGATGCAGGGCCGCGATCATCTGGGCGCTGGCTTTGAAGAAATCATCAGGCAGGCAGACCTGTAAGGCATCGGCGATGTGATGGCTGCGCGCTTTCAGCTCCAACGCGTTCAGCCCGTCCGTGGCCAGCGCCTGAAACCGGGCCGCATCGAACGGCCCGGCGTCAGATAGGTGGCGCGCCATGTTGGCGATCATGTCCGCATTGAAGGCGTTCTTGAAGGGTTCCATCAGACGGCCCAGGCGCGTTGATCGGGGATGTGTAGGCGCAAATCGTCCCCGATCCGCAGCGGGCCTTCGCATTCTACCCAGGCCGTGACGCCGCGCAGGCCCTTGGCGGCTTCTTTGAAGGCGCGCCCCTTGCCCGGCAAGTCTTCGTCGATCACTTTGGCCGGCAAGTGGCAGGGGCGGTTTTCCATGTCGACCACCAGCGTTGTGCCATCCTGGGTTTGCAGGCGTGAGGACGGGGGAACATGGGTGAAATCGGCAATACCTTCGACCACGATACTGGCGCCGATCCAGGCGGGGTTCAGCGTTTCAATTCCCATGTTTGCCGCGATCTGGGCCAGCTCCTCGGCAGAAACAACCGAGAACTGACGCGTGTTCCGGATCACAGTGCCTAGCGTATACTGGCTGCGCACGCGTGAACAGGAAGGGCGGGTCAGGCCCGACCGGCTCTCCCAACTGAAACCAGCAAAAGTCGCCTCGATCTCGCCCTCAGGCTGATTGCGCAGGCTGATGTCGCGGTCCGGGTTGAACCCCAGCCAGGTGATACGACCGATGTGATCTGTGGGGATGAGAGCGGGCATGGTGTCCTCCTGTGCGCCGCCCCATGCTGCCCCGCCAACTCTGGACCCACAACCCGCAAGCTGCCATATTCTGTCAGGAGTATTTCGAGGGGGGTTTTTATGCTGGGTGTGCGTATTTTGGGCCGCGCCATCGCAGCGCTTTGGATCAAATGGGTTTCGTGCTGGCCTTTGCCGTGCCCTGTTTCATCGTTATCGCAGCAGGGGGTCTGCCCTTTGTATTGTCCCAGCGCATTGGACCCTATGATGTGGTCCGCACCTTTGTGACTCTCGTCATTGTAATGCCTTGCCTGGCGACGGTTCTGGCGATTTCCTGGTTTCGCACATTGCTGCGTCCGGCCCAGTATCCAACGCCCTTGCGCAGCCTGCGTGGCCAGCCCCTGTGGCCCTTCCGGCACCGGGGCTCAAGCCCAGAAAGGATATCGCTTGTTTTCGGTTTTCTGCTCCTGGCAAGCCGCCTCCCCCAGATACTGGCGGGCCTGTGTGTCTTCGCCCTGGGGCTTAGCCTGCCGGGCATTGCCGCTTTGGGCGCAAGCCCAGCGCGTGCGCCGATCCGATATTCTGTGCGCCACTTACACCATGCGTTCGTGATCCTTCTGGTGCTCAGCCTTGTGCAGGCACTGGCCCAAATTCAGATATGGAACTTTCTGCACATCGGCCAAGTGCCCCTCACTTCTCGGTTTCTCGGCCTGACAATCCCTCGAACCTATAACCAAGACCTGGCCAACATTCACTTTGTTATCGGAGGCGTGGTTGTGGGGCTGATCTGGCTGGTGAAATTGGGTGTCTTGGCTGGGTATTACCGAGAGTTTACGATGACCTAGGCACGACAGCCGTAAAAAACACGCGACGGAAGGTGAGCAATACGCGCCCGTCTTGTTCTATTGAATAGGCATCGCACAACGCGGCCTCATAGGCCTGCGTGTACCGCGTGGCCTCGTCCGGGGTCATCTGCGCCAGAAACGGTCGTATGGCTGTGGATTGGGTGAAATGGCGGACCGGGTGACCCTCGACCACGGGATCAAGCCGTTGCAGATATTCGGTTTCCCAGACGTTGACGGGGCCAAGCGGTGACAGCATCCGCAAGTAATCCTGCGGCGGGGCGACCGGGGCCTGCCAGGCGGTGAACTCAAAACATGTCACCCGCAATCTGACGCAGCAGGGCATGGCTGGGGGCCGCGTATTGGCGGGCATTTGAGAAGATCATCGCGGGCGGGTGGTCAGGCTGCCAGGTCGCCGCGTCCGCCAACAGCGGCGCATTGTTCAGACCCAGGGCGCGAGCCTTGTCCAGCATGGCCGGGCTGTTATCTACGGCATGACTGACCCGATCAGGAAACCGCGCCCGCAGCGCCGGCGCCATCGCGCCATTGCCACAGCCAAGATCAACCACATCGCTAGCGGGTAAAGGGCCGACCCGCATCAGCAAATCCAGCGCCGGTTGCAGACGCAGCCCGCGGAATTGGGCGTATTTGGCGGGGTTCCAGTCCAGGGACTGTCATGGGGCGCCCCTTGCAGTATACCACCACATACCGCCCCCGCGCCTCACAAACAAGAACGGCCGGACACAAGGCCCGGCCGTCGTTCTGTTTGCGAGAGGTTTACGCCGAGGGTTCCGGCTCCAACCCGCCATCGCCCGAAGGCTTGTTGCGCGGTTTGGTCTTGGGAACGGCCGTGACCGAGGGCGCGCTGCCTTCGTCCGGCGTGTCGTCATCGTCGGCCTTGTGGGGCGGCTCACCGCGCATCACGCGTTGGATTTCCTCACCCGTCAGGGTTTCGTATTCCAACAGACCCTGCGCCAGGCGTTCAAATTCCTCGGCATTGTCTTCGATCAGCTTCACCGCAACATCATAGCCTTCGTCGATAAAGCGTTTCACCTCTTCTTCGATCAACTCTTTGGTGTTGGCCGAGACCGAGAACCCGCCCGTGCTGCCGGAATACCCCTCATGCGCTTCAGAGTAGTCGATGTTGCCGACCTTGTCGGACATGCCATAGCGCATGACCATCGACCGCGCCATCTGACTGGCCTGCTGGATGTCGCCCACCGGACCCGAAGACACGCTGTCAGCCCCGTATTTAAAGATCTCGGCCGCTTTGCCTGCCATGGTCATGGCGATGCGCTGTTCGGCTTCGTCCTTGAACAGTTGCAGCTTGTCGATCTCAGGCAGGCTCATCACCATGCCCAAGGCACCACCGCGTGGGATGATCGTCGCCTTATAGACCGG
>DFBF01000140.1:15788-20311 GCA_002367285.1 Rhodobacteraceae bacterium UBA3087 | reverse complement strand
CGGTGCGCACGCGCCAAGAGATCGATTCCAGAAACAGGAGATTGTCCTTTGCGGTGGCCCCGGCATCGCTGAGCTTACCCGGAAGATGCGGTTCAAACCGTTGCTCGTTCATTCAAACCACCATTTCGGAAGTTTGAATCAGAAATCAGACCAAATGGGGATCCTGAATGCCCATGGGTCCTAGGACCGTTTTGTCTGTCTTTTTTGGGCTAATCTGCCAATTTTACCGCTTTTAGTTAGTGGCATCGCACGCATTTAGCGCGCCAGCATTCATCAAAGTTCATGCAATGAACGCAAAGGCGGGCGAGAAATGTGTGAACCCACATTTGTGGGTTCGTTGATAGGGCCTTTGACGGCGCGTTATCTATCGACATTTTGCAACCAGTGCATTGGGCAAACGAAAGCTTGGAGAAGATGCTGACGCATTTAGAAATTTCTCCCAATTTGTCGCTGGGACGGTAGGCCTGAAAGGTGGGCCGAAGGGTGGACTCAAGCATCCGAGAAATTCTAAGGCTTTGGTGTAATTTAGATTTTCTAAACCAAGTGGTGCCGCTGATAGGACTCGAACCTACTACCCCATCATTACGAATGATGTGCTCTACCAGATGAGCTACAGCGGCACTGCTGTATCGGTGCGCGGGTCTTTAACACCCTCACGCGCCGGTGTGTAGCCCAAAAATGCGGGCTGCGTCAGTGTTTTCCTTCGACTTCGGGGGCGATGACTTCGCCGTCCAGTGCTTCGGCGTCTGGCGCATCCTCGACAAAATCAACGACGGGTTGATCGACGGGGGTTTCGACCTCTTCAACCGCGGGTGCCGATTCGGGCGCCGCGACGATCAACGGCAGCATGTCCGTGCCCCCGGCAAGCGAGGTTTCGCCCTCGGGCGGCACCTTCCAGGCCAGCGTGTCGAACCCGCCGCAATTGTCACAGGTCGGCGACCAGTGGCCGTTGATGTGGTTGCAGTTATCGCAGACCCACTGTGGGCCGCGCGGGGCGGTGACGGCCTTGGCCAGCCAGGCGCGCACCACCGCATCATCGGCCCCTTCGCCCCGTTCAATCGCTGCCATCAAGGTCAGCGATCGTTGCGTTGGCGCAGTTTCGGCCAGATTGCCCAGCGCCTTGCGGGCCGCGGGGAAATCTTCGGCAGCGATATTCAGTTCGCACAGCAACATGCGGGTTTCGGCGTCACCTTCGCGGTGTTTGGTCAGCGCCCGGAACCGTTTCAGACGCGCCGCAGGGGTTTCATCCGGCACGATTTCGGCGAATGCGGCGGCAATGTCGGGATGCGGCTGGGACGTCCAGGCCTTGGTCAGGACTTTGGCGGCCGGACGCACCTTGCCTTCCTCGATCATCGCACGCGCGGCCATGACGGCGGCAGGCACCAGATCGGGCGACAAACGGTTGGCCTCGACGGCAGCCAGACGGGCGGCATCGTTCTGTCCATCTTCCAGAATGCCCTTGGCTTCGCTCAGGGCCAACACCGCATCACGCCGCTTGTGCACATCGCGCGGCAGAGTGCCGTATTTCAGCTTGGCACCCAGCGTTTCACGCGCGCCCTTCCAGTCACCCTTGTCGGCCTGAAGGCGCAGTAATGTGTCCTGCGTGTCCTCGTGGCGCGGCTTCAGCGCAAAGGCCTTTTCGGCCAGCTTCATGGCCAGGTCAGTGTTCCCCTTGGCCAGTTCCTGTTTCATGATGCCACGCACACCGACGAACTTGGTCCGATCATCGCGCAACAGCTTTTTATAGGCCTGTTCGGCGCGAATGCGGTCCCCCGACATTTCGGCGGCCTGGGCCACCAACAGCGTCGTCAACTCTGGCTTGCGCAGGTGACGTTCCGCCCTGGTCGCCTTGTTTAACGCCGTCTGCGCATCACCGGAGGCCAGCGCCATCATTGCATCCCCCATTTCGGTATAGCCGCGCAGTTCCCGGTTGCGATCAAAGTAACGCGAGATTGCGGTTTCGTCGCCATTCAGGAACCGGAAGGTCGCAAACAACAGGCCAACCAGCAAGATCGCCAGCCATACGGCCAACACCAGAACCACCGCCCCGATAGCTGCCTGCAACACGCCCAGGTTCAGCTCGATCGTGCCGATCTGAATTTGAATACCACCGCTGGTTTCCATCAACTGCCCGGCGCCAATCGCCAAAGCTGCCACGGCAACCACGAAAAGGATAATCTTGAAAAGAGACCACAGCATCGGAATATCCTCAGTTTTCGTTCACTTGAACGGCCAGCGCTTCGCCTGCCGCAATCGCGTCGGCACGGGCCTTGGCGGTTGAAATCCAGTCGGCCAACGCGGGTTGTCCGGGCTCGGGCATAGACGCGAGTTCGGCCAATGCCCCGGCAATATCACCATTGCGCAACGCGGCTTCGGCGCGCGACAGGATCGCATCGGGATCGTCACCCTCTTTCGCCTCCAGCGACCGCACGCCAAGCTGGGTGCGCAGGAACGCGGTCATGCGATCCATGCTGCCGTCTTCCACGGCGGCGCGAATGCTGGCGTCCAGCGACGCGCGGGCGGCGGTCGGGAAATCTTCCTGCAATGCAACCAGGGTTGGCACGCCGTCTTGCGCCAAATCCACCAAGGCTGCGGGGACCGCAAGGCCCGTCGCTTTGCTCAGGTCGAACACTGCATCGTCAAAGGGCCGTCCCGTATCCAGGGCAGCCAGAATGCGCGACAGGGCGGCGCGACCGGCGGCAGCTTTGGCGGCCTCGGCGGCGCTGACCTCCAGCACCTGCGCATCTTCCTGCACCGTACTGATACGCGCCAGCTCGCGCTCCAACATCGCGCGCATTTCCGCAAGCTCGCGTTCATAGGCTGCGGCGGCGGACACTGCCGCTTCGGCCCCCGCCCCGGTGGGCAACTTTTCAACCGTCAACAACCGCGCTTCGATCTCGTCAATCCGGGTGGTCATGGTCTCCAGGCGCGCGACCAAGGCGGTGAACTCACCGCTCATCTCTCCACGTAAGGTATCAACACTGGTGTCGTCCTTCAGCGCCGTGACGGCCGCTGCGACAGACGTGTTGGACGTTTCCAACGCGGTCAAACGTGCCTCATTGGCCTGCACGGCCATGGCGACCGGGTCTTCGTCGGGCGTGACACCCGGGAAGGGCCAGCCATCGGGCACGACATAGCGCGCCGCGCCAAACCCGACCACCGCAGCCATCACGCCGCCCAGAACCAAGGGCACAAAGCCGCCGCGCTTTACGATGACCGGAGCCGGTGTCGTCGCGGGGCCGGACGCGTCGCCATCCTCGTCAACACCTGCCTGCGCAGCCGATTCCGTCGTGTCATCCGCAATTTCATCTTTGGGCTGGTCGGTGGGCTCATCGGTCACCACCTCGTCTTTCACATCATCGGATGTCTCATCAACGGGAGCGGCCTCAACCGCATCTTCGACAATCACAGCATCCGTGATGACGTCTTCTGGCGTTTCCTTAGGGGATTTCGGGGTCTTGGCCACTTTAAAAAACCTTTCGAATCTCACCGGCACAATGCGCGCCCACCGGGGTTTGAATGTATATGTGGACCTGCTTGGCCTCAAGCAATGTCCGCATGGAACGCTGCGACAATCGCGCCCACCATTTCTGTCCCGACCGGGGTCGCACAAACATTAGGCATACGCCCGGTTTCCACCTGAAAGGCGTTCGCCACCGAAGGCGAAAACGCAATCACCCGCACATTGGGCCCAACCTGATCCACGGCCTGCCCAACCAACCGCGCCGAACGCGGCGAATAAAGGGGAAGAACAACCACACCCTCCCCTTCGATCAAATCCCGCGCGGGCGCAGTCAACGGCAACGGGCTTTGCGCGTAAACAACTGCCTCATGTGTCTCTATTCCTGCTGAACTCAACCGCGCGGCGATGTCTCCGCGTGTATGTTCCCCACGTAGATGGATCAACGGGCCTGGCGTACCTATGGACAGGATCTGTTCAACCAGATCGTCAGCATCCCGGCCGACCTGCCCCTGTCGGGCCCCGATCTCCAGGGCGGCCTCGGCTGTGCGCGCACCAACGCAATGGGCCACGCGACCGGTCAAATTCATCGTCGCCAAACCATGTACCGAGGTCACGATCACGCCCACATAGCGATCAAGATCAACGGCAACTTCCCGCCGCTCGATCTGCAAAACCGGAGAGAAAACCGTGCGAACGTCAAAACCCAACGCTGCTTGCACAGCGGTTTGCACAGGCAATGCCTGGGCCTTGGGCCGGGTCAACAGAAGCGTGGGCAAACTCATGATACCTGTCGGGATTGTCTGAAACGCCCCACGGTGTTACCCCGCAGGGACCCATTTCGCAACGGCCAGGCATGACACCCATGACCAAGACACTGACCATTCTGGGGCTGGAAAGCTCGTGCGACGACACCGCCGCCGCCGTGGTGCGTCATACGCCCAATGCAGCACCCGAAATCCTGTCATCTATCGTCGCGGCTCAGACCGACCTGCACGCGAATTTCGGCGGGGTCGTGCCCGAAATCGCCGCCCGCGCCCATACCGAAAAGCTGGACATCTGC
>DFBF01000140.1:0-15630 GCA_002367285.1 Rhodobacteraceae bacterium UBA3087 | reverse complement strand
TGGCCGGCCACGCTTTAACCCCCCGCCTGACAGATCAGGCCGCGTTTCCTTATCTGATGCTTCTGGTCTCAGGGGGCCATTGTCAGTTCCTGATTGCCAAGGGGGCGGATGATTTCACCCGGCTGGGCGGCACCATCGACGACGCCCCCGGTGAAGCTTTCGACAAGACCGCCAAGCTGTTGGGCCTGCCACAGCCCGGTGGGCCATCAGTCGAACGCGAAGCGCGGGATGGTGATGCGAAACGGTTCAGGTTCCCCCGCCCCCTGTTGGATCGACCCGGCTGCGACATGAGCTTTTCCGGCCTGAAAACCGCATTATTGCGGGAACGGGATCGGCTGGTGGCCGAACATGGCGGACTGCGCCTGCAAGATCGCGCCGACATGTGCGCCGGGTTTCAGGCCGCCGTGTCCGACGTTCTGGCTGAAAAATCCCGCCGGGCCTTGCAGCTATACTTGGCCCTTTCCCCGGACGAACCAACCCTGGCCGTCGCCGGGGGAGTGGCTGCAAATCAGGCTATTCGCGCCGCGTTAGAGTCTGTTTGCGCCGAATTCGACACGCAGTTTCTGGCCCCGCCTCTGGCCTTGTGTACAGACAATGCGGCAATGATCGCCTGGGCGGGTATGGAGCGGCTGCGCGCTGGTCACACCGACGGCTTTGATCTGTCCGCCCGCCCCAGATGGCCACTGGACCGCACCGCCCCTGCTATGCTTGGATCAGGCAAGAAAGGGGCAAAAGCATGAGCATTTCGATACTTGGCGGCGGCGCATTCGGCACGGCCTTGGCGATTTCGCTGTCCCGCGATGGGCGGCCCGTGACCCTGTGGGCGCGCGATACCTCGGCAATGCAGGGGGAAAACACCCGCAGGCTACCCGGCCATGCGTTTCCCGCAAGCCTGCGCGTGACCGATGACTTGGCCCTGGCCGCACGCGCCGAAACCCTTTTGATTGCCACGCCAATGCAACAGTTGGCCGGGTTCTTGGCCGAAAAACAGACCCTATTTCGGCGCAAAACGCTTGTTGCCTGCTGCAAAGGCGTTGACCTGACAACCGGCCTTGGCCCGGCCGAGATCATCAGCCGCACAGTCTCCAGTGCAATCCCCGCAATTCTGTCCGGCCCCAGTTTCGCCGTCGACATCGCGGCGGGCTTGCCGACCGCATTGACCTTGGCGGTGAAGGACGGCAAAGCGCTTCAGGCCGAACTGTCCACCGCGAACCTGCGCCTGTATCGGTCCACCGATCTGGTCGGCGTAGAGCTGGGCGGTGCCTTGAAAAACGTCGTCGCCATCGCCTGTGGCATTGCCATGGGCACAGGCCTGGGGGAAAGCGCGCGGGCCGCCTTGATGACACGTGGCTATGCGGAAATGCAGCGCTTTGCGGCGCTGAAAGGCGCGCAACCCAACACGCTGGCAGGCCTGTCCGGCTTTGGCGATCTGGCCTTGACCTGCACCTCGGAAAAGTCGCGCAACTATGCTTTTGGCTTGGCCTTGGGGCGCGGAATTACCCCCCACTCGGGTACGACGGTCGAAGGCAAGGCCACGGCAAAAGCTGTCTCTAACTCGGCCAAAAATGCTGAAATTGACATGCCCATCGCCGATATGGTCGTGGCCGTGATCGACCAACACATCACCATTGGCGAAGCGGCAGAAATGCTGCTTTCACGCCCATTAAAAGAGGAATGACCATGCTTGCTGCCATCATCTGCACCGACAAACCGGGCGCCATCGAGACCCGCAAAGCCAATCGCGACGATCATATCGCATACCTGAAATCCACCAGCGTCGTGCATGCGGGCCCGTTTCTGAACGCCGATGGCATGATGTACGGATCCCTGGTGGTCATCGAGGTCGACGATATGACCGCCGCGCAGGACTGGGCCGACAATGACCCTTATGCCAAGGCCGGGCTGTTTGACGCCGTGCGCATTGAACAGTGGAACAAGGTGATCGGATGACTTTCTGGCTGTTCAAATCCGAAGTCGCGACCTGGTCTTGGGACCAGCAGGTTGCCAAGGGCGACGCGGGAGAGGAATGGGATGGCGTGCGAAATTATCAGGCCCGCAACCACATGCGGGCCATGAAGCCGGGCGATCTTGGCTTTTTCTACCACTCGCAAAAGGAAAAAGAGATCGTCGGCATCATCGAAGTCATCGCCGAAAGCCACCCTGATTCGACCACAGATGATGATCGCTGGGATTGCGTCGATATCAAGGCCGTGCGCGCCCTGCCCCGGCCTGTGACCTTGGCCATGTGCAAGGATGATCCGCGATTGGCCGACATGGTTCTGGTCAACAACACGCGCCTGTCGGTGCAACCCGTCACGCCCGAGGAATGGACGATCATCCTGGAGCTGGCGGGCGACAAAGGCTGATATTTCCCGCACACTGGCGCCATATCGCGCACAGGAAAGGAAATTCACATGGAACTCGTCTCTGTTCTGGCCGCTGCCGTGGCCGCTTATGTCTTTGGATCGATCTGGTACATGACACTGGCAAAACCCTGGATGGCGGCAACAGGCATGACCGTGGGGGATGATGGCCGCCCAACGAACGCTAGCAACCCGGCGCCCTATGTTGTGGCGTTTGTCATGGCCATATTGGTGGCTGGCATGATGCGCCACATTTTCCAGATGGCCGGAGTTGATACGCTGGGCAAAGGGGTTACAACCGGTCTGGGTCTGGGCCTGTTCATTGCCGCGCCCTGGATCGTGAACAACGTCATGTTTTCCAACAAACCCAAGCAGCTGATCCTGATCGACGGCGGGTATGCCGCCGGCGGTTGTACCGTCGCGGGTGTCGTTCTGTCGCTTTTTTTAGGCTGGAAAAACAAAAGAAGGGGTCCGACCCCTCGGACCCCTTCTTTCCACCCCACGTGCTCCCTCAGCACCACACGTGTCTCTGAAATTCAAGGTCCGACCTTCCTGGTCTTCTCCTAAGAACCTAGAGAAAGCGACCGCCCCGCGCAAGCTTTGGTTCCCTAAAATACTATTCAAACCCAATAGCTTAGACTTAATTCAGCATTAACCAAACAAAAGGGCGCACCCATTGGCGCGCCCCTGACTTCACATGTCTCGTGAGACTTTTCAGCCGTAAACGGATTCTTTTCCGAAGTGCTTGGTCAGCATGTAATAAACCACGGCGCGGTATTTGTTCCGCTCGCTCTGGCCATAGGTCTGAATAACGGCGTTGATCGCATCCATCAGCTGCGGGCCATCGGTCAGGCCCAGTTTCTTGATCAGGAAATTGTTCTTCACGGTTTCCAGTTCACTGGCCTGGCTGCCGGCAACGGTCGACGCATCGTCGTTATAAATCGCGGGGCCGCAACCGATCGTGACCTTGGTCAACAGGTCCATATCGGGGGTCATCCCACATTTGTTTTTCAGATCATCCGCGTATTTGGCGATCAGATCATCACGTTTACCCATGTCAAACTCCTGTAGTTAAAAAACAGGGCCAAGGCCCCTCACCTTGCGCAGGTTAGGGCGAAAACGATGTGGAACAAAGGAAAACATTGGCGCACCTTTCCCCCTACCAAAACGTAGCTGTTTCGCGCAGGGTGTATGGGAACACTAATCCTGTGCATGGAGATTATTATGGGTCTGTGGAATTTTGTAAAAGGCGCCGGTAAAACGCTGTTTGGTGGGGACGACGAGGCAACGCCCGAGGCGCTGACCACCGAAGTCGCCGATCTGGGCATCGACACCTCTGATCTGGAGATCAAGGTCGAGGGTGAAAAAGTCACCATCGCTGGCGGCGCGAACCTGAGCGAAGAAGATCGCGAAAAGGTCATTCTGGCCGTCGGCAACGTCGAAGGTGTGGCCGAAGTCGAAAGCGACCTGGAAACCGCCACGGTATTCCACACGGTCGAAAAGGGCGACACGCTCTGGGCCGTGTCGGCCAAAGCGCTGGGATCAGGCGCCCGGTACATGGAGATCTTCGAGGCCAACAAGCCGATGCTGTCGGACCCCGACAAGATTTATCCGGGCCAGGTGCTGCGCATCCCCTCGTAAGATTTATGCGGCCGGGTGACGCATCCGGCCGCATCCTCGACTGTTTGGTCGTCTTTTCCCTTGAGCCATTGGCGTTTTCCCTGTCAGATCACTTGCGACAATGACAGCGAGGGATGACAAGGCATGAGCTATCTGAAAAGCACTCCGAACCGGGACGGTTTCTTTGGTGAATACGGCGGCGCGATGTTGCCCCCGCCGTTGGAACCGCATTTCAAGGAAATTTGCGAGGCCTATGATCGGATCTCGAAATCCGCCGATTTCATCGCCGAGTTGCGCCAGATCCGTAAGCATTTCCAGGGGCGCCCGACGCCGATTTCATACCTGAAAAACCTGTCCGACATGTGCGGCGGCGCCCAGATTTATGCCAAGCGCGAAGATCTGAACCACACTGGCGCGCACAAGCTGAACCACTGCATGGGCGAAGGCCTGTTGGCCAAGTTCATGGGCAAGACAAAGCTGATGGCCGAAACCGGCGCGGGTCAGCATGGCGTGGCTTTGGCCACCGCCGCCGCCTATTTCGGGCTGGAATGCGAAATCCACATGGGTGAAATCGACATCGCGAAAGAGGCCCCGAACGTCACCCGCATGAAATTGCTGGGCGCAACCGTTGTGCCCGTCGGCTTTGGAGGCCGGTCGCTGAAAGAAGCCGTGGACAGCGCTTTTGGCAGCTATATAGAACAGGCCGACACCGCATTGTTCGCCATTGGGTCGGTCGTGGGGCCGCACCCCTTTCCGCTGATCGTGCGCGATTTCCAGCACATTGTCGGCGTCGAAGCCCGCGAACAGTTCTTTGACATGACCGGCGATCTGCCCGACATGGTTGCCGCATGTGTTGGCGGTGGCTCTAACGCGATGGGCCTGTTTTCAGGCTTTATCGACGACGAATCCGTGTCGCTGCATGGGGTTGAAGCCATGGGCACCTCGTCAAAACTGGGCGAACACGCCGCGACGATCACCTTTGGCGAAGATGGCGACATCCACGGGTTCCGCACCATGGTGCTGAAGGACGAAAACGGCGACCCGGCACCGGTGCACACCGTGGCATCGGGCCTGGATTACCCCGGCGTCGGCCCGGAACACGCGCATCTGTATCGCACCGGCAAGGCAAACTATACGTCCGCCAATGATAAAGAAGCGCTGAACGCGTTCTATAAATTGTCCCGTCACGAAGGTATCATTCCCGCACTGGAAAGCGCCCATGCGGTGGCCTTTGCCATGCGCGAAGCCCCCAAGAACCCGGGCAAATCGATCCTGATCAACCTGTCAGGTCGTGGTGACAAGGACATTGATTACGTCACCGAAACCTTTGGCTTTGGTGACGATCAATAAGACAGGGATGAAAGGCGGCAACCCCGCCAACACCCGATAGTAACGAAAAACGCCGCCCGTCTGGAAAACGGGCGGCGTTTCTTTTCATCGCTCATCAGAGCGGATCAATAACGATAGTGTTCGGGCTTGAACGGCCCTTCCGGCGTCACACCGATATATTCGGCCTGTTCCTGTGACAGATTCGACAGTTTCACGCCGATCCGATCCAGGTGCAGACGGGCGACCTTTTCGTCCAGATGCTTGGGCAGGATATAGACGTCGTTCTTGTAGTCATCACCCTTGGTGAACAGTTCAATCTGCGCCAGCACCTGGTTGGTAAAGCTGGCCGACATCACGAACGACGGGTGGCCTGTGGCGTTGCCCAGGTTCAACAAACGACCTTCGGACAGCAGGATCAGACGGGCGCCCGAGGGCATTTCGATCATGTCCACCTGGTCCTTGATGTTGGTCCATTTGTGGTTCTTCAGGCTGGCGATCTGGATTTCATTGTCAAAGTGACCAATGTTGCCAACGATCGCCATATCCTTCATCTCGCGCATATGCTCGATGCGGATCACGTCCTTGTTGCCGGTGGTGGTGATGAAAATGTCAGCCGTCGAAACAGCGTCTTCCAATGTCACAACCTCGAACCCGTCCATTGCCGCCTGAAGCGCACAAATCGGATCGACTTCGGTCACCTTCACGCGCGCGCCCGCACCGCGCAGCGATGCGGCGGATCCTTTGCCAACGTCGCCATACCCACAGACAACCGCAACCTTGCCGGCCATCATGGTATCGGTGGCGCGGCGGATGCCATCGACCAGCGATTCCTTGCAGCCGTATTTGTTGTCGAACTTCGACTTGGTGACCGAATCGTTCACATTGATCGCCGGGAAGGGCAGCTGGCCCTGTTTCACCAGTTCATACAGACGGTGCACGCCAGTGGTGGTTTCTTCCGACACGCCCTGGATGTCAGCGCGGGTTTTGGTGAACCAACCGGGGCTGGCCGCCATGCGCTTTTTGATCTGGGCAAAGACCGCGACTTCCTCTTCCGAGGTGGGGGTTTCGATCAGGTCTGTTTCACCGGCCTCGACCCGCGCGCCCAGCAGAACATACAGTGTCGCGTCGCCGCCATCGTCCAGGATCATGTTCGGCCCTTCGGGGAACATGAACGACCGATCGAGATAGTCCCAGTGTTCTTCCAACGACTGGCCCTTGATCGCGAAAACCGGGATATTCCCGGCCGCAATCGCCGCTGCCGCGTGGTCTTGGGTTGAAAAGATATTGCACGACGCCCAGCGCACATCGGCGCCCAGCTCGACCAGCGTTTCGATCAGAACCGCAGTCTGGATCGTCATGTGAAGCGAGCCCACAATCCGCGCACCAGCCAGCGGCTTTGTTTCACCGTATTCCGCACGCAGCGCCATCAGGCCCGGCATTTCGGTTTCAGCAATATCCAGTTCCTTGCGGCCAAATTCGGCCAGCGAGATGTCTTTGACGATATAATCCTGGGTCACAGGGCGCTCCATCACTGTAAATAAGTTGCAGGGGCCTTAGCACCCCCGAGGTTAACAGGCAATGACAGCCGGGGGATTGTACCCCATGCCCGCAGGCCGAATGGCGGCTTTTCGAGCTATCATCATTGTGGACGCCAACAATGCCTCTTGCTAGGAAGCAAAAGCACTGGTTCAGAACTTAGCCCAAGGGTCCGCACCATGACCGAGATGACATCAAATCGTCCTGCCAGTCACCGCACCTGCGTGCTGATGGCCTGCGATACCGGATATTTTCCCTTTGCGACCCTGCTGGCCCGACAAATCGCTGATGCTTTCCCCGACCGCAGCTTTGATATTTGCATCTTGTCCAATCAGGATCTGCCGCAAATCCCGCTCTGCGAGGCGCTGGGACTGCGTATGTTACGGTTCGATATGCCCGAGGATTGGCTGGCCCTGGCCACGGACAAAAAAATCACCCTGGCCGCCTATCAACGGGTCGTTGCCCCCCGCCTGCTTGCGCAAGATTATGACCGCATTCTCTATCTGGACTCGGACATCCTCTATCAGCGCGGCGACATCCCGGCGCTTTTGGCGCTGGACCTGGGTGGGCGACCGGTTGCCGCCGTGCGCAACAATTCGCAAATGCGCAAACCGGCACGCCACCAACCCGAATACAAAGCCGCTGGCCTGGGTCCGGCACCTTATTTCAATTCAGGCGTCATGCTGATCGACGTCGCCGCCTATCTGGCCCAGGACATTGAACGTAAGACGATGGATTTCGCCCGCACCGACAATGAAACGATGCGCCGCAAGCACGACCAAAGCGCCCTGAACCTGGCGCTGCATGACAATTGGGCCGAACTTGGGCCGGTCTGGAACTGGCCCAGCTTCCACCGCTTCTTCTTTTTCGCGCATTTCATAGACCCCTGCCTGGTGCATTTCATGAGCTCGCGCAAACCTTGGCGTGACGCCAATGGGCTCTATTCCGCGCGCCATGTGGCGATTTACACAGATCACCTGAGCGAACTTTTTCCCGACCTTGCGGCCCAAATGCCCGCGCGTCCGACGATGGGACACCGTCCCTGGACCTGGACGGCGCTCTATCTGCTGCACGCGATCGACTATCGGCGCATGGGGCGTTATGTGTCGCAATTCAAATCAGACCTGGAACTGAAATGACGCAACCCGCACGCGCCTGGCAACGGATGCTTTCGGGTCGCAGGCTGGACCTGCTGGACCCGACACCGGTGGACATCGAAATCGAAGACATCGCCCACGGTCTGGCCTTCGTCGCCCGTTGGAATGGGCAAACCTTGGGTGATTTTGCCTATTCGGTGGCCGAACATTCGCTGTTGGTCGAAACAATCTATGGCCGCATGACCCCCAAGGCACCGGTGAAATGGCGTCTGGCCGCGCTGCTGCATGACGCACCCGAATACGTGATTGGCGACATGATTTCGCCCGTAAAAGCCGCCGTCGGCCCCAGCTATGGGGTGCTGGATGACCGTTTGATGGCTGCCATCCACATTCGGTTCGGCCTGCCTGCACAGCTTCCCGTGACGGTGAAAAAGGCGATCAAGAAGGCGGATCGCATATCTGCCTGGCTTGAGGCCACCCAGATCGCTGGCTTTGATGTGGCCGAAAGCAACAAGTTCTTTGGCACCCCGAACCCGGACATCATCAAGGGGTTAGAGATCGCCCTGCGCCCGCCGGTCGAAGTTCGCCAAGACTTTACCGCGCGCCACACCGCTCTGTTGGCCCAGCTATGACACCCCTGCATATCGCGCGCGCCTGCCCCGCCGACGCGCGCGATATGGCCGACCTGTTGAACCAGATCATCGCCATTGGCGGCACAACGGCCTTTCTGGACCCCCTGACATCGCACGACATCCAGGACTGGATGGACACGGCCGGCCCCCGCGGTCTGGGCTTTGTCGCCCGAACTGAGGCCGGTCAGATGGTTGGGTTTCAGTGGGTCGATCCCCACCCGACACTTGGCCCCGATGTCGCCCAGATCGCCAGCTTTGTGCGGTCGGGGACAACCGGGATCGGCATTGGCAGTCAGCTGTTCGAGGCAACTCGCAAAGCGACCCGCGATCTGGGTTATGCTTGGATTGACGCGACCATTCGTGCCGACAATGAAAGCGGGCTGACCTATTATCAGAGCCGAGGGTTCGAGACCTATCGCACCGACCCCCAAGCCCAGCTGAGTGACGGGCGGCAGGTCGGCAAAATCAGCAAACGGTATGATCTCTAGGCCACGCTTTTCAACCAGCTGACAAAGGTCTTCACCCGACCTGTCATGGCCCCGGGACGTGTGACGATGTGATACCCCAAATCGGTGTTATGCGTTTCATGCAGCGCGACAAGCGCACCGGATGCCAGGTCATTCTCAACCAAAGCCCGCCCCTGCAACGCCACACCCAGCCCGGCGCGGACGGCGGATAACACCATGGTATTAATCGGAAATTCCGTCACATCCAACTGGCTCATGTCCAGCCCGACCTCGGACGCCCACAGTTCCTGTTCGCGCCATCCCGCCTCTTTCATCCACGGTAGGCTGGCCAGAGCCTGAAGATCATCACGCGGCACACCGCGCACCAGATCGGGGGTGCCGACGATGACAAAATGGGCAGGTGCCAGCATCTGCACCTCGGTCCCCGGCCAGTCACCCGCGCCAAACCGCAGGCCCAGATCGAACCCGTCGCGCCGCAGATCGGTGACCTCTTGGCTGGGCACCAGGGCTACTGGGATATCCGGGTGGGCCGCCCAGAATTTTCCCAATCGGGGCATCAGCCAGTTTTCCGCAAAGCTGGGGGTCAGGGTCACCTGCAACGGGCGGCTGTCGGCATCGTCGCGCAGGTCCCGTACGCCGCTGGCAATGACACCGAACCCTTCGGACAGCGCCACAGTCAGGCGCAGCCCGGCGTCGGTCAGAGCCATGCCGGGTCCCTGGCGAAACACCAGCTCCTGACCAAACTCGGATTCCAATCCGCGCACGTGTTGCGCAATCGCCGCATGGGTCACGTTCAATTCGCGCGCAGCCGCGCTGAAACCGCCCAGCCGACCCATGGCCTCAAACGCCCTGAGGGCCGCAAGAGAAGGGATATCGCGCCAATCCATATGTTAGCCCACCTTACATGTTCTAAGTCATACTGATTGGATTTTATCGGCGAAACAAGACCACATGGGATCAACACAGCAACAAGGATCAAGCCCATGTTTCAGATCATTGCAAAATCACTGTTCATCGCCAGCCGCACGGAGTGGCCGAACCCCAACCTGCCGCGCGAAGCGGATCTGCCACGTTTGAATGTGCCGTTGGGGTGGGGCAGTCTCAGCTGTTGCAGACAAGACCCTGCGCCGCGTCGCCCTGGCGCCATCCGACAAAGCGTTCGTCTGTGAAGGCCAGGATCAGGTCGGCCCAGCGCATTTGTTCGGCGATCTGCGTCGGGCAGCCTTGCAGCCCCATATCCTGATGCGGTCCCAATTCGCGGTCCAGCGTGGTTTCCACGCCACCGGGTGACCGACCAAAGTCGATCCGAAGCCCTGTGGGGCGGATTTCGATGCCTTGCGCATCAGGCGCCAACTGCACCGAGGGTTCAGGCGGCAGGGCTGGGCCACATGCCGCCAGAGCCAGACAGAAAACGGCAGCGCCGCGCATAATCAGCGTGGCGAGCGTTTGGCCAGGATACGTTGCAGCGTCCGGCGATGCATGTTCAGGCGTCGCGCGGTTTCGCTGACATTACGGTCGCACAGTTCATAAACCCGCTGGATATGTTCCCACCGCACGCGGTCGGCGGACATCGGGTTTTCGGGCGGGGGAGGAAGCTCATCCCCCTTCGCCAGAAGCGCGTTCATGATGTCATTGGCGTCAGCAGGCTTGGACAGGTAATCCGTCGCGCCCGCCTTGACCGCCGCCACCGCGGTGGCAATCGCACCATAGCCGGTCAACACGACGATCCGGCTGTCCGGGCGTTTTTCGCGCAGGACTTCGACCACATCCAAACCATTGCCATCTTCAAGCCGCAGGTCAATTACCGCATATGCCGGTGGGCGGGCAGTCGAAATCGCCTTGCCCCCAGCCACGGATTCCGAAGTCTCAACTTCAAACCCGCGTTTTTCCATTGCGCGCGCCAGACGGCGCAGAAATGGTTCGTCATCATCCACCAGAAGCAGAGTTTTATCTTCACCGATGTCTTCCAGCTCGCGGTCCGACATGCTGTTCCCCCAAGGCCTGTTCGCATATTCAGATAAACCTATGCTTTCCAAAGCATATGGTCAATTTGCAACGCGACGTAACGTCAGGTGGAAATTCTATTGTGCGGCATCAATGAAACAGCCCGCGCGATCCGCCATCTCCTGTGGCGTGTCATCGCGCTTGAAGAACTCGACGAATCCATATTCAGGCAGCACCAGATAGGTAAAGGTCGAATGGTCGACCAGATAGTATTCCGGATCGCCGTCTTCTTCCTTGCGATAATAGGACTTATAGGCCTGGCTGGCCGCCTTCAGCTGTTCGGGCGTGCCGGTGATACCGATCATGTCAGGATGCAGGAAATCGGTGAAATCCTTCAGGCGCTCGGGCACATCGCGTTCAGGGTCAATGGAATACATCGCCATATGCGCGTCATAGCCACGCTCTTGCAACAGATCCAACGCTTCGGCGTTGCGCGCATTGTCCAGCGGGCAAACATCGGGGCAGAACGTGTATCCGAAATACAGCAGCGTCGGCTTGGTGATGATATCGGCATCGGTGACAGGATTGCCATTCTCATCAATCCCTTCGAACGGCCCGCCGATTGACGCCGCACCGGTTCCGATGACCGATCCGCCGCACCCGGAAAATCGATCGTCCTGCCCACCTGAGATGAACCAGGTGATCCCCAGCAGGGCGGCAATAGCTACGACAGCAGCGATGGCAATGTTACGGATCATCAGCATGACCTCCAAAGCGTTTCAGATGCCATTGATCCGATACACGCAGATGATTAACAAGGGAACAGGATGACGCATCACTTTTTCCCCATGACCCCGGCGCCCCATGAATGACCTGACCGCATCGCTGTTCCAGGAGAACCCGCCAAACAGCTGGATTCGCCTGCGCACGCTGATCACGCTGCGCTGGGTGGCAATTGCTGGCCAGTTCACGGCCATGACCGTGGCACAGTGGGCGTTTTCGCTGGATGTTGACCTGGGATTGATCGGCTTTGTCATTGGCCTGGCGGTAACGGCCAACTTGATCTCGCTGTTCGTCTATCCCCAGGATACGCGCCTGAACGAACGCCAAGCCATTTTGATGTTGCTGTTTGACACCGGCCAGCTGGTGTTGCTGCTGTTCCTGACCGGAGGGCTGCACAACCCCTTTGCGATGCTGATCATCGTTCCGGTGACGGTTGCCGCCATGGCCCTGTCAATGCGGGCCACGGTGATTGTCGGCACGGTCACGATCCTGTTGGTCACCTTTATCGCCCTGCAACATATCCCCCTGCGCAACACCATGGGCATCGCCCTGCGCGTGCCTGAGGTCTTTTTGCTGGGCTATTGGGTCGCGCTGGTCATCGCTGTGGGCTTTATTGCGCTGTATACCCGCCGCGTATCAACCGAAATGCAGTCGATGTCTCAGGCCCTGCTGGCCACACAAATGGCATTGGCGCGGGAACAGAAACTGACCGATCTGGGCGGGGTGGTTGCCGCCTATGCGCACGAATTGGGCACGCCACTGGCCACCATCAAACTGGTCGCCGGTGAATTGGCCGAAGAGCTGGAAGGCGAGCTGCACGACGACGCCCGCCTGATCAGCGAACAGGCCGACCGGTGTCGCGATATCCTACAATCCATGGGGCGCGCGGGCAAAGATGACCTGCACCTGCGCCAGGCGCCCCTGTCCGCCGTCATCGAAGAGGCCGCCGAGCCGCACATGGAGCGCGGCAAGGACATCGTGCTGGAAACCGTCGACGAAGGGGACGAGCCGATGATCCTGCGCCGCCCCGAAATCGTGCACGGCTTGCGCAATCTGATCCAGAACGCGGTGGATTTCGCGGCGTCATCGGTCTGGGTCGAAACCGCCTGGACCAAGGACACGATCACAATTCGCATCATTGATGACGGGCGCGGATATGCCCCGCAAGTGATCGGCCGCATCGGTGACCCTTTTCTGCGTCGTCGCAAATCCATCCAGGACAAAAGCGAACGCCCGGAATACGAGGGCATGGGCCTGGGCCTGTTCATTGCCAAGACCCTCTTGGAACGCACCGGGGCCGAGCTGAGCTTTGCCAACGGCGCCGAACCTTATACCGGCCGCACCCGCCCTGGCATGAAATCCGGCGCCATTGCGCAGGTGACCTGGTCGCGATCCGCTGAGGGGATCGAAGCGCAGGATCGCACCCCCGTGCTGGGTGAAAATACCCCCTTCACCGCGTAAGCGTCTGGAACACAACAAGAACATCGTTGGCGTTAAAGCCTCGTTAACCATCTCAACCCTAGGGTCATTGGGCACCAACCATGATTCTCGGGGATAGTCCCATGTTCAATACCCTACTGGCCCTTGCCCTTGTCGCCACCGCTTTTGTCATCGCAATGGCCACCTTGATGGCCTTCGCGATGCTGTCACCGGGGCGGCGGCACAGCCTTCGTCACTTCAAGGAACGCGAAGAAAACGACGTGACCTTTCTGTTCGAAGGCGAAACTCTGATTGATGCCAGCAAAGAGGCTCACAATCTGCTGTCCTCGGGGCCGCGATCGGGAACCGAATGGACACATCTGACCGGGCTGCTGCACCCGCGCTTTCCCGGCCTGTCCGACTGGATGCAGGACCTCGCCGATCTGGGCGAGATGAGCTGCACCTCGATCGATGGTACCAGCCGCATTGATGCCGAATGGCACGGAGGTGTTGCGCGCATCGCCTTGGTTGACGTCGAAAGCGCAGACGGACAGATCGAACTGGATCGCCATTCGCTGTCCGCCATGCGTCACGAACTGGACACCCTGCGCGCCACCGCAGAACACGTTCCTTACCTGGTCTGGCGCGAGGATAACCAAGGCATCGTCACCTGGGCCAACCGCGCCTATCTGGATGTGGCCGAAAGCATGGACCCCACCGGCAATGTGCCGCCCTGGCCGCCGCGCCCGCTGTTTGAACACCCCCGCCTTGAGGCCGTCAAAAATGACAGTCCGCGCGACATCCGCCGCGTGGCCCTGTCGCTGCCCGATGACGATCAACGCCATTGGTTCGAAATTAACCAGGCCGTTCTGGGGGACGAGACCCTGTTCACAGCCACCCCCGCCGACAAGGTTGTGCGCGCCGAAACCGCTCTGTCGGAATTCGTCATGACCCTGACCAAAACTTTCGCCCACCTGCCCATCGGCCTGGCCATCTTTGACCGCGAACGGAAACTGGCGCTGTTCAACCCGGCCCTGAACGACCTGACCGCCCTGCCGATCCAGTTTCTTGTCGGCAAACCCTCGCTGTTCGCGTTCCTCGATCGGATGCGCGAAAAACGTATGATGCCGGAACCCAAGGATTACAAATCCTGGCGCCAGCAGATGTCGGAACTGGAAGCCCAGGCCGTCGATGGCACCTATGAGGAAACCTGGGCCCTGCCCACCGGCCAGACCTATCGCGTGACGGGTCGCCCGCACCCCGATGGCGCCGTGGCCTTCCTGTTCGAAGACATCACCGCCGAAATCTCTCTGACCCGCCGGTTCCGCAGCGAACTGGAAATGGGCCAATCCGCCATGGATTGCATGGAAGAAGCCGTCGCCGTGTTCCGCCCCGGATCAGGCGTGCTGGCCATGTCCAACGCCGCCTATGGCGACCTGTGGGGCGACGATCCGACCACGATGATCGAAGATGTGACCGTCACCGACGCCACAACCATTTGGCAACGTCAAAGCGCGCCCACCCCGGTCTGGGACCGCCTGCGCAAATTCGTCGCCCACCAAGGCGAACGCAGCGAATGGACCGCCATGGTGCCGCTGAAAGATGGCCGCGCGCTGGACTGTCGCTTTGCCCCCATGACCCGTGGCGCGACCATGGCGGCCTTCCGTGTGCTCGACACAGTCCCCGAAGAGAACCGCCCCCTTCTGGCCGTCAAAGCCTGATCTGACTTGCGGGTCCGGGTGGGAGCAGTAAAACTCCCCCCATGACCACACGCCACAGCTTTCCCTCGCCCGATGATACGACGGCCTTCGCGCGCGCCCTTGCGCCGCGCCTGTCGCCCGGCGATGTGATCTTGCTGTCAGGCCCGATTGGCGCCGGAAAAACCCATTTCGCCCGCAGCCTGATCCAGGCCCGCCTGGCCGCCGCCGGGCTGCACGAAGACGTGCCTTCACCCACCTTCACCCTGGTCCAGACCTATGACGATGGGCACGGCGAGATCTGGCATGCCGATCTGTATCGCCTGACCCATCCCGACGAGGTCGAAGAACTGGGCTTGATCGACGCCTTTTCGGACGCAATCTGTCTGGTTGAATGGCCCGACCGTCTGGGCGATCTGACCCCCGAGAACGCCCTGTCGCTGGAATTCGCCGCCACCGACACCCCCGGCACCCGCACCATGACCGCCACCGGTCCCGACCGTTGGCTGACCCTGTTGAGTGAGACCCTGAATGCCTGATCGCCAAACCGCCCTTACCGCCTTTCTGACGTCTGCCGGTTGGGGCAACGCCACGCGCGCGCCATTGGCAGGCGACGCGTCGAACCGCCGCTATGAACGGGTAACCCTGGACGGCGCGCCCGCCGTTTTGATGGACGCCCCGCCGGAAAAAGGCGAAGACATCCGCCCCTTTGTCGCCATCGCCCAACACCTGTCCGCGCTGGG
>DFBF01000142.1 GCA_002367285.1 Rhodobacteraceae bacterium UBA3087 | reverse complement strand
CCCAAATTCGCGCATAACTCGCAGGCACAGCTCCAACGATTTCTGATCAAAGAATTAAAAAGCTTCGGCATGATTATTTTGTTCTTCGGAATAGGTTTCCTAATTTACAGCCTTTACAAGGCAGATGACGTTGTAAACATAGCCGGTAAATCAGGGGCGATATACTTAGCTGCGGCAATGCCAGGCTTGACGCTTATTCTGGTGGGGTCCATCGCAACCGTAGTAGGCTGGACTGCAGAAACTGCCGAGCGAATGGAGCTAAAGATTTCAGAAATTGAGTCTTTAATTCGAGACAGTAGCACCAACTTGACTGCTGCATCGACACCGCGCCGGCCTTTTCAAAGCCCCACAACCACTAGTTCAGCGACAACAAAGGGTCGGTGAGGTGCTGCCAGACAAATGAGAACCGGTCTCTCTACTGGGGCAGAAACACTGCCCCTTATGCCGCGCCGAGTTGCCGCCACTCCGCGAGAGCGGCGGCGCGGTTCAGCTTGAAAACTGCTTACGAGGTGAAGTGGCGCTCTTGGTTGCGCAAACTGCCAGCCCAACCCCGACCACGGGCAACATGTTGCCCATTTAGGGAAAGGACTTTCCGACTTGTTCCATCGTATGGTGTCTTTGGGGATTCGCCCGCCGCTCTTTGACAGTGTGAACCGGAAATACCGGGCCGGATGCGCGGTGGGCTGTCGAGGCACGCGGTGCTTCCGGCTTTGCGCTCCGGCCCGACTTTCCCTTCCGATTCAAGGCGAGAACTTCGCCCAACACCTCCGTGCCTGCTCTCGCATGACGGAATAATCGGAGAGCCAACCAATAATCACAGTATCCCGCGGAAGCGATGCGATTTCACCCACCGCGCGTTGCTGCTCGGCTCGGCTGTAGTCCACGACCGGCGGACAGGCTTCCATGCCGCCTGTCTCAAAACCCGCCACTCCGCAACCGATCAACCAACTGGTCACGATCACGAGGACGGCGAGCCGCCGCCTCCAGCATCTGGCGTTGTGCGTCATTGGCTTTCTCCATTTGCTCCAGCTGTTTCGCCAGCTGCCCCGCGCGTTCCCCGGCGCGACGCAGGGACAGAAGGAACGACGATACTGTGATGGCAATCGCTGCCCATTTCCCAATAGCCAGCACGAACCGGCTGCCGGTGACCCATGTGATCAACACACTGATCACCGTCGCCCCTTCCGCCAGTCATCCCAGCGGGCGTAAATCGTGATGCTGACGCCAATCAGCGCCAAAGCGATAAACAGCCAGCGCAAGGTATCGAGGTAGGGAACCAATGGGAGGATGGCGGATTGCGCGTCGGCCAGAACATCCTGCGCCACCTCAACCCCTGCCACTCCCAGCGTTGCCACACCGGCCGCCCCACCACCTTTCATCGTGCGGCTTTCGGCCAACACTTCCCGCGCCAGCGGCGGCTCAACGACAAACGCCGTTTCCCGCACCACAAACCTCTCGCCCCACTGCCGTTCTGGCCCCAGATCCACATGCATGAACCCCGAGCGTGGATAGAAGCCAAAGCCCAGAAACCCGATCTCCCGCGCGGCCGCCTCGAAGGCCACCGGATCATGGTTCTCCATGGCGATATCAAAAGCCGCGCCAACCAGGTGCTTTGAGCGTTTTGCGCCGCCGACGGCGCGGTTATGCTCCGGGCTACGAAAGGCAGAGCGAACGATCAGCGGCTTGCCGAGCCGATCACGCAGCGCCTGCAGCTTGTCGAGCGCTGCTTCGTTGATCAGCAGTTTGCCGGTACCCCTGCAAGCGATCTCGGCGGGAGAAAAGTTCGACCAGCGCCAGGCGGTGCCCGGCACATCGCGCCAGCTTGCGTAGAAGGTGGTTGTCATGATGTCCTCCATAAAAAAAGCCCGCCGGATGGCAGGCGGGATCAGGGTCGTTGGTGATTGGTGCGAGTAGCTCGGGATGCGCCTTCAGGGTCCGGTGCCAAACAGCTTCAGCTTCACGGCAATTCCAGCGATCAGAGCGAGCAACAGGCCGGTGGTCATCAGACGAATGGTCGTCTGCCAGGCGGTGCGCCTGGCCATGCGCAGGCTTTCGAGCAATGTGCGCAGATCATGAATATCGATGGCGGCTTCGGGGCCATCTAGGCCAACATCGGCCAGGGCCCGACGTGCGCCCTTCTCAGCGGCGCGGGCCAGCATGGCTTCGAACTCATCATCGGGCATACGAACATAGCCCGGGTCCGTGCGTCGTGGGGTCATGGAGTGGCCTTCTCTTATGTTCCGACAGCTTCACGCGGCTGCGGCCAGTATCTGTCGTCGGTGTAATCGACCGGAACCGGTTCCATGTCCTTGAGGGCGCGGGCGGCAAAGATATGCGCTTGCTTGTGCTGCATGGCGGCGCGGGCGAAGGCAAAGCAGGTCAGCGCATCCATCGGAACATGGCTGTTATCGGCGGCCAGCCAGGTGAAATCCACGCGCCGGTCGACCCATCGCAGATCATCCGCGACCGCGCCCATGGCAACGGCAATTCCGGCCGTCGCTCCGGCACCAGTAATGTTGGCCACCGAGTCCGGATCGAAATCAAACCGCTTGCCCTGAAACGTGAACCCCGCAGCGATCCGCCTGTCGCGCTCGGCATTGATTGCGTCGGAAAACTGCCGATAGCGGGCCGCTTTGTCGATGCCGATTCGGATAGTCATGGCACGATCACCTCCACGTCGAAGTCGATCCAGGGGAACGGGCTGCGCGAGCGCACCCGGTAGATGCCGGGATCGACCAGCTCCAGTAAGTCGTCCTGGGCGGGCACCTCGGTGGATACTCCCACCTCATCTGTGATGACGAATACGGATCCTGTCGGCAGGCGGGAGAGATCATAAGTCGACCCGGCCATCGGGGCGATCACCGGACGCGCCCGCACGGCGTGCATTTCCAGATCGACATATTGCGACTGCCGGTCCAGCTCGCCCATGACATGGCCCCGACCTTCGGGCACATTGAGGACGACCTCGGTCTCGTCGGCCACGGATTTCACGGCAGTGATTTCGCCGGTGACCGTATCGTAACAGGAAAATGTCACACTCATTTCTTGGCCTCGAATACGATCAGGTCACACGACCCGCTGAACTGGCCGGACGGAATGCCACTGCCGCTGGCAAAGCTCCAGTCGGCCTTGATGGTGATGGAGGAATTGGCCGTCGCCGACACCCTGGCAACAATCGTGCCGCGATCCTGGCCGCCGTTGAAATAACCGTTGATCTGGCGATAGGTCTGCTCCACGCCATCCTTCAGAATGGCGTATTTGGCCCAGTCGTTATTGGTGCCCCCG
>DFBF01000152.1 GCA_002367285.1 Rhodobacteraceae bacterium UBA3087 | reverse complement strand
CCGATCGTGCTCGGTGATCGCCCCAGAAGCGATCCGATCGCCCGCAGGCTGGCTCCACGTCGGTGCTCGGCAAAAATCACGCCGCGTTCCTCGCTGTTGAGGTGTTTGTATCGTCTGTCCATCGCAACATCCTATGCCCCTTGGGCTGTGGGTGTTGCACTTGGAACTTGAGTCTAAGTTTTTGCAATCGTTGATTCATCCGGCAATACCTGCACTTCCTCAGCTGCCTGTGTTTGAATTATGGTGCCATATTCCATCACCGGTGGGCATATTCCGACCACCCGTTCAGTACTGACCGTCGCGCAAGCGCTGAGCAAGCTGGTCACGATTACGAGGGCGGCGAGCCGTTGCCTTGAGCATTCGGCGTTGAATTTCATTTGCCTTCTCCCGGATTTCAAGACGTTCGGCCAGCCGCCCGGCGCGTTCACCGGAGCGGCGCAGGGACAGCAGGAACAGCGAAATTGCGAGGGCGATTGCCGCCCATTTTCCGACAGCCAGTGCAAATTGGCCGCCGGTGAACCACGTGATCAGCGCGTCCATCAGCGCCGCCCTTTACGCCAATCATCCCAGCGGGCGTAGATCGCGACCGCGATCCCAATCAGCGCCACGGCAATAAACACCCAACGCAGCGTATCGAGATACGGCACCAGCGGCAGGATGGAAGACTGCGTCTCGGCGAGAACATCCTGCGCCACCTCGACCCCAGCAGCCCCCAGCGTCGCCACACCCGCTGCCCCACTACCTTTCATGGTCCGGCTTTCCGCGAGAACCTCCCGCGCAAGCGGCGGCTCAACTGCAAACGCCGTTTCCCGCGCCGGAAACCTCCGCCCCCACTGCCGCTCTGGCCCCAGATCCACATGGATAAACCCCGAGCGCGGATAGAAGCCAAACCCCAGAAACCCCACCTCCCGCGCGGCTTCCTCAAACGCGACGGGATCATGGTTTTCCATCGCGATATCAAACGCCGCGCCAACCAGGTGCTTCGAGCGTTTCGCGCCACCAACAGCGCGGTTATGCTCTGGGGTGCGAAAGGCAGAGCGAACGATCAGCGGTTTGCCCCGCCGATCACGCAGCGCCTGCAGCTTGTCCAGCGCGGCTTCGTTGACCAGCAGCTTGCCGGTTCCCCTGCAAGCGATCTCGGCAGGAGAGAAATCTCCCCAGCGCCAGACAGTGTCCGGCACATCGCGCCAGTTTGGGTAGAAGGTGGTTGTCATGATGTCCTCCATAAAAAGGGCCCGCCGGATGGCAGGCGGGATAAGGGTCGTTGGTGATTGGTGCGAGCGGCTCGGGATGCGCCTTCAGGGTCCTGTGCCAAACAGCTTCAGCTTCACGGCAATGCCCAAGATCAGCGCGAGCAGCAGACCGGTGGTGATCAGGCGGATGGTGGTCTGCCAGGCGGTGCGCCGCGCCATACGTAAAGACTCCAAGAGCGTGCGCAGATCATGAATATCGATGGCGGCCTCGGGGCCATCAAGGCCGACATCGGCCAGGGCCCGGCGCGCGCCTTGCTCGGCGGCCCGGGCCAGCATGGCTTCAAACTCGTCATCGGGCATGCGAACAAAGCCCGCATCCGAACGTCGTGGGGTCATTGGGAGTGCCTTTTCGTCATGGAATTTTCGCCTCAAGCCGAGTGCGGCCAGTATTTGTCGTCCGTGAAGTTGTCCGGGATTGGCACCATGTCCTTGATGGCGCGCGCGGCGAAGATGTGCGCCTGCTTGTGGAGCATCGCGGCCCGCGCAAAAGCAAAGTAGGTCGATGCACTCATCGGAACATGGGTGTTGTCCGCGGCCAGCCATGTAAAATCCCTGTCCGGGTCAGCCCACCGCAGACCACCGGCGCGCGCGCCCATGGCAACGGCGATCCCGGCCAATGCTCCGGCACCGGTGATGTTGGTGACAGAGTCCCGATCGAAATCGAACCGCTTGCCCTCAAACCTGAACCCCGCAGCTATCCGCCGGTCGCGCTCAACGTTGATCGCGTCGGACAGCAACCGATAGCGAGCCGCCTTGTCGATGCCGATGCGAACGGTCATGGCGCGATCACTTCCACGTCGAAATCGATCGCAGGGAACGGGCTGTGCGAGCGCACTTGGTAGGTACCGGGATCGATCAACTCCAGCATGTCATCCTGAGCAGGCACCTCGGTGGATACCCCCACCTCGTCCGTGACGATCACGGATCCTGTCGGCAGGGTTGAGAGGTCATAACTCGACCCCGTCATCGGAGCGATCACCGGGCGCGCCAGCACCGCTTGCGTGGCCGGGTCGACATATTGCGAATACCGGTCCAGCTCACCCATGACATGGCCTCGGCCTTCGGGCACATTGAGGACGACCTCACTCTCGTTGGCCACGGATTTCACGGCGGTGATCTCGCCGGTTGCGATGTCGTAACAGGAAAATGTCAGGTTCATTTCTTGGCCTCGAATACGATCAGGTCACACGATCCGTAGAACTGGTTGGAGGGAATGCCGCTGCCGCTGGCAAAGCTCCAGTCGGCCTTGATGGTGATCGAACTGTTGGCTGTCGCTGATACCCTGGCAACAATCGTGCCGCGATCCTGACCGCCGTTGAAATAACCGTTGATCTGGCGATAGGTCTGCTCTACGCCATCCTTTAGAATGGCGTATTTCGCCCAGTCGTTATTGGTGCCCCCG
>DFBF01000005.1:5081-8482 GCA_002367285.1 Rhodobacteraceae bacterium UBA3087 | reverse complement strand
GGCACCACATTGCGCGGCTTGTACCGGTCATAGGTGATCTTTTCGGCACCATCGACCAGCAACAAAAGCGGGTTCAGGTCCAGATCATCCAGATGGGCGGACCCCCGGCTGACCTGGCTGAGCAGATCGGCGCGACCGATCACGTCATCCAGACTGCGCGCCCCGATTCGGGCCAGGATTTCGCGGACTTCCTGGGCATAGAAGGTGATCAGGTTCACCACCTTGTCGGCGGTGCCTTCGAACTTGTCGCGCAGGCTTTCGTCCTGGGTACAGACGCCGACAGGGCAGGTGTTGGACTGACACTGACGCACCATGATGCAGCCCATGGCGATCAGTGCGGCGGTGCCGATGCCGTATTCTTCGGCCCCCATCATTGCGGCCATGACAATGTCGCGCCCGGTGCGCAGGCCCCCATCGGTGCGCAGCGTCACACGGTCGCGCAGGTTGTTCATCGCCAAGACCTGATGCGCCTCGGTCAGACCCATTTCCCAGGGCAGACCGGCGAACTTGATCGAGGTCGCAGGCGATGCACCCGTGCCACCATTGTGGCCCGAGATCAGGATGATATCCGCCTTGGCCTTGGCCACACCGGCGGCGATTGTGCCCACACCGGACGACGCCACCAGTTTCACCGTCACCTTACAGCGCGGGTTGATCTGTTTCAGATCGTAAATCAGCTGCGCCAGATCCTCGATTGAATAGATATCGTGGTGCGGCGGCGGTGAGATCAGGGTCACGCCTTTGGTCGAATGGCGCAGCTTGGCGATCAGGTCGGTGACCTTCATGCCGGGCAGCTGGCCGCCTTCGCCGGGCTTGGCACCCTGGGCGACTTTGATTTCCAATTCCTCGCAATGCAGCAAGTATTCCGCCGTCACGCCAAAGCGGCCTGATGCCACTTGTTTGATCTTGGCCGACGCATTGTCGCCATTGGGTTCGGGTGTGAAATCATCCGGGCTTTCGCCGCCTTCGCCTGAGTCCGATTTCGCACCGATGCGGTTCATCGCAATCGACAGTGTGCGGTGCGCTTCGGGCGACAACGCGCCCAGCGACATGCCCGGCGTCACGAACCGCTTGCGGATTGCGGTGATGCTTTCGACCTCTTCGATCGGCACGGGTTTGCCCAGCGGTTTGACATCCAGCAGGTCACGCAGATGGATCGGCGGGTTCGATTGCATACGCGCCGAATACTGCTTCCACATCTCATAGGACGCTCGGTCACAGGCGTTCTGCAACAGGTGCATGGTCTGGGCTTCCCAGGCGTGGGTTTCGCCCGACCGGCGCGCCTTGTAGAACCCGCCAACCGGCAGAACCCGGTTGCCATGGCCGAAACCGGCGGCGTGCACGGCCTCCAGTTTCTTCTGGATACCACCGACACCGATGCCGGAAATCCGGCTGGTCATGCCGGGGAAATATTCGGCAACCATGGCGCGGCTCAGCCCCACGGCTTCGAAATTCAGACCACCGCGATAGGACGAAATCACCGAAATCCCCATCTTGGCCATGATCTTCAACAGGCCCTGATCGATAGCGTCGCGATACCGGCGCGTGGCTTCGGTCAGGCTACTGTCCAGCAACCCGCGTTCGATGCGATCGGCAAGCGAATCTTCGGCCAGATAGGCGTTCACGACGGTGGCGCCACAGCCCACCAGAACCGCAAAGTAATGCGGATCAATGCACTCGGCGGATTGTACGTTCAGCGACGTGAAGGTGCGCAGCCCCTTGCGGGTCAACCAGGTGTGCACGGCCGATGTCGCCAGGATCATCGGAATGGCAACGCGGGCCTCGCCCAGATCACGATCGGTCAGCACCAGGTGACCGGCGCCTGAGCGCACGGCGTCTTCGGCCTCGGCCCGGATGCGGGTCAGGGCGGCGGACAGGGCGCCATCGCCGCCATCCGCGTCAAAGGTACAGTCGATGCGCACCATCGGCGCGTTGAAGCCTTCGATCAGCTTGTCAAACTGCGCATTGCCGACAAACGGGCTGTCCAGCACCAGGATTTCGGTCTGCGAGGAGCTTTCCTCCAACACGTTTTTCAGATTGCCGAACCGGGTCTTCAGCGACATGACGCGATATTCGCGCAAGCTGTCGATCGGCGGGTTGGTCACCTGGCTAAAGTTCTGGCGGAAGAAATGGGACAGCGGGCGGTATTTCGTCGACAGCACCGCGCTGGGCGTGTCATCGCCCATAGAGGCCAGCGTTTCCTTGCCGTCTTCGGCCATCGGCGCCAGGATCTGTTCCAGTTCTTCCAGCGTATAGCCGGCGGCGATCTGGCGGCGACGCAGGTCATCGCCGCTGTGCAGCGCGACCTCGGTGACCGAGGCCAGACCTTCGTCCAACTCTTTGATCTTGCCGACCCATTCGCCGAACGGGCGGGCACCGGCCAGTTTGTCCTTGATTTCAGTGTCGTGGAACAGCGCGCCTTCTTTCATGTCCACAGCCAGCAACTGACCCGGACCCAAAGCGCCTTTTTCTACCACAGTGGCCTCATCGGTCGGGACCATCCCGGCCTCGGACCCAGCAATGACCAGACCGTCGCCGGTCACGACATAACGCATCGGGCGCAAGCCGTTGCGATCCAGCCCGGCGCAGACCCAGCGCCCGTCGGTCATGGCCAGGGCGGCGGGGCCATCCCAGGGTTCCATGACGCTGTTGCAGTAGGAATACATGTCGATCCAGGCCTGCGGCAGTTCCACCGCCTGTTTCGACCAGCTTTCGGGGATCAGCATGGTTTTCGCCATGGGCGCCGAGCGGCCTGCGCGCACCAGAACCTCGAACACCCCGTCCAGTGCGGCGCTGTCCGACGACCCATTTGACACGATCGGTTTAATGTCTTCGGCATAGTCGCCAAAGGACGCCGAGGCCATGCGGATCTCGTGCGATTTCATCCAGTTCAGGTTGCCCTTCAGCGTGTTGATTTCGCCGTTGTGGGCCAACATGCGGAACGGTTGCGCCAGCCACCATTGCGGGAAAGTGTTGGTCGAATAGCGCTGGTGATAGATCGCAAAGGCGCTTTCGAATCGGTCGTCCATCAGGTCGGGATAGAAAACCGCCACCTGTTCGGCCAGCATCATGCCCTTATAGATGATCGACCGGCACGACAGCGACGCGATATACAGGCTGGGCACCTGCGCGGCGGCGGCGGCTTTTTCAATCCGGCGGCGGATGACATACAGCTCGCGTTCGAACGTGTCTTCGTCCACGCCCTTCGAGTTCGAAATCAGGATTTGTTCGATCTCGGGCCGGGTCGCGTTGGCCTTTTCGCCCAGACAGTCGATGTTCACCGGCACGTGACGCCAGCCATAGATGTAATAGCCCATGCGCAGCACTTCGGCTTCGACAATGGTGCGACAGGTTTCTTGCGCGCCGAAATCGGTGCGGGGCAGGAACACCTGACCAACGGC
>DFBF01000005.1:0-5026 GCA_002367285.1 Rhodobacteraceae bacterium UBA3087 | reverse complement strand
TCCACAGCACCCCGGTGCCAGATCGCTTTCAGCGCATCAATGCCCGCGTCCACGACCTTGCGCGACGGTTTGCCGTTGATTGATACCACCAGACCAACACCGCACGAGCTGTGTTCGTCTTCTTCGCGATACAGCGAGTGTTCGGCCATATAGGCGCGGCGGGCTTCTTCGTTCTTGGCCCAATCGGCATCGAATTTGGTCATTTGGCTTCTCCGTCTTTCGGGGCGAAAATGGCAAGCATATCGGCCTCGGTCATCTGTCTGTGTGTGCCTTGAAAGGCGTATCCGTCTGGCTTCTTGTCGATGTAGAATTCCAGTTTCAAGTCCATGCCTGCGCTCTCCGGGAACAGGCCCGCCGCCAGGTTTTTGTCACCAAAGCCGGGGCCTTCGGCGGTAATTTGATACCACAACGGGCTGCCGCAGTCCGCGCACATGGCGCGCTCAGCCCAGTCCGAGCTTTTGATGGTCTTCACCGGGCCGTCGACAGTAACACTGCCGGGTTTCGAGGCGACCGACACGAACGCGCTTGAGGTCCAGGCCCGGCACATGTCGCAATGGCACGCCCGCAGACGGTCCCCCGTGAGCGTCGCGATAATCGTGACCGCGCCGCACATGCATTTACCCTGCATCGCTGTACCCCGTCTTGATTTCATCACAGCCATACAAGGGCTGCGTCTTGCCAAAGCCTGGCTCGCCCGGATGGATGAAATCCACCGGTGTGCTGTCATAGGTCGTGACCGACCCGTCATCACCCATCACTTCGTCCTGCCCCAGAAAGAACAGGCGCATGTCGCGGCTGACATATTGCTGTCCGCGACCATGATAGGCGACATCGCCGTCCTCGGTCATATACCGGTGTTCGGTGCGGGTGCGTTCCAGCGTCACGCCATCAATTGTCACCGTTTCGCCCATCAGTTCGTCCCAACCGACCACGCGCTGCATTTCCGTTGTCTTGCCCTCGGTGCGGCGCACGGTAAAGGCAAATGTGTCCATGCCGCCAGCCAACAGGTCGGACAGCGAAATCGGATCGTCTGATCCCACCGTTACCTCGCGCGAGCCATCCCACATGTACTGCGTTTCCAGCCACTGATAGTCGCCATCATAATGCGCGATGGACAGCAGGCCCTCGGTATCAAAGACGCCCTCCCAATGGTCGCCCGCGGGGGCCACATCACAGCGCCAGTGCAGCGCGACGGCGCAGCCCATGGATTGCACGGTCAGAAAGGGTTCACAGCCCTGCGGCGTGGCAAAATCGGCGGCCCAGACCGGCACGGGCAACAAGGCCAGCGCAACCGCGCCCGCCTTCATTGCCTTTGTTCCGACTGGGGCCGTCCGCATCATTCAGCCGCCACCGAGGCCTGCGCGTTCAGGGTAGCCAGAATGCTGTCGGCCGCGTCGCGCCCGTCCTTGATGGCCCAGACCACCAGAGATGCGCCGCGTACGATGTCACCCACGGCCCAGACGCCGTCCAGGTCGGTTTTGCCGGTGGTGAACTGTGCCTTGACCGTGCCCCAGCGGGTCACCGGCAGGTCAGGTTCGTTCCACAGGGTCGGCAGGGCCTCGGGTTCGAACCCCAGCGCCTTGATGACCAGATCGGCGTCTTCGACGTAATCCGCGCCTTCGATCAGCTCGGGGGTTTGACGGCCACTGGAATCCGGTGCACCCAGACGCATTTTCTGCACCATCACACCGGTGACAGGATCGCCCGCGAACCCTTTCGGCGCGGCCAGCCAGACGAATTCAACGCCCTCTTCTTCGGCGTTCTGCGTTTCGCGCTGCGATCCGGGCATGTTGGCGCGGTCGCGGCGGTACAGGCATTTGACCGAGGTCGCCCCCTGACGAATGGCCGTGCGAACACAGTCCATCGCCGTGTCACCGCCGCCGATGACAACAACATTCTTGCCTTCGGCGTTCAGCTCACCAGTTTCGTATTCTTCGACCGTGTCGCCGAAATTCAGACGGTTGGAACAGGTCAGATAGTCCAGCGCATTGACGATACCCGTGGCACCAGAGCCCGGCCCTTGCAGGTCGCGCGTTTTGTAAACGCCGGTGGCAATCAGCACCGCGTCATGTTGGCCGCGAATGGCCTGGAACGTCAGGTCTTCGCCGACATTGCAGTTCTGGACCAGTTTGACGCCCGCCTTTTCCAGCTGTGCGACCCGGCGCATGACCACGTCTTTTTCCAGCTTGAAGCCGGGGATGCCATAGGTCAGCAACCCGCCGGCACGGTCGTGGCGGTCGTATACCGTCACCTGGATGCCGGCGCGCACCAGCACGTCGGCAGCTGCCAGACCACCAGGCCCCGCGCCGATGATGCCGACGCTTTCACTGCGGGTTGTGCTGGGCACGATGTCTTCGACCCAGCCGCGGTCCCAGGCCGTGTCGGTGATGTATTTTTCAACCGAGCCGATGGTGACCGTGCCGTGGCCCGACTGTTCGATGACGCAATTGCCTTCGCACAACCGATCCTGTGGGCAGATGCGGCCGCAGATTTCTGGAAACGTGTTGGTTGCCTGGCTCAGCTCATAGGCTTCTTTCAGTCGACCCGTCGCGGTCATGAGCAACCAGTCGGGAATGTTGTTGGACAGCGGGCAATGCGCCTGACAATAGGGCACGCCGCACTGGCTGCACCGGCTGGCCTGCTCGGCGGCCTTCGCATCAGCGAATTCCGCATAGATTTCGTCGAAATCCTTGTTGCGTGTGTCGGCATCCCGTTTTTCGGGCATGTCCCGGTCCACGTTCACGAATTTCAGCATTGGCTGCTTTGCCATCCCTCGGCCTCCGGCTTTTGTCTCGGACTGCTTCCTTAATCGGCGTTCTGGGAAAAGAAAAGGCATGACTGCTGACCTATATTTGGAAATCTGATGCGAAAGCCGCCGTGGGGTTGGCGAGATTTGCGAAATATAGGTTCGATTCGGACCCATTAAACCGCTTTCCTTTTCTTTTCCACCGGTTAGCTTGTGCCAAACGTCAACATGGACAGGGCAACATGTCGCTACTCCACCTTTTCATAATCGCCGTGGTTCAAGGGCTTACGGAATTTTTGCCGGTGTCGTCCTCGGGTCACCTGATTCTGATTCCGTCGCTGACCGGTCTTGCCGATCAGGGACAGGTGATCGACGTCGCGGTGCATATCGGCACGCTGTTCGCCGTTGTCGTGTTCTTTTGGCGGGATGTGTCGGCGGGGTTGGCGGGAATTCCGCGCATGTTGACAGGGCGCATTGATACGCCCGGATCCAGGCTGGCGTTCCTGCTGGCCGTGGCCACGGTGCCGGTTGTCATTCTGGGTATGGTGCTGAAACTGACCGGGCTGGATGACGCCATGCGATCGATTACCGTGATCGGCTGGACCATGCTGGGGTTCGGCATCGTGCTGTATCTGACTGACCAAAAGGGCGCGACCCACAAGCGTGAAAGCGACTGGAGCTTTCGTGACGCCCTCATCATGGGCCTGTGGCAGGCGATCGCGCTGATCCCCGGCACGTCGCGGTCCGGTGCGACGATCTCAGGTGCCCGCGCGCTGGGATACAACCGAGAAGACGGCGCAAAGCTGGCCATGTTGATGTCGATCCCGACCATCTTTGCCTCGGGTGTGTTATTGGGGGCCGAAGTCGCGGCCACAGCCAACGCCCAAGCCGCCCGTGACGGCGCGATTGCCGCCGGGTTTTCCTTTGTCGCGGCGCTGTTGGCGCTGAGCCTGATGATGCGGCTGCTGAAATCGGTCAGCTTCACGCCCTATGTGATCTATCGCGTCATTCTTGGCGTTGTGCTGCTGGGCATTGCCTATAGCTGACCCAGAAACGCAAACACCCGCCGACCACAGGGGCGACGGGTGTTTGTCAGTTCTCTGAAACGGCTCAGGTCTTGAGGTTCTTGGCCGATTCCATGATCGCCGTATACTGACCCGCGGGGCGGAAACGCCAAAGATAATCCGGCAGGATCGCGCCCATAGCTTTCGGATGCAGGCCCAGATCGGCAAAGGTCCGGGCGTCGTCGGCCACCACATTGTCACAGCGCAGCGCCTTGACCTGATCGCGGCTCAGCAATGCGGGCACAAGGCCGCCTGTGAACTTCTGGATCATGTCAAACGACCAGCCGTTGATGCGGGCAATCCAGAACGGGATGTTCATGACCAGACGGCGGCGGTGCACAACACCCAGCATCCGGTCGGTCAACTCGCGCATGGTTTCAACGTCTGGGCCGCCCAGCTCGTAAATGCCGGCCTGGGCCTGGCCCAGAACGGCCAGTTCGGCGGCGGCGGCGATGTCATCCACATGCACCGGCTGAAATTTGCTGTCCGCGCCGACGATGGGCAGGATGGGGCCAAACCGGGTCATGCCAGCAAAGCGATTGAAGAACTGATCTTCGCTGCCAAAAATCACCGAGGGCCGCAGGATGACCGCGCCCGGGAAGGCCGCAGTCACGTCCGCTTCGCCTAGCGCCTTGGATTTCTTGTACTCACAGTTGCTGTTCGCATCCGCGCCGATGGCTGACATGTGAACCAGGCGCGTAACGCCCTGCTCGGCGGCAATGCGCGCGACGCGGCCTGCGCCTTCGTGCTGCACGGCATCAAAGCTGTTCTTGCCGATCGACACCAGCACGCCAACACAGTTCACGACCGCGTCAGCGCCCTGCATCGCGGTGCGCACGCTGTTGTCGTCGCGAATGTTGCACAGGATCGGTTCGACCTGGCCCACGGCGCCATAGAGTTTCACAAACAGCGCCTCGTTCGGGCGGCGCACGGCGACGCGTACGCGCCAGCCTTGTTTTGCCATCCGGCGGGCGACATAGCGCCCGACAAAGCCCGATCCGCCATAGATGGTGACAAGTTTCGACATGGGCGGTCTCCTTGAATTCCGTGCGCCCTGCTTACCTTTTCAAGGCGTTTTCGACAAGACGCAAAGCATGGTGAAAAAATGCGCAAGAAATCTGCTACGAATTGCGTTGACACCCCCCGTCAGTCCCTTTACATCGCCCCTCACGACACCTGCCCAGGTGGCGGAATTGGTAGACGCGCTAGCTTCAGG
>DFBF01000230.1:25576-27393 GCA_002367285.1 Rhodobacteraceae bacterium UBA3087 | reverse complement strand
CATCGCCGCGACGTTTTCCGGCACAGGCAGGAAACCCATGAATTTCAATGCGTTTTCGCGGTTTGGCGCGTCGTTCAGCAACACAACATTGTCCATCGTCGCTGTCAGGTTCACCACCGCTGGCCGGTTCAGCGCGAAGACGCCGTGTCCGCCCAGACCGTGTGCCTGACCACAACGCTTTGCCACGGAAATTCCTTTTACATGAAGGTACCGGGCCCCCGCATCCGACTGCGGCATCCGACTGCGGCAAAACCGAGCATGTGATCTGGATCAAAGTGGCATCTCAGATAAATCTTTAGGCAAGACAGCAGCAGGAAAGGAGCCCCGGTGCGGCTGACTGTAAAAACCAACCTTGCGATGCGCGTCCTGATGTTTTGTGCCGTGAATCGGGACAGGACCGTGCGCAAATGCGAAGTGGCCGAAGCCTGCAACGCCTCGGCCAATCATCTGGGTGTCATCATCAATCAGCTGGGCCACGGCGGATTTCTGGAAACCACGCGCGGGCGCGGCGGCGGCATCCGATTGCACCGGTCCCCCAAGGAGATCAACGTCGGCGCGGTGTTCCGGCTGTTTGAAAGCGGCCTGCCCTTTGCCGAATGCTTTTCCGCCGCAGAAAACACCTGTCCGATCGCCATGACCTGTCGGCTGCGCGATGCTCTGACCCGTGCCCTGGACGCGTTTTATCGTGAACTGGACGACATCACACTGGACGAATTGATCACCGGCAACACGGGGCTGTTTTCGCTGTTCGACCTTGATGTAATCAACTTTCCGACCTGCTCACAGGCCGAACGCCGCGCCCACGCCCGACCTTCCCTCCCGCCACTGGAAGCTGGCGTGACAATTGGCTAAGCTGCGACAACACCCCAGCCATTCAGGAGGTTCCCATGCCCGCATTTCACCGCTCAGTCGCCCGCCCAATTTCCCGCGCGACGGCCTTGGCCCTTCTGTGCCTTGCGCCGACTTTGAGCTGGGCCGAAACTCCGGCTTCCCCGCGCCTGGCCTTCGAGGCACGCATGGCAGATCCGGCGGCCACCCCCTCGGACCGGATGGAGGCCGTCTGCGCCCTGGCCGAGGTGGCAGATGGCGACAGCGTGCTACCGGTGATGGCGCTGTTGGAACAGGACCTTGTTGATCGGCACGGGTTTTGGGCCTGTGCCATCCCGCTGTTGGGCCAACTGAACGACCGCCGTGCCGCCCCGTTGCTGCGCCAGATCGGGGACCTGAAACAGGACCATCTGGCAGGTATGGATCACATGGCAATCGACGCCCTAGCAGCCATGGCAATGCCCGAAGATGCCGTCTGGCTGGCGAACAAGGCGCATATCCTGCCGGTGCGCGACAGCGTGTTTCACGCCCTGGCCCGGGTCGGGGACAAACGCGTGATTGATGTGCTGGTCTCGGGGCTCAGCGACGGCGAAACAGCCAAGACCGTCGCCGCAGCTACTGCGGGGCTAATCCGGATCGGAGCGCCGGTCCTGGCCGCCTTTGAACAGGCTCAGACCCACCCCGATCCTGTGCTGCAAGAGCGCATGGAAGACATCGCCGCCGCCATCCGCCAGGCCCAGTGATCAAGCTATGTCACAAGCCCGCCGCAAAAGACCGCGGCGGTTGGGTTGCTGGATGAAACCGACAGGAAATACCCCTCTCTGCCAGCGATCGACGCGTCATCGCAACGATGTGTTGGAAAGCAGCCCGGAAGTCCGCCCTTGTTGAAACACCAATCATGAAAACCGCCATTCACTTGAATATCAGGCTTTGGCTTTCAATCTGGACCGCTCAAGTGGGGCTGCTCAGCCGGTTTCTCAGGATTGCGC
>DFBF01000230.1:22259-25469 GCA_002367285.1 Rhodobacteraceae bacterium UBA3087 | reverse complement strand
CGCATAATATGCGGTTAAAGGAGCGGCACAATTCCGCGACAGGTCCAACGCGAATATTGGCTGCCTCATTCAAAGCGACGAAGACGCGCTCCGACACCTGTTAGCGCCGATACTATGCACCCGCAGCATAACGGCTTCCCGAATTCGTCCGATGTGCCCTGACCCGATCCCCCCTATGTGTCCGCCAACGCAAGCAAACACATCGGACGAGTATCATGAGCACCCAAGACTTCCACGTTCCTACCCAGGATGAAATCGACGCCGCCATTCGCGAAGCCCGCGCCCTACGCGCCGAGGCCTTGGCCTCTTGGGTGCGTCAGGCAGCCCATTGGGTTGCGCATCCCGGCTTTGGTCACCGCCACGCGTAAGCTCGACGCCTGAGAGAAATCAGCTGGCCGCGATTTGTTGCGGCTGGCCGACCTCATCCAGGGCCACAAAGACGAACACGCCTTCGGTGACCTTGTGCGCAGACCGACCCCGGTCCCGTTCCGACCAGGCCTCGAGCGCAATCGACATCGACGTGTTGCCGACGCGCGCAACTTCGCCATATATCGACAGCACGTCGCCCACCTTGACAGGGGCTATGAATTTCATCGCATCGACAGCGACAGTGGCCACCCGACCGCGCGCGCGTTCGGCGGCCAAAACACCGCCTGCGATGTCCATTTGCGACAGCACCCAGCCGCCGAAAATGTCGCCCGCAATGTTGGTGTCCTTGGGCATCGCCAGCGTACGCAAGACGGCGGGGCCGACTGGTTTTTCGTCACTCATCACTTCCCTCCTTCTGGGCCACAGCGCGCAGTTCGGTCAGAAGATCCAGCAAAAGCTCCATCTTTTCCCCGCCAAACCCGGCCTCGAGCCGTTCATAGATTGCCGCCGCGCGACCGGCGTGGGCGTCATAGGCCTGCATGCCTTTGGCCGTGATCTGCACCCGACGGCGACGCGCATCGGCGTCCTCGACCCGTTCGAGCAAGCCGCGTTCGGTCAGCGCCTTCAGGATGCGCGACAAGGACGGCGGCATCAGCACGCATTTCTCCGCCAGACCGCTGGCGGTTTGCGGCGTGCCTTCGGCCAACACGCGAATGACGCGCCACTGCTGCACGGTCAACCCGATTTTGTCCAGCTGTTGGCGGAACGGTTTCAAGGTCGCCTCGCGGGCGTGAAGCAGCGCGATGGGAAGGGCGCGATCAAGTTCTCTCATGCGTTCGCCTTTTCAATGGCCGCATGGATGGTAGACCAACTTTTTCGGCTAAACTGGCTGTCGATTTCCTGCACTTCCAGCGACAAGTTGAACGGGATGTCACCCAGTTGCGGGCGCAGGCTGGCCTCGACCGCCTGATACAGTTGATCGGCGATGGTTTCGCGGCTCGCGTCATCGCGCCCCTGCCCCAGCCGCAGGATCATATCCAGGAAATGATAGGCCCCCGACCCGTCCCCAACCGCGTTCACATCGGCACGATAGCCGCGCACGCGAATGCCGCCGACCGGGCATTTTCCCGTCGCAATCAGCGCGTCGCGCATGGTGACGGCCAAGGCGTCCAGGTCCGCATGGTTGCGCAGACCGGCGCTGTATTCAAAACTCAGGTGTGGCATTTCTTCCCCCTTTTCCACCCCAAGTTTAACGGGTTCACAAAGCGGGGGGAACAGGCATTAAGGTCGCGCCACGCTGCCGTCCTCCTGCCAGGCTTTCAAAGACACGCCCGCCCATGCCGGTGGCGTGGAACACAGCAACCTCAAAACCGCGCGCCTTAAGCGCAGGTTTCAGCGACACCATGTATTGCGGAACGGTTTTTCCAAACGACGTCATGCCGACCAAAGGCTCGTCAAACTTGAATTTTTCCACCGCGCGGGCCGCGCCCAGCACAGCCCCCGCCGCTTGGGACAGGGACGCCTTGCAGACCGAATTCAGCCCATACAAGCCACCGGCCCACAGGATCATCTGCACATCGGCAGGCAGCCGTTCCGGCGGAATCAGCGGGCTGAAGAACACGGTCGAGACCACATATTTCGGAACCCCGATCGGCAGCGCCTGACACAGGTCCAACGCCACATCCATGCCCATGGTGCCGCCCAGCACGATCAGCCCATCAAACACACCATCCTGGTACAGCTTTAACGCCAACGCCGCCGAGCCCTGCGCCATGATCTGCATCGCCTTGTCTTCATCGCCGCTGTCAATGGCGGCCTGAATGGACGACCCGCCCGGCTCGGCCAGATCATGTTTTGAGTAATCACAAGGCGCCGTTGGATCCCCCGGAACCGAAATATCCATGGTCGCCACCGCACCACCCTGGCCCCGGATCACCTGAGCCAGATAGGACAGTTCATCGCCTTTGGTGCCAGAGGTCCCAACGACCAGGATCGTTTTGTCACTCATAACTGCATCCACGCGGTTTTCAGGTCCATGTATTTGTCGAACGCATGCAGGGATTTGTCGTGGCCATTGCCCGACTGTTTCATCAACGGGAAATTCCACGGCACGATGGCGCCAACGACACCGACGGGCTCCTTGTGCACAAGGCCCAGCACGCCCAGCGCGGTCGGGACAATTTCGCCATACACCTTGTCCAGCGCCTCGGCATAATACCGGAATGTGCCCGCCGCCGAGCCCGGTTCGGCCTTCAGCGCCATGCCAATTTCGGTGCAATTGTCACGCACACCCAGCACGGCCAGTTCAACCGCGTTGGCTTCGATCAGGTCGGCCAGCTTGTGCAGCACTTTCTTGCGCCCTGCCGGGGCCATGCGCGACCAGCGCCCGTCTTCAAACGCGCGCCGGGCCGCCGCAACAGCGCCGTCCACGTCCTGTGCCGTTGCCCGCGCGATGGTGGTCAGTCGTGCCCGTCGATCGGCGAGAGAACGTCGAGCGCCTCTCCCGTACCTTCTTGCCACGTTCCGTCAACAAAAAGTCCTTGCGGCGCGACAGGCTGGTCGCGAAGCTTGTCGATGCGTGATTGGTCGACCATTCCTTGGCCTTTCTTTCTTTGGCGTCCAGCCAGACCCGACGGATATGCAGGACCAGCACGTTCAGCAACAAAAGTGCAAGATAGAGCGCGGCGACAAAGTCCATGTCGTTCTGGAACAGCTGCGGGCCGGGGGTGACGTTATGCACGTAAAACACGCGGAGCATCATGGCAGTCAGCGCTTCGCCCGGAAGGCCCAACGCCAGCAACGGCACCATGGCGGCGGCGGACACGGCGTTGTTGGCGGTTT
>DFBF01000230.1:8399-22185 GCA_002367285.1 Rhodobacteraceae bacterium UBA3087 | reverse complement strand
GTGAATTCGCCGATGCCAGGGATCATGCCCATGATCACGCCAAAGGTTGCAGACGCCCCGGCAATGCGCGGGTGACGGGCAAGTTCACGAAAGCTCTGGAAAAAGCTGCCCTTCATCTTTTTCAGGGTGATGTTTTCGTCATCCCCTTGCAGCAGGATAAAGGCCTGGGACAAGGCGAACAGGCCCAGCACGACAACAATCAAATTGACCCTGCCCGACAACCAGATTTGATCAAACGCATAATGTTTTGAATAACTTGCCGGGTGCAGACCAATGGTGTTCGACCAGATGCCGAAACAGGCCATGGCGGCGGCAATCAACGTGTGTTTACGACGCGCCGTGACCACCAGGATGATGCCCAGAAGGGCTGCCAGAAAGATCTCGCGTGACCCAAACATCGGGGCGATTTTTGCCAACACAGGCGCAAAGAAGATCAGGCAAATGACGCTGAAAACGCCACCGAAAAACGACGACGAATAGGCCAGCGACAGCGCCCCGCGTGGTCATCGGGTATCCGTCATAGGTGGTCAGCGCGTTGACCGCCGTGCCCGGGGTGTTGATCAGAATGGCCGGGATCGACGTGCCATACATCGACCTGCCATAGATGCCCAACAACACGGTCAGCCCAACAATCGGGTCCATCGAAAAGGTCACGGGCAGCAGGATCGCGATGGCGACCGCCGGACCGACACCGGGAATGGCGCCGATCAACACACCTCCGACCAAGCCGACCAACAGCGCCAGCACAACGTCCCAGCGGGCCAGAATGCCCGCGCTGGCCCCCATCTGGGCAAAGACGTCTTGGATCAGCTCCATGTGGCCCTCAGAAGTTCAGGATGAAGAAATTGCGCAAGGCGCCCGGCAGGATTTCATACAGCGCACCGCCCGGGATTTTCACTTGCAGAAGGCTTTTGAACACCACGACGACCAGAAATCCAAAGGCGACCGAGCTCCAGAGCACCAACCTCGTGCGATAGCCCATGCGCCAGGTCAACACGGGCGCGAAGATCAACGTCATGGGCAGGTATCCGATGATCGGCACCAGCCAGACATAGACCAGGAACCATGCTGCCCATTCCAGCACGGACAGCCAGATCTTGGTTTACCCCGGCCTGCTCAGATCAATTGCCCAGAATGTCGCCAATGATAGCGCCGGTGGCTTTGTCGCCCTCAATCCGGGCGGCCGAGGCTTCGGCGTCCATCCAATAGACCAGCGCGCCGGTTTCCGCGGCGACGGCCTGCGCGCGTTCGCTCATCACCGTTTTGGCGGCGACGGCGGCGATCTTGTCGCGCACGTCCTGCGGCGTGTCCTTGGTCACCTGGGTCGGCGTCAAGACGTCGCCAAAGTGGCCCAGCGCTATGTCATTTTCTTTTGCATAGGCTGCCAATTCTTCCATCGAAGAATAGCGTGCGTCGCCAGCTGCCCCGATCACAAAGGGATAGGTCATGAAAATGCCAATTGATTCAAATACTTCGTCGCCAACTCATTGATGCCGGCTTCATGGACGATCACCGGAACCGCCGGAACAATGCAGCCGATCGTATAACCATCGGCGGGCGCGGCTGCGACATCGATCGCACCGGGGAACGGGCCACCGCCGCCACCGGGCTTGTTCACCACAACCGTCGAAACACCATATTCGGTTTGGAAATCCTCAGCGATCATACGCGTCAACACGTCTTCCAGATCACCCGGAGACCATGGCAAGATCAAGCTGACCGGCTTTTCGGGGTATTCGGCCAGCGCGGGCTCGGCCAATGCGCCCATGGTGAAGGCAAACGCGCCACCGAGCAGTTTCGATTTGATCATGACAGTCTCCCTGTTGCGTCCCGTCTTTGGGTGCCGTTCATTATTCCAACCATCGGTTTTAAAATAGATTGACAGATCTATGCCGTGTCCGCCGACAACCTTAACGCATGAAGTAACAGCGCCGCCCCCGCCAGAGAAAGATCCGAATAGACCGATAGGAACGGCATCCAAAGCCCTGTCATTGCTTGATTTTTTCAGCCGTGCCCGACCCCAAGTCGGGCTGAGCGACATGGCGCGCCTGTCGGGCATGAACAAGGCAACGGTTCACCGTTTGTTGAACGAACTTACCGCACGAGAATCCGTCAAACAGACAGGAACAGGGCGTGAGTATCAGCTGGGACCTGCATTTCTGCGCCTCGCGGCCCTTCGCGAAAACGCGGTACCGATGCGAACGTGGCGATGAAGGTGCTGGTCGAACTGTCCGACATCACCGGTGAAACCGCGCATATGTCGGTGCTTTCGGACAACATTCTCTCCTCGATTGCCAATAGCTATTCGACAGCGCATGGCACCATGGTGATGATGGAGGACGCCGAGATCCTGGATCTGCACGCAACCGGATCGGGCCTGGCGGTTCTTGCGTTTTCACCGACGGGTTTTGTCGACAAGGTCCTGTCTGGCCCGCTGAGTGCACGGACCATTCGGACCGAAACCAATCCTGACACCATTCGCGCCCAGTTGCCCGAAATCCGGGCGCGCGGCTATGCCTCCTCGCTCGGCGGGTTTGAAGAGGACGTGCATTCCTTCGCCATCCCCGTGTTTGATGCAACAACTGCCTGTGTTGGCGCTGTAGCCATTGCCACGCCGGTTGCCCGTATGACGGATGCGCTGCGTGACCTTATCTTGGCCGAACTTCTGGCCCGCACCTGCCATCTGACCCACCTTCTGGGCGGCTTCACCCATTCCACTTTTCCGACATTATGACCGCAGATGATGTGCAGACGATCCTGACGGCGATGACGGCAGGCCTTCAGGCCATCCGACCCACCAGTCAAAACGCCCCGCCGTTTTCCGACGGGGCGTTTTCATTCAGGCCATAGCCTTGATATCACGGGAGATAGACGCAAAAGTCGAGCAGCCCGTCCCCTTCCAGGTCGCGGGTCTTTATGACCTCTTTGCGCTTCATGAAGATGTGGTTGTCGACCAGATCGCGCCCGACTGCGTCGCCCAGAACCGTGTCGGCCTCAAGATCGTTCATCGCCCGTTTCAGATCCTGTGCGGCGCCCTGTTTTGCGTCTGTTCGATCAAAGCCATCGCCAGTTTCCATCGACCCCAACGCATACTGCTTCTGCCCCCCAGCAGCGCCGCCTGCAACACCGCAGCCGTTGCCGTATAGGGGGTCGCGGCTGCATCCGCTGGTATGAATTGGCCGTCGGCGCCAGCAACCCGGCCAAGCCCCGGTGGTGATGCATCAGCCCGGCGATGGGACCATTGTCCAGCGCGTTATTGCCGTCCTTGTCCCCAAACGAGAAGTTGATGCGCATGCCGGAGCCGCCCGCCTCGGCGATCGGTTTGGGCAGGAAGGTCAGCACGACACCATGCTCCAACGCCACCTCGCGCGCCATCTGGCAAAACAGCACGATGTCATCGACCGCTTTCACGGCCTCATCGAACGTCAGGGTCATTTCGAACTGCGGGCTGTCATATTCCGCCGTGAACATATCGACGTTAAAGCCCAGCTGATCGGCGCGTTCCCAGATGTCGTCACACAGGCGCAACGGATCGGAGAACGGCCCCGTTCCATAGACCACGCCCATCCAGCGCCGGGGGCTGGCCCTCGTGGTCATACAGATCGCCAAGAACGATCTTGCTCGACCGTTCTTCCAGCCGTCGCGAATGTCGTCTGCCTTCCAGCGCAACTCCATATCCGGCAGGTCCTGTTTTCATCATCGCGCCGGGCGCGTTCAGCAGGTCCTTGTCGTAGTGCACGCCATAGGTCGACCGGCAAAACCGTGTGTCGCCATCGCCGGTTTTTGCCGTTGGGCAGGTATTTCCCGCGCATAATGCTCAGATGATCGCACCACATGGCGCGCAGCCGGTCTTTCATGTCTCTCTCCCCATGCCATTCACAGGTCCTGCATGCGCACCGGCAGTTCCTTGATCCCGCCGACAAAGTTTGAGTGCTGGAACTTTTGGTCGCCTTTCGGTTCGACCAGCTTGGCGCGTTTTGCCAATTCTTCAAACAAGATCCGCACCTCAAGCCGGGCCAGATGCATCCCCAGACAGACATGCGGGCCGCACTGGCCAAAGGACATGTGCCGGTTCGGGCTGCGGGTCAGGTTCACGCGGAACGGGTCGTCAAACACCCGGTCATCGCGGTTGGCCGAGGCCCACCAGAACAGCACCTTGTCGCCTTCGCGGATGGTCTTGCCGTGCATGTCGTGATCACGCGTCGCGGTGCGGCGGAAATACAGCGCGGGTGTGGCCCAGCGAATGACCTCATCCGCCATGGTGGTTCAGATGTCGCCCCCCGCCTGCATCTGGCCCAGCAATTCAGGCTGATGTGCCATGGCCTGAATGCCGGCCGCGATGGAATAACGCGTGGTGTCGTTGCCAGCTGCAACCGGCAGGCGAAAGAGGTTCCAGAGCTCGTTCTCTGGCATCACATTGCCGTTTTTACCGGTCTGCAAGGTCATGTGCAGCACGCCTTCGGTGTCGCCCGACTTGTTCTTTCACGCCATCAAATCTTTCGCGCAATCAAACAGGTCCGCGCCTGCGGGGCTGTTGAATGGCATCAGGCGATATGCGTCGGTCTCCATCTTGTCCAGCACGTGCTGGGTGAAATCGGGGTCCGTGTTGGCAATCAACGCATCGCCCTTTTCGACCAGCCAGGGCAGGTCTTCCTTGGGCGTGTCCAGAATCTGGCCCAGCATCAGTATGGGCAGTTGGCGAGCGATCACCTTGGTCGCCTCAAACTCTCCCATCTCCAACGCCTGATCCAGGATCGGGCCGCACAGCGCACGTATCTGGTCTTCGAACCCGGCCACAACGGGGCGCGAGACCACTTTGCCAACCTGCATACGGGTGCGCATGTGGTCGGGCGGGTCCATCTCTTGAAAGGTGCGCCGGGCCAGGTTTTCCTCATAGGTCTGGTCCTCCATGCGAATGCCACGGGCGGACGACATCAACTTGTAATCCACATTCAGCGCCGTGATATCCTCGTGACGCACGACATTCCAAAACCCTTTGCCATCGGGCCAATCGGCCCAGGACAACGGATCTTCGTCGCGCAACCGTTTGAACGTGTTGTGCGGGGCACCGTTTGCGAAAGCGTCGTGGTCGTACAGCTTGGCGTGGCCGTCTTCGGACGGTTGCCAAATGGTCATGCGCGCCTCCCTGAGAGTTTTTTGCGTATTGTTTGCGCGTTCAAAAATATATTATATAACGCGTTAAATAAGTAAAGCGGAGAAATCATGCGTCTCGCCATCCTCATGTCGAATACCGACGAAAGCGAATTCTCTGGGCAACACCCGAAGGATGGTGACAAATGGCAGGCGCTTCTGGCGCCCCTGTGCCCCGCGTGTTCCTTCACGGTCTATTCGGTCAAGGACGGGGAATTTCCGCAAAAGGAATCGCAATATGATGGCTGGATCATCACCGGAAGCCCTGCGTCTGTGCATGATCTGGACCCGTGGCTGGACCAGCTATTCGCCTTGATCCGGCGCATCGTGGATCGGGGCACGCCGCTGTTTGGCGCTTGTTTCGGGCATCAGGCAATTGCCCTGGCCTTGGGGGGAACGGTCGCCAACACCCCCGGCGGTTGGGTGTTTGGCACCACCGAAACCACGGTCACCGCCCCTGCCCCGTGGATGGTGGCGGGGCCTGTAAAACAGTACGCGGCGCATGTGGAACAGGTGGTCGTTCTGCCCAAAGGGGCCACCGTCATCATGTCGAACACCGACCGTCCGGTGGGCGGGTTCGTGATGGGCGACCATGTGTTCACAACGCAGTATCACCCGGAAATGACGCACGATTTCATCACCACTTTGATCGACGAACTGACGGATCAGAAACCGGTGGATGTGATCGACACGGCGCGCGCGTCCCTGGTCGACACAGCTGAAAACGACACCTTCGCCGCATGGGTCATGGCGTTCCTGCGACGGTCCTGACGCTTACATCGCCGCCAGCAGATCCATGACTGTCACGCGGTCAAACTGCACATGCCGTGACATATAGTTTTCCGCCGCTGCCCCCTGCCGCGAGGTGATCAGGCGGGCCAATTCGCGGTGTTCGCGCGCCGATTCCGCAATGGCACCCGCATAACGATACCGCGCGCGATAATAGGCCAACAGCTTGCGCGCGTTCATCTTGATCATGTCCAACAGGAACGGATTTCCCGAGGCCTCGGCGACCAGTGTGTGAAACTTCAGGTTCAGCTGATAATAGCCATCCGGATCGCTATCGCCCTTGTCGGCAACATGGTCTTCGCAGGCTTGCACGACCTCCTCCAGGCGGATCGCATCGGCGGGCGTCATGCGACGCGCGGCCAGCGCGGCGGCCTGGCCCTCCAGCTTGGCATGGACTTCCAGAATGGCCAGGAATTCTTCCAGGGTCGGCTTGAACAGCGTCGCGCCCTTGCGCGGTTGGCGTTCAACCAGCCCCATGGCCTCCAGACGCAACAACGCCTCGCGCAGCGGGGTGCGCGAGATCGAATAGCGTTTCATCAACGCGTTTTCGTCGATCGCATCACCGGGGTTCAATTCGCCCTTGTCGATGCCTTCAAGGATGGTGGTGAGGATTGTATCAGTCTGGCCTGCCATGGCGGCAGTTAACCCGGGCGCGCACGCCCGGGCAAGGAGTTTCGGGGTTCAGTGCTTGCCCTTCCAAGGCACCAGAACCTTTTCAGCCTTGCGCATCAGGATGTCGATACCATAGCCGATAATGCCGATCAGGATGATCCCCATGATGACAATATCGGTCAGCTGAAACCGCGCAGCGACCATGATCATCATGCCCGCGCCTTTTTCGGCGGCAACCAGTTCGGCAGCCACAACCGTGCCCCAACAGACCCCCATGGCGACCCGTGCGCCGGTGAAGATTTCCGGCAGAGAGTTCGGCACGATCACATGCATCAAAAGCTGACGCTTGGACGCCCCCAGCGAATACGCCGCATGCACCTTGGTGATATTCACCCCAGACACACCCGCTCTGGCGGCGATGGTCATGATCCACAGCGCGGCCAGGAACAGCAGGATGATCTTGCCGGTTTCCCCAATGCCGAACCAGATGATGATCAGCGGAATCAGCGCAAGCGGCGGCACCGGGCGCATGAATTCGACAATCGGGTCGAACCAGCCACGAAACCAGTCGCTCAGCCCCATAGCATATCCCAGCGGAATGCCGATCAGCGCGCCAAAGAAGAACCCCGCGAAGACCCGGATCAGAGAGAAACCAAGGTGTTCCCACAGGGTAAAATTCTGATATCCCGTGCTGCCAATTTCAATGGTGCGCGTCACCACGGCCTCAGGGGAGGGCAGCCAGATCGGCTCCATCTGCCAGCCGCGCGTAGGGGCGAAAGACAGCGTGCCTTTCGGTGTCATGGTCACGACCCCGTCGGCCACGCTGACCTTGCCACCCGGTTCAATCGGCTGACCATCGACGGCGGTGATGGCCATGCCCGCATCGCGGCCCAGATCATCGTTCTTGTCGACCCGGATAAGGCCGGATCGCCAAGCACCGATTTCGGCATGGTCGTCCTTGGCAAACCCGTCGCCCGGTGCGATCTCAGGCAGATCGACCTTGGCGTCAGGCCGGTGAACCGACACATACACTGTGCCGTCGTCTGACTGGTTGCCATCCGACGCGGTATAGGTGAACGAGGTCTCGCCCTCGAACGGCCCCGGCGCGTGGATCGGCACATAGCTGGACCCGGTAAACGCGCCCCAGATCAGAAAGATCGTGACAATCGACACAACCGAGGCGACCCGGTTCGGGCGCACCGCGCTTTCATCGCCAAAGGTCACTGTTTTCAACGATGTATAGTCACTGCGCGCGGTCATGCGTCCGGCGACATAACGCACGATCAGAAAGGCGCCGACGAAGATGGCGACATAGATCAGAAGGATCAGAAGCCCGCTCATGCTGCGTCCTCCGACCGGCCCATGATTTCTTCTTCCATGTCCCAGATCATCGACAGGATTTCTTCACGCTTTTCGCCGAATTCAGCGGTTTTCTTGACCAGGCGCAGGTCTTGATCCACGCCCATGTCGGCAAACGGCAGGTTGTATTCCTTGTGTATCCGGCCCGGGCGCGGAGCCATGACCAACAGGCGTTCGCCCAACAGCAAGGCCTCTTCGACCGAGTGGGTGATCAGGATGATCGTCTTGCCGGTCTCTTTCCACAGCTTCAGAACCAGGCCCTGCATCTTTTCACGCGTCAACGCGTCCAGCGCGCCCAGCGGTTCGTCCATCAAGATCACGTCGGGATCATTGGCCAGACACCGGGCCAAGGCCACGCGCTGCTGCATGCCCCCCGACAGTTCGTAAACGCTCTTGTCCTTGAAATCGCCCAGGCCGGTGACGTCCAGCAAATGGTCGACATGTTCGCCCCAGTCACGTTCCTTCTGGCCCTTCATGCGCGGGCCGAAACTGACATTTTCGCGCACGCTCATCCATTCAAACAGCGCGCCCTGCTGAAACACCATGCCGCGTTCGGCGTCGGGGCCTGTCACCAAATGACCGTTCATTTCGATCTGACCGCCCGTCGGGGCCAAAAAGCCCGCAACGATATTCAACAACGTCGTTTTGCCACAGCCCGACGGGCCCAGCACGCTCATCAGCTCGCCCTCTTTCAGGTCAAGCGACACATTCTCAAGCGCCTGCACATGACTGCCGTTGGGCAGGTCAAAGCGCATCGAAATGCCTTGGATGGAAATCCCGCTCATCGGGGTCCCCTTTCGTATCTGGAGGAGGAAATCACAAGGCCAGGCGGCGAGAGAGGCCCGCCACCCGGCATGTCATATCATCGGCTTACATGCTGCCGGCGGCTTCCAGTGGGCCGATGTTCACCGCAGCGTCATAGCTGTCCAGCGAGGCATCAATGCTGCCAGCGCCCACGAAGACGTCGGCAACGCCCTTCATGAAGGTCTGCGCCGCGCCGCCCAGCCAATTGCCCGACAACTGCTCGGCGACCGTCGGAAAGATGAACGTGTCAATCGACGCGGCGGTGGCTTCGACATCCATACCCGCATCCTGCGCGATCACACCCAGCATTTCATCACGATTGGCGGCATCCGCCCACATGGCGTTCGCCTTGGCCGTGACGGCCAGGAACTTGGCAACCGTGTCAGAATGTTCCGCAACATAGGAGGCCGACGCCGTGGTCGCATCAAACACCAGAATGCCCAGCTCTTCTTTCTCGGCGCCCGTCAGCAACACGTTGCCATGTTCCATCGCGCGACGCAGGGATCCACCCCAGCCGCAAAACATATCAACCGAGCCTTGTGCCAACGCCGCAGCACCTTCGGGCGGGTTCATGTTGACGATGTCCAAGCTGGCCAGGTCGACACCAAAGTGGTTCATCTGGCTCAGGAACCCGTAATGCGCGGCCGTGCCCAGCGGCACGGCGACCTTTTTGCCGGCCAGTTCGGCCGCACTGTTCTTGTCGATTTCCAGCGCCTCGGCCACGACACAGTTGTCATTTTCCGAATAGCTGACCGCGACATCCAGCACCTGAAGGTCCTGCCCGCCCGAGGCCGCGACAACGAAGGGCGGAATGCCCTGGCTGACCGAAATATGCACATCCCCCGAGGCCATGGCCGCCGACATTTCTGTGCCCGAGCCAAAGCTGCGCCAGGTGACGGTGCCCCCCAGGGCTTCGTCATACATGCCCTTAACCTTGGCGTATTGGAACGGCATCGGCCATTCCAGAAAATAGGCAACGGTGATGTCTTCGGCAGCAGCAGCCTGACCGACAAAGGCCATCGCGACGGCCCCCAAAAGCGTGGATTTCAGTTTCATTCGTTTCTCCCGTGTTGTGGTTCGCGGTCTTGCCGCATCGCCGGAATTCCCCGGTCGCTGTCTGAAAGCGTATGTCAAAGACGAAACAGATCAACGATTTTCTGGCATAACCCGGCGGGAAAAAGCCTGAACCCAGCCCCATATGATGCAAAAAGAAGCAGTGTTTCCTTTTTTTTCAGATGCTTAAGCAAACCTCTCCCTGGAAGGTGGCAAATGGCGTCAAAAAAACTGGACCTAATCAAGAACTTCAACTGGCCCTATCCCAATCCCACCGATTCCCTTTCTAAATATGATCAGAAAATTGCGCCCTGCGATTGCAGCCCGCCACCCCCTGAATGATCGGAGATTTCCATGGACGGCACTCAGAACGACCTTTCGCATGTGATCCAGGCCGACAAGGCTCACGTCTGGCACCACCTGACCCAGCACAAACCGTTTGAAACGGGCGACCCGCGTATCATTGTCGAAGGCAAGGGCATGCGCGTGTGGGACCAGAACGGCAAAGAATACCTCGATGCCGTGTCCGGCGGCGTCTGGACCGTCAACGTCGGCTATGGCCGTGAAAGCATCGCGAATGCCGTGCGCGACCAACTGGTCAAGCTGAACTATTTCGCAGGCTCGGCGGGCTCGATCCCCGGCGCATTGTTTGCCGAAAAACTGATTTCCAAGATGCCCGGCATGACACGGGTCTATCAGACCAATTCAGGCACCGAGGCGAACGAAAAAGCCTTTAAGATGGTGCGCCAGATTTCGCACAAGCTGTATGGCGGCAAGAAATCCAAGATCCTGTATCGGGAACGCGACTATCACGGCTCCTCCATCGCGGCGATGTCGGCCGGTGGTCAGGACGAACGCAACATGCAATACGGCCCGTTTGTGCCCGATTTCGTCCGCGTGCCCCACTGTATGGAATATCGCGCGCAACAAGGCTGGGACGCCTCGGCGGAAAGCTATGGCGAATATGCCGCGAACCAGATCGAACAGGTCATCCTGCGCGAAGGCCCCGACACGATCGGCGCGCTGTGCCTGGAACCTGTCACTGCCGGTGGCGGCGTAATCGAGGCGCCCAATGGCTATTGGCCCCGCGTCCAGGAAATCTGCCGCAAGTACGACATCCTGCTGCACATTGACGAAGTTGTCTGCGGCGTCGGGCGCACTGGCACCGAATGGTTCGGCTATCAGCACTATGGCATCGAACCCGATTTCGTGACCATGGCCAAAGGCGTGGCCTCCGGCTATGCCGCCATCGCCTGCTGTGTCACTTCGGAACGGGTGTTCGACCTGTTCAAAGACAACGCCACCGATCCGATGAACTATTTCCGCGATATTTCCACCTTTGGCGGCTGCACGGCTGGTCCCGCAGCGGCGCTGGAAAACATTCGCATCATCGAAGACGAAGGCCTGTTGGAAAATACCACCGCCATGGGCGCGCGGATGAAGACCAACCTGCACGGGCTGATGGAAAAGCACAAAGTCATTGGCGACGTGCGCGGCAAGGGTCTGTTCCTGGGGGTCGAGCTGGTACAAGACCGTCAGACCAAGGCCCCCGTGACCGAAGCCGAGGTCGCCCAGGTTGTCGGAGATTGCGGCGCGCAAGGCGTGATCATCGGCGCGACCAACCGGTCGGTTCCCGGTTTCAACAACACCCTGTGTTTCAGCCCGGCGCTGATTTCGACCGCCGATGACATCGACGCGATTTGTGACAGCGTCGACAAGGCACTGACCAAGGTCTTTGGCTGACCCAAATTGGTCTGATCAAAATTGCAAAAGGCGGACCTTCCAATGGTCCGCCTTTTGTCGTTTCTCGGGGGTAACACAGCGAAAGGACATGCCATGTGGCCCGCCCCCGTGACCCTGACCGGTCAACACGTCACCCTTGCCCCATTGACCCAGGCCCATTGCGCCGACCTTGAACAGGCCACCGCCGATGGTGATCTGCACCGGCTGTGGTACACGATGATCCCACCGCCCGAAGGCATTGCCGCCGAGATCGACCGGCGCAACGCCCAGCCTGACATGCTGGCCTTTGCGATCCTTGACCCGACGGGCAAAGCCGTGGGCATGACCACCTATATGAACATCGACGCGGCGCAGCGGCGGGTTGAAATCGGGTCGACCTGGTATCGCAAATCGGTCCAACGCGGGCCGATGAACTCCGAGGTGAAACGCCTGATGCTGGCCCACGCGTTTGAGGCGCTGGATTGTATCGCCGTCGAATTCCGCACCCATTTCGTGAACGTGCAATCGCGCCGCGCCATCGAACGTCTGGGCGCGAAACTGGACGGCATCCTGCGCAACCACCTGGTCATGGCGAATGGCACGATGCGCGACACGGCGGTCTATTCGATCCTGCCGCATGAATGGCCGGCGGTGAAGGCCAACCTGACCTGGCAGTTGGAACGCCCACGCGACTGAACGCCCCCTGCGGCGGTCTCATATCCGGGCGAACGCAGCGCGTTTGGCCCGGTCGCTGATCTCCTGACACAGGGTCGTGAACATCCCAGACTCGACAAATACAGTTAATGTTCTATATTTGTTCTCACGACCTGAGAGGAGTGAGAACATGCTGACCGCCCAATACCAACTGCCCCCGACGCCCAAACAAGTGGACTATGCCCGCGCGATTGCCAGTCGCCTGCGGCTCGCGATCCCATCAGATCATGCCGCGGATCGACGACTGCTGTCGGAATGGATTGACAAACACAAGGCTGCCCGCCCCGCCGGGGCACCCCCCCGCGGCCCTGGTGCCACGTCGCGCCAGGTTGCTTATGCGGAACGGATCGCACGCACCAAACGGCGGGCAATTCCCGATGAATGTTTTCGCGATGCGGGAATGATGTCGCGCTGGATCGACTCGAACCGTTAAGCAGGTGCGCGGCATTCTGGTCTTGCCCTGTTGGGTGCATCCGCAATCTGTTGCGCCGCTGTTAACGGATGTCCTGACACGTGGCGGCCTGGCCCAATCAGGCCAGATTGCCCTGCTGATAAGTCCAGTATAGGGTCGCCCCATGGCCGCCCCCGTCGAAACCTTTTTTCTGGACCCGGATGCCCAGGGCACCCTTCAGGCACAGATCCAGCAAATGATCGCCGAGGCGATCCTGTCCGGTCGTCTGCCACGGGCCGAAAAGCTGCCATCGACCCGGAAACTGGCAACCCATCTGGGGGTCAGCCGCATTACGGTGACGCTGGCCTATACCGAATTGCAGGCCAATGACTATCTGGCGTCAAAGGGACGCAGCGGCTTCTATGTCTCTGAAAATGCGCCAGAACCGCCCAGTTTCCCCCCACACACCCAACGGGGCGAGGACAAGGTGGATTGGAACCGGGCCATTGGTGCACGGTTCAGCGATGGGGTCACGCCGGAAAAGCCGCAGGATTGGCGGAGCTATCAGTTTCCGTTCACCTATGGCCAATCCGACGCAACGCTGTTTGACCACAATTCCTGGCGTTTGTGCGCCATCAAAGCGCTGGGGCAAAAGGACCACAGCGCCATGACGCGGGACTATTACGACCAGGACGACCCGCAACTGGTCGAGTTCATCGCCCGCCACATTCTGCCCCGTCGCGGCATCCAGGCCGCACCTGAGGAAATCCTTGTAACCCTCGGAGCACAAAACGCTTTATGGCTATCGGCGCAGATCCTTTTGACGCAACGACGCACCGCTGCAATTGAAGATCCATGTTACCACACCCTGCGCGATATCCTGATGCAAAGCCGCTGTCACCTGGCACCGATCCCGGTGGATGCGGACGGGTTGCCGCCCGAACTGTTGCCCGATCAGACCGACGTGATCTTCACCACCCCGTCGCACCAATGTCCGACGACCTCGACCATGCCGCTGGGCCGTCGTCAGGCCCTTTTGGAACGTGCCCGCGAGTTGGACGCGTTGATTGTCGAGGACGACTATGAGTTTGAAATGTCCTTTCTGGCGCCCCCCTCTCCGGCGCTGAAAAGCCTGGATCGCGAAGGGCGGGTGATCTATGTCGGCAGCTTTTCAAAATCCCTATTTCCGGG
>DFBF01000230.1:0-8348 GCA_002367285.1 Rhodobacteraceae bacterium UBA3087 | reverse complement strand
CGCACCGTCGCCTATTTCCTGAGCCTGGGGCACTACGATGCCCTGATCCGGCGCATGGGCGCGGCCTATCACGAACGGCGCAAGGTCATGGATCACGCCATTACCACCCATGGGCTAAGCGTCGCGGGGTCGGGCGCGTTCGGAGGATCATCCTTCTGGATGCAGGCACCAGAGCACGTGGACACCGCGCATCTGGCCGACGTGTTGAAAGCCGACAGCGTCTTGATCGAACCGGGTGCCGCCTTTTTCGCAGGCCAGGACCCGGCCAGGAATTTCTATCGCCTGGCCTACAGCTCGATCCCGTCGGGGCAAATCGACGAAGGTATTCGACGAATTCGCCATCGCCTGGGCACTCCGACCCCGATTGACCCGCATCGGTTTCGTTAACATTGTTAAACCCTGTCACACCGCTTGTTTAAACTTGTTAACCCCAGGCAACGGCAATCTTTAAACAGGTGCAAGGTGTCGACATTCCCCGGCCACGTGAAAGCAAACCAAGTTCTGGACCTAAGTCACCTGTGAAACTGGCCCTATTGAACCCCCTGCCCGCTCCATAAGACTTAGCTCAGACAAATGCCCCGTGACGGGCCCCCCTGTTTTCTGCCATTCAAGGATACGCGCCGATGAAAATGACCACGGAAGAAGCCTTCGTCAAAACGCTGCAACTGCATGGGATCGAACACGCGTTTGGGATCATCGGGTCGGCCATGATGCCGATTTCCGACATCTTCCCCAAGGCGGGCATCACGTTTTGGGACTGCGCGCACGAAGGGTCCGGTGGCATGATGGCCGATGGGTACACCCGCGCGACTGGCAAGATGTCGATGATGATCGCCCAGAACGGTCCCGGCATCACCAACTTTGTCACCGCTGTGAAAACCGCATACTGGAACCACACGCCGCTGTTGCTGGTCACGCCCCAGGCCGCCAACAAGACGATCGGTCAGGGCGGGTTCCAGGAGATGGAGCAGATGCGCATGTTCGCCGACTGCGTCTGTTACCAAGAAGAGGTTCGCGACCCCTCGCGCGTTGCCGAGGTTCTGAACCGCGTGATCATGCAGGCGCATCGAAATTCCGCCCCCGCGCAGCTGAACATTCCGCGCGACATGTTCACCCAGATCGTCGATATCGACCTGCCCCGAATGGTTGAATTTGAACGCCCCAGTGGTGGTGCGGATGCGGTTGCGGATGCCGCCAAGTTGCTGTCCGAGGCCAAAAACCCCGTCATTCTGAACGGCGCAGGCGTGGTCATCGGCGGTGCCATCCCGGCCTCGATGGCGCTGGCGGAACATTTGGATGCGCCGGTCTGCTGTGGCTATCAGCACAACGATGCGTTCCCTGGATCGCACCCGTTGTTTGCTGGTCCGCTGGGCTATAACGGCTCTAAGGCCGGGATGGAGTTGATCAACACGGCCGACGTGGTGCTGTGCCTGGGCACACGCCTGAACCCGTTTTCGACCCTGCCGGGATATGGCATGGATTACTGGCCGAAGGACGCGAAAATCATCCAGGTCGACATCAACCCGGACCGGATCGGCCTGACCAAACCCGTGACGGTTGGCATTGTCGGTGACGCGAAAAAGGTTGCCGAGGGCATTCTGGCCCAACTGTCAGACAGCGCAGGCGACGACGGGCGCGCGGACCGCAAGGCCCGTATTGCCCAGACCAAAAGCGCCTGGGCGCAGCAGTTGTCCAGCATGGATCACGAGGACGACGATCCCGGCACGACCTGGAACGAACGCGCCCGCGCGGACAAGCCCGAATGGATGAGCCCCCGCATGGCGTGGCGGGCGATTTCTTCGGCCCTGCCCAAGGATGCAATCATCAGCTCGGACATCGGCAACAACTGCGCCATCGGCAACGCTTATCCATCGTTCGAAGCGGGCCGCAAGTACCTGGCGCCGGGGCTGTTCGGCCCCTGTGGTTATGGCTTGCCATCGGTGATCGGCGCGAAAATTGGCTGCCCGGATGTACCGGTTGTCGGGTTTTCAGGTGACGGGGCGTTCGGCATTGCGGTGACGGAACTGACTGCCATCGGGCGCGATGAGTGGCCCGCGATCACGCAAGTTGTGTTTCGCAACTATCAGTGGGGCGCGGAAAAGCGCAACTCGACCCTGTGGTTTGACGACAACTTTGTCGGGACCGAGCTCGATGAACAGGTCAGCTATGCCGGCATCGCCAATGCCTGTGGCTTGAAGGGTGTCACGGCGCGCACGATGGATGACCTGACCGCGGCTTTGACCCAGGCGATGGTCGACCAGAAGAACGGCATCACCACCCTGATCGAAGCCATGATCAACCAGGAGCTGGGCGAACCCTTCCGCCGCGACGCGATGAAGAACCCGGTTGTCGTAGCCGGGATAGATGCTGCCGACATGCGCCCGCAGAAAGGCGCCTGATGCGGGCGAGCTGCTGGTCGTCAATGCGGGCTCCAGCTCGATCAAATTTGAGGTGTTCGATGAGGCCTTGGATGAGGTCCTGTCGGGCAGCGCGAGCGAGATCGGCGGCGCGGCGCAGTTGCAGATCGGTGGCGCACGACTGGATCTGGACATGCCGGATCACGGGGCCGCAATGGACGCGATCCTGGCAAAGCTCTGCGCCATTGAGGACAGAAATTCCAACTCCATCACAATGGGTTACAGCCCGCTGGATGGGTTGATCATGGGCACCCGATCCGGGAGATTAATACCAATGCCGTGCGCGCGCGCATCATGGAGGGGTTGGCCTGGACCGGGCTGCGGATCGGCCCACGTCAGGGTGCGCAGTTGCATGCCAATGGGTCAGCAGTTTCAGCCTGGATCGTGCCCGCCCGCGAGGAATGGATGATCGCGCGTGACGCCGCGCGCCTGTTGGCCTAGAGCGCGCCCATGGTGATGGAAATCACCGTCGCGGCCACGATATCTTCTACCGTGGCGCCGCGCGACAGGTCACAGACCGGGTGACGGAAGCCTTGCAGGATCGGGCCAACAGCCTGTGCCCCGCCCAATTCCTGCGCCAATTTATAGGCAATATTGCCAGCATCCAGATCCGGGAAAATCAGCGTGTTGGCCGTGCCTCCGGCCCCGCCCTTTTGCGCCGCCACACGCGGGTTCAGCGCCGCATCGCCCTGTAAAGGCCCGGGAAATCCAGTCATCCGCGCCGCTTCGCGCACCTTGTCCACGCTGGGCCCCGCGCCAGATGTTCCGGTTGAAAACGACAGAAAAGCCACATCCGCATGGCCCAACAGCGCCGTTGCCGTGCGCTGCGAGGCCCGTGCAATATCGGCCAGTTGAGCCGCATCAGGTGACACGTTCACAGCGCAGTCGGCAAAAATCACCTCTCGCCCATTCGGGAAAGTCATCAAGAAAAAGCTGGACGGTGTCGCCACGCCTTCGTCCATGCCGGTGGCCATGGCGGCGGCTTCGATCACGCGCCGTGTCGGGGCGACGGCCCCGGCCACCATCACGTCGGCCTGCCCTGCCGACAGCATCGCGGCGGCCCGCATCAACGGTTTCTGCAACAGCCGCATGGCCAGGGTTTCCTTGACGGGACGTACGTCCATCACGGCCTCGAGCAGGCGTCCCGACGGGGGCGATAGGGGCGCCGGTTCGGCCAACCCGTCGCGGGCCAGCCGCTCAGCGGCCTGATCAATGCGGGGATCTTCCCCCAGTTCAGGAAACACCACGCGCGCCTTGCGGGCGCGCGCAACATCAAAGGCTTTTTCCAACACAGTCATGGGGACATGAACCGTCGATGGGTGGGGCGCGTCAAGGGGTTAGCGGCGCGCAAACAGGGTCGAGAGCAGGAACATCCCGGCCGCGACCACGACAATTGACGGCCCGGTCGGCGTGTCAAAGGACAGCGAGGCCAGCAAGCCGCCCAAGGCTGCCGCCGCACCGAGCACAACGGCCAGACCCGCCATGGCTTCGGGCGTGCGCGACTGGCTGCGGGCAGTTGCGGCGGGGATGATCAGCATCGCGGCAATCAACAACGCGCCAACGACTTTCAGCGCAACGGCAACCACAACGGCCAGCGACAAGGTCAAAACCAGCCCCTCGCGGTCGGCGTTTATGCCAGAGGCAGCGGCCAGGTCGCGCGACAAGGTGGTGGTCAACAGCCGCGACCAGCGCCAAGCGATCAATGCGGCAACGACCAGTGCGCCGCCCCAGATCACGGCCAGGTCGCCGCGTGTCACGGCCAGGATGTCGCCAAACAGAAAGGCGGAAAGGTCGACCCGCATGCCGGGCACAAAGCTGATCGCCACCAAGCCAAGCGCAAGGGCAGAGTGGGACAGAACACCCAACGTCGCGTCCATCGCATGGCCGCGAGCGGCCAACCAGCTGACCATCAGCGCCATGATCAGCGCAACCAACAGGGTGCCAAGGGTGATGGGTGCCGAAAAAATCAAGGCCAGCGCAACGCCCAGAATGGCGGCATGCGCCGTTGCATCTCCGAAATAGGCCATGCGCCGCCAGACCACGAAACACCCCAACGGCCCGGTGGCAAACGACAGGCCAACCCCAGCCAGGGCGGCGCGCACAAGGAAATCATCAAGCATGGTCGCAGTGGTCTCCGTGTTCGTGTTCATGCTGGTACAGGGCCAGGGCGCCGCCGGTGCCATGGCCAAACATCGCGCGATATTCCGGCGCGTCACGCACCACATGGGGTGTGCCTTCGCAACAGACGTGACCGTTCAGACAAATCACCCGATCCGAGGCCGCCATCACCACATGCAAGTCGTGGCTGACCATCAGAACCGCGCACCCGGTCTTGGTTCTGACCTGTTCGATCAGGCGATAAAACGCGGCCTCGCCCTGTTGATCCAGACCCTGTGTCGGCTCATCCAACACCAGAATTTCAGGATGCGTCAACAGAGCGCGCGCCAAAAGGGCACGTTGGAACTGCCCGCCAGACAGGGCCGACAGCTGGCGGCCTTCAAGCCCAACGATACCAACGTCCTGCACCACTTTGGCCACCGCGTCAGCCCCGTGGCGCATGGGCAATTGCAAAAACCGGCCCACCGTCATCGGCAAGCTGGCATCAATCGCCAGCTTTTGCGGCACATAGCCCACACGCAGCCCGGCACGATGCACGATCTTGCCCGTGCTGGGGGTGATGACCCCTAAAAGCAGGCGCAACAGGGTGGATTTCCCCGACCCATTGGGGCCGACGATGGTGACGATTTCGCCCGGATCAATCCTGAAATCGACACCCTGAAGGACGGCAGCGCCGCCAAAGGATAATCCCAGATTAGTGGCTGTTATCAAGCTCATGCGTCACCGCTACAGGCAGGACAAAGCCCCAAGGCTTCGACATTCAACCGTTCGATTTCAAACCCCATGCCCGCGGCGGTTTCATCTACAGCGTCGCGAATAGTTCGCTCCGACGCCTCGGCGACCGCGTCGCACTGGCGGCAGATCAGAAAGACCGGCGCATGGGCATCCCCCGGCTGGCAACAGGCCGTAAAGGCATTCAGGCGGCGCACCCGGTGGGCCAGCCCGCTGTCGACCAGAAACTCCAGCGCGCGATAGGCGACGGGCGGCTGATGACCGAAGCCTTCGGCAGCCAGACGCTCCAGCACCTCATAGGCACCCAAAGCGCGATGACCTTCCAGCAGAATTTCCAGCGTGCGGCGACGCACAGGCGTCAGACGCAAGCCCCGATCGGCGCACAGCACCTCGGCCCGCTTCAAGCCATCACCAGCGCAGGTTATGTGGTCGTGACTGTGAAAGGCATTTATGTCTTGTCTCTCCATTTTTGTGATAATATAACATCACACTGACTCTGACAAGGACCAAATCATGCGTACACTCCCCTTTGCTCTGATGCTGTTTTCCACCCCGGTTTGGGCAGACGCCCCTCAGGTGGTCACGGACATCGCCCCCGTTCATTCCCTGGTTGCACAGGTCATGCAGGGGGTCGCTTCGCCCACCCTGTTGACCGATCAGGCCAGCAGCCCGCACCACATGCAACTGCGCCCCAGCCAGGTGCGCGCAATTGACAGCGCCGATCTGGTGATCTGGGTCGGCCCGTCGCTGACACCTTGGTTAGAGCGCACGCTGAACGGTGTATCACCGGGTGCCACGCTGGAACTTCTTGACGTCAAGGGCACCCATCAACGCCTGTTCATGGATGGTCACGAGGACCATGACGAGCACGAGGATCATGACGAACACGACGAACACGACGAACACGACGAACACGACGAACACGACGAACACGACGAACACGACGAACACGACGAACACGATCACGGCGGCGATGCAAGGGACCCACACGCCTGGTTGGACCCGGAAAACGCACGGATCTGGGTCTCGGCAATTGCGGCAGACCTGTCGGTGATCGACCCGCAAAACGCACAGATCTATCAGGAAAATGCAGCCAAAGCGGATGCGGATTTGGCCACCTTGATCGCTCAGGTTTCAACCACCTTAAGCACGCCCAGCCCCGTGGTCACAGCCCATCAGGCCTATGCCCATTTCGCGGATCGCTTCGCGCTTCAGGTTGTTGACCATATTGCATTGGGCGATGCCGCTGCCCCATCGGCGGCCCATCTGGCCGACCTGCGGGCAGAATTGCGCCAAGGCGGCGTCACATGTGTCTTTACGGAACCGCAGCTGGACCCGGGCCTGGCCCTGATCGTCACCGAAGGCACCGGGGTATCGGTCAGCCAACTGGACCCGCTTGGGGCCACATTGGAAATCGGCCCCGACCTTTATGGCAACCTGATCCGTGCACTAAGTGTGGCATTCGCCACCTGCCCGCCGCTCTGATCCCCGGCTGACCTGAAACAAGTTCGTTTTCACCCCGTGCATGTCGCGCACGGGGTGGACCGATCCCTGTCGTGATGCGCACATTTGATCAAATTGCAGAATCAAGTGACAGGACCAGAACCATGAAAGACCAGAACTTCCTGAAGGAAAACAACGCCCGCCACATGTGGCACCCAATGGGACACCCTGGTGATGCCCAGAAAGATGCCCCCAAGATCATTTCGCGCGCAGAAGGCGTGCACATTTTCGACATCGATGGGCACAGCACGGTCGATGCGGTCGGCGGATTGTGGAACGTAAACCTGGGGTATTCCAACGATGTGGTGAAACAGGCCATTGCGGATCAGCTGTTTCAACTGCCGTATTATTCGGCCTTTGCGGGCACATCGAATCCGACGGCAATCGAACTCAGCTATGTGCTGAAAGAGTTCTTTGCCGAAGACGGCATGGTGCGCAGTTTCATTACCTCAGGGGGCTCGGACAGTGTCGAAACCACTTTGCGACTGGCGCGCCAGTATCATCGACTGCGGGGCGAACCGACGCGCACCAAATTTCTGTCGCTGAAAAAGGGCTATCACGGAACGCATTTCGGTGGGGCCTCGGTGAATGGCAACAACCGGTTCCGCACCGCCTATGAGCCCTTGCTGCCCGGGTGTTTTCATCTTCCCGCGCCATATGCCTATCGCAACCCGTTTGATGAGACCGATCCGGCCCGTTTGGCCGATCTGATCGCCAGTGCGATGGTGGACGAGATTGAATTCCAGGGCGCCAGCACCATTGCCGCCTTTATCATGGAACCAATTTTGGGGGCTGGCGGCGTCATCATCCCGCACGAAAGCTTCATGTCAAAGATGCGCGAAATCTGCGACCGATATGGTATTTTGCTGATCGCTGACGAGGTCATTACTGGGTTTGGTCGCACGGGCGACTGGTCAGGATCGCGCCACTGGGGGGTGCAACCCGACATGATGTCGACCGCCAAGGGGATCACTTCGGGATATTTCCCGGTTGGTGCGGTGATGATCGGCGAAAAAGTGACCGACGTTTTTGAACAGGATCAGACCGGTGAAGGCGCGATTTATCATGGCTATACCTACTCCGCACATCCTGTTGGGGCCGCGGCGGCAATTGCCAATATTGGTGAAATGCAACGATTGGAGTTGACTGGCAACGCAGCCGTGCGCGGTGCGCAATTGTATCAGGGCGTCCTGGCCCTGGCAGAGAAATACGACATCATCGGGGACGTACGTGGTGGTCACGGCCTGATGATGGGGATCGAACTGGTTTCAGATCGGACCACCAAGGCGCCGATGGACCTGGCAACGATGAAACGCATCCATCAGGCCACCTATGACGCAGGATCAATGGTGCGTTTGGGCGGGAACAACATCCTGATGTCCCCGCCATTGATCATCACCGACGTGGAAATCGACGTGATCCTGTCTGCTTTGGACGCCGGGCTCTCTGCAGCCTGAAGTGTAAAAAGAAAACCTGGCCCGCAGGGGCCAGTTTTTTGCGTGCGGTTATGTGAATGAACAAGGCTCGACAGGTTTCCTCTGTTTTACCTGTCAGCCAGCATCAGAAATCATCCCAATC
>DFBF01000321.1 GCA_002367285.1 Rhodobacteraceae bacterium UBA3087 | reverse complement strand
CGGCAAAATTCAGCGCCACATTCTAGAGGCATCGCTGCGTGACAACCCCGGGCAATCGGGTACCGGGGCCGACCCAACCTGAAGCGTCGACCGTTCACAGGGGCTGCAACAGCTGTCGCATAACCTTGGCCGACGCTGCGTCTGGAAACTCTCTGGTCCTTGATTGTTTTTCTAACATATGTTTGATTCGAGACCGATGGCCGAATAGCAGGTCCACTGCGGGAGGACGAAAATGAACGCTCACAATGGGACGGCAAGATTCACAAACGGACAACAGCTGCGATTTTCAAAACCCAGCGGCAACATCCTTTGTGTCAGATAGGGCGGTGCAAATCCACGGCGGCACGGGCACACAAGAAATGCGCAAGCTGATCATCTTTGGTGAGCTTCTGAAAACGGACAGGCTGACAATATGACATCACAGACACACNNGCGGGAAACCGCGCTGGAAATGGCTGGCTGCGGTGCGCGTCTGGCGCTGTTTGCCCGGCGCCCGGAACCTTTGGAAGAAACCGCCGAAATGATCCGCGCACGTGGCGGCGAAGCCTTTGTGGTGCCCGGTGACACCCGCGACGAAGACAGCATCGAGGCCGCGATGCTTGCGATCAAAGACCACTACGGACAGCTGGATGTGCTGGTTAACAACGCAGGCGGGCAATATATCGCTGCGGCCCGTGACATCACCAACAAAGGGTTCGAGGCGGTGATCCGCAACAACCTGATCGGATCATGGCAGATGACCCGTGCGGCGGCGGATCATTTCATGTTCGAACGCGGCGGGTCGGTTGTATTCGTCACGGCAATTTCCGCGCGCACCGCGCTGACCGGGTTTACCCATACTGTTGCGGCACGTGCGGGCGTCACCGGCATGATGAAAACCCTGGCCGCCGAATGGGGCGAATACGGCATCCGCCTGAACTGTGTCGCCCCCGGCACCATCAAGACCGAGGCCCTTGGCCGTTATCCGATCACGCCCGAGCAATGGCAAATGCTGAACCGGTCAGTGCTGAACCGGTTGGGCACCGCCGAAGATATTTCCGGCATGATCATCTACCTTGCCTCAAGACTAGGTGGCTTTATCACCGGCGAAGATGTTTATGTCGATGGCGGCGAAACGCTGCATCTGGGCCATGACGCCCGCGATATGATCAACCCGGACCTGTTTGAACACCGAAAACGCGGCGACGGCAAAGATTAACTGTCCCGTACCACATTGAAAAGGAAAGAAAATGACCGACCCAATTGTCCTGGTGGACATTAAAGACCGTATTGCAACAGTCACCCTGAACGACCCCGATCGGCGTAATCCGATCACGGGAAACAACATGATCGAGGCAATGCTGGACGCCTTTGATCAGATCCAGCGCAACCCGGACGTCAGCGTAATGATCCTGACCGGGGCCGGGTCTGCCTTTTGCGCTGGTGGCGACATCAAAGCCATGCACAAAAAGGACGATCCATTTGGCCTGCCGCCACTGGATAACGCGGAAAGCTATATCAATGGGATCCAGAAGATCCCGCTTGCGCTTTATAATCTGGATGTTCCGACGATCGCCGCCGTGAACGGTGCCGCTGTTGGCGCCGGGTGCGACCTGACCATGATGTGCGACATGCGCATCGCCTCAGAGAGGGCAAAGTTTGGCGAAGTTTTCCTGAACCTGGGGATCATCCCCGGCGATGCGGGCAGCTGGTTCTTGATCCGTCGGCTGGGTTATCAAAAGGCGGCGGAACTGACGTTCTCGGCGCGGATGGTCGACGCGGCCGAGGCGCTGGACCTTGAAATGGTACTAGAGGTTGTGCCCCATGACGATCTGATGGCCAGGGCCCGCGAAAAGGCCGCCGTCATTGCCGCCAAGCCGCCGCGCACAGTGCGTACCGCCAAACGGTTGCTACGCAATGCCGAACGTATGGACCTGCCTGATTTCCTGAATACCGCTGCCGCCTATCAGGCGCTGATGCACCAAACAAGCGACCACCACGAAGCAATGTCAGCCCTGCTGGAAAAACGTCAACCGACGTATCATGGGAAATAGGACGCGCAACAATGAGTGATGCCAAAGATTCAGAACGGTTTGCGATGATCGCAAACATCTGGAATTCGAGGGCCAAGGGCCTGATCGCCGAGATGGGCCTTATAATCGAACGCGCCGACCCACAAGGCGTTCAGATACGGATGCCCTTCAACCCGGATTTCTGTCTGGATGAAGAAGGCACAATGTTGCATGGCGGTGTCCTGACCGCCCTGCTGGACAGCTCATTTGGGCTGTCCAACTTTCTGGCCATCAACGACGTGCAGACAATGGCAACCCTAGATCTGCGTGTCGATTATTTGCGCCCGGCAAGTTCGCGTGCCGATGTCATTGTGTTTGCCGAATGCTACCGGCAGACCCGCCACATCGCGTTCGGAAGCGGGAAAGTCTGGTTTGACACCGGAGATCGCGCCGAGGTCGCCCGCGGATCGGCGGCCTTTGCCCTGACACGCGGCAAAGGCGGCCTATTGGAAAAATTGAACACAAGAGGTCCCGGCGGATGAATCTTAACGATATACAGACGCGATGTGATCGTGTGCCGTTCTTTCGTCACTTGGGTTTTTCGGTGACCGAAGCCAACGACACGCAT
>DFBF01000319.1 GCA_002367285.1 Rhodobacteraceae bacterium UBA3087 | reverse complement strand
CATGCCCGTCCGCACCAATGCAAACAGAGGGTCATGGCCTGTCAGAAGATGGGCGCAATAGGCGGCCTCGACCCGATCGACACCAGTCCAAGGGCCGCGCCCCACGCGCGAGGCAAGGCGGGACAGGTCAAGGCACCTTGGCTGACCGGACCCGCCCGACATTTGTGATTATTCCGCTGCTTTGGACAGCGATACTATTTCTTGCAGATAAGACGTGAATTCGTCCTTCAGATCCTCGCGCGCCATGCCAAAGGCGACTGTCGCCTGCAAGAACCCCGCTTTAGAGCCGCAATCGAACCGCTGACCACGGAAACGATAGCCATAGACATCACGACCCTGCGCAATCTCTTCTGCAATTGCATCTGTCAGCTGAATTTCCCCGCCGGCCCCGGATTTGATCCGGTTCAGGCTTTGCAGCACTTTCGGGGTCAGGATATAGCGACCGATCACCGCCAGGTTGGACGGTGCCGCACCCGGAGCAGGCTTTTCAACCATGCCCTTGACCGACACCATGGTGCCCATATCTTCCTTGACGTCCAGCACGCCATAGGCGCTGGCTTTCTCAGCTGGAACTTCCATCGCGGCGACCATGCAGCCGCCGGTGTCCTCATAGGCTTCGATCATCTGTTGCAAACAGGGCTTTTCCGCCGCGATGACGTCATCGGGCAGGATTACCGCGAAAGGTTCGTTGTTGTTGATCAGGCGACGGGCGCACCAGACCGCATGGCCCAGGCCCAGCGCCTTGTGCTGACGAATATAGGCAATCGCGCCGCTGTCCATGTTGGTGTCTTTCAACACCTCCAACAGGTCGTCCTTGTTCTTCTTGCGCAGTTCCTGTTCCAGAATCGGCGAATTATCAAAGTAATCCTCAAGCGCGCCCTTGCCGCGCGAAGTGACAAAGATGAAATCCTTGATCCCGGCCGCGCGGGCTTCGTCAATCGCGTACTGGATCAACGGCCGATCGACCAGCGTCATGATTTCTTTTGGAATGCTCTTCGTAGCCGGAAGAAACCGCGTGCCCAAGCCCGCGACAGGAAAGATCGCTTTCGTGACCTTGCGTCTCATATTGTCCCACCTCATATGGTGCCGGTTTAAAATGGTGCGCCCGGTTATCCCCGGCTTTCTACACCATCATCCGGCTTTTTGCTTTCATTTTTCCTAACGCTAGTCGTTCGGCGGAATCTCGTCATCCGCAGGCGTTAACCTTTTTGGCAAGTGGCGCAGCTTTGCAACACGATCCCACTCCTGTGTCACCCGGTTATGAAACCCTATGACCTTAGACGATTTTTCCCACCGTTCCGTCGAACTGAGAAGGCCGCCGCGCTGCTCCCAGAACTCATCTGGCAGGAACCGAAGCCGATGATGCAGCAGGGTCGGGCTGAACAGGAACAGCGTGACATTTCGCCCCCCCTGAACCAGGGCGCGGGCCTCACGACGTTTGCGGCGCAATTGCCACAAGCGGCCCGAGATATGCACCGGACGCGGGGCGGGGCCGTCTCGCAATGGAATGAACGGCGGCACCGGGCCACTCAGGGGGGGCAGGTCAACGACAGGTCGCGCCAGCCCTTCGACCCAACCCGCTTTGAGCGTCTCAAGCAGACGCGCGACATCGCGCGGCTCGCAGTTTCCCGCAACCATATGTCTGACCATGCGTTTGTGTTGATGGATCGACAGACCCGCCAAGGTTGCCCATGGATCACGGTCCGGTGCGTGTTTGCGCAGGAACAGGGCCGAAGACGCGCCAACTTCGTGCAAGGATTTCGGCATCCGGTCCGCGCGCCGGAAAGCCGAAGGTGCAAAGCCGTGGTGGACCTGGGCCAGCGGCACAATCGCCGTAACCTGGCCAGACAGGCGCAGGTTCACGTCGGTTTCATCCAGATAAAACCGGAACCCCGGGTCGAACCCACCGATCTGCGCCAAAACGTCCCTGCGAAACGCGCTGTTGGTGCCTTCGGTTTTGATACCAAACCCCGGTTTTGCCCTGAGCAGGCGGGGTTTTGTGCCCTCGATTGACACAGGAAACGCATGACCCAGATTATCGACCTTATTGGCCCGCCATTGAAAGCCAATGCCATTGCGGGCCCGCACATAACCGCCAGCGGCCACGACTTTCGGGTTTGAAAAGGGGGCTGTCAGGTGGTCCAGCCAGGTTGGCTCCGGCACGCTGTCATCATCAATGAACGCGACCAGATCACCCGCCGCCAATGCGATCCCCCGGTTGCGGGCAATCGAAATGTTGGCCTCGTCAAACTCGGCCAGTTTAACCGGCAAACTCATCCGGCGCACGGCCTCGGCCCCGGTGGGGTCGGCCACAATGATGACTTCGAAGTTCTGGTAATACAGCTGCGTCAGCCCGGTCAGACAGCGGGTCAGGAATTCGGGTCGCCCCCGGCTGACGACAACAACCGAAACCGAGGGATCAGACACTATTCCACTCCCATCGCGGCCAACATGGCTTCGATCCGGGGCACGTCTTCGGGGTTGTTCAGCTCCCAGAACTGGCGCCCGCGTGCGTCAACCTGGACACATTGCACCGGGCGTTCACGTTCCAGAAAGCGCAGCTGTTCCAACCCCTCGAGGTCTTCCAACACACCTGGTGCCCAGCGCGGGTAAGCGGCCAGGGCGCCGGGGCGGTAGGCATAGACGCCAACGTGGTGAAACACCGGTGTCATCTCGTGATCCGGCCAACCGTGGGTGGTATAGGGGATCACCTCTTTCGAGAAATAGAGCGCCTTGCCTTCGGCCCCGAACACCGCCGTGGTGGCCCCGACGCGTCCCGCCTTGCGATCCTCAAGGAACCCGGCCAAGGCGCGGCCATCACAGCGCAGCACGGGGGTTGCGACTTCGGCAGTCGGGTGCGCCTGCAAGGCCGCCACCAGGTCTTCCACAAACCAGTGCGGGGTCAGGGGGGCGTCGCCCTGAAGGTTCACGACAATGTCATATCCCCCGCCCAGAATATCCAGCGCTTCTGCGCAGCGTTCGGTGCCGTTCTGGCATTTGTCCGAGGTCATCACGACCTCGGCGCCGAACGCTTCGGCCCTGTTGCGAATGCGGGTGTCTTCGGTGGCCACAACCACGCGATCCACCCCCCGCACGGCCTGAGCGGCCTCCCAGCTGCGGCGAACCAGGGGTTTTGACACCCCCGTCGCGCCACGCAGCTCCGCCAACGCCTTGCCCGGATACCGGACCGAAGCATAGCGCGCCGGGATGACGATCAGGGTGGCCATTACTGCGTCTCCAGCAGATAAATCCCGTTTTCGAACAGGTAATACGCGCGATCCCGGCTGTCCAAGGTGATGAACGGATACAGCACCCGACCGGTCCCAGCGCAGGTAATGCGGTGCACGAACAGATTTTCCGTCAGACCATACCAATCCTCGCCAAAGCCATCAAAGGCGGCGAATTCGGGATTGGCGAAAAATGCCTCTTGGCTATAAGTCGTATAGGTCGACATTTGCCCGGCATAGTCGCAGCCATAAAAGGTACCTGCGGCGAACCCTTTGTAAAACTCCTGTGTCTGACCGATCCGGGACGCCGGGTCATCAAAGACCGGCTCGCCTGAATATCCCGTCACCGTCCAGACCGTGTCAATGAAATCCGCCTGAGCGGATGTGGCGCACAGCACTAGGGCAAAAGCGCCAACCGCAGTTTTCATGTCTTCAG
>DFBF01000076.1 GCA_002367285.1 Rhodobacteraceae bacterium UBA3087 | reverse complement strand
CGAATTACCTGTCGGCAATGAAACGCACGGCCCGGAAATGGGGCGTGCCTGTGCATGTCCAGATGGCGGTGATTTACCAGGAAAGCAAATTCATCGGCAACAATCGCACGCCGATTCAATACATCGTTGGCGTGGTGCCGATGGGGCGTCAAAGCAGCGCTTATGGCTATGCCCAGGCGCTGGACGCAACCTGGAAGGAATACCAGCGCGCCGAAGGTGGCCGCGGTGCCAAACGCGATGACATTCGTGACGCGACCGATTTCATGGGCTGGTATATGTCCCAGAGCAATGAAGAGCTTGGCATTCCCCTGACAGATGCGCGCAATCAATATCTGGCCTATCACGACGGGCGGTCAGGATATCGGCGTGGCACCTATCGGTCCAAGTCCTGGCTGGTCAGAATTGCGGATCAAACAGCGGTGCGGGCGGAAACCTATCGCACACAACTGGCAAGCTGTTCGCAGCGGTAAGGCTTAACCGCCGCGTTTCTGGGCCTCGATCGTGATGTTGAACATCGCGCTGCCAAAACTGACGGTTTTGTCCATCTCGCCCAAGATCACCGTGGTCTGTTCACCGGCATTGTCGGTGATCACCCATTGGCGCAGCTCAACCGGACTTGCGGTAAAAAACAGCTCGATCGTGCCGTATTCCGGGTGATCTGGATCCTGCGCCTGCACCGTGGTCGAGGTGCCGTCATAGGTATGACCAACAACCATTTGCGCACGGGCAAGGTCGATGTTCTTGGCCAGGATCAGGTTCAGAGGGGTGCGTTTCAGCGGGTATTGCGTGGGCCCCGTATTGGACTTTCCATCAAAGATCGCAACCTGCTGACCGCCGGCAATCACCAGGGCTTCGACCGGCGGGTTGTATTCGAACCGTGCCCGCCCGGGGCGTTTGATGAAAATCGTGCCCGTTGAAATCGTGCCATCGTTGTTGATCTGCGTGAATTCCGCCTGCGCGGATTTCAACCCATTCAGATAACGCGACAATTGCGTCAGCGACAGCTGGTCAGCCGCGACGGGAAGGGCGGAAAAGGCCAGCGCGGCGGCGGCCAAGGTCACTCGAAACATCTTCATGTCTTTCATGTAGTCGCTGGCGCGCCGCTTGGCACCCCCTTGCGCCTCACAAGGCAGAGAGTCGCCGATCATTGCCTAGTGTTGCTCCGGCACCAGGATCTCGCGTTTGCCGACGTGGTTTGAGGCGGACACCAGACCTTCGTCCTCCATCTGCTCAACCAAACGGGCGGCCTTATTGTATCCAATGGCCAGTTTGCGCTGAATATATGAGGTCGAACATTTTCGATCCTGGATGACAATCGCCACCGCCTGATCATACAACGCATCTTCGCCGGTGGTGTTGCCACCCAAGCCCAGCACCGCATCAATATCCGAGGATTTTTCGTCATCCGGGCCGTCCACGACACCGCCGATATAGTCGGGCGGGCCATGGGATTTCAGATAGGTGACGATTTCCTCGACCTCTTCGTCGCTGACAAACGGCCCGTGCACACGGGTGATGCGCGCGCCACCTGCCATGTACAACATGTCACCCATGCCCAGCAGCTGTTCGGCGCCCTGTTCACCCAGAATGGTGCGACTGTCGATTTTCGACGTGACCTGGAACGAAATCCGGGTCGGAAAGTTCGCCTTGATCGTCCCGGTGATCACGTCCACCGACGGGCGTTGCGTGGCCATAATCAGGTGGATACCCGACGCTCGCGCCATCTGCGCCAGACGCTGAATGCAGGCTTCAATCTCTTTGCCCGCAACCATCATCAGGTCGGCCATTTCATCGACAACAACGACGATATAGGGCAGCTTTTCGGGCGCAAACTCCTCGGTCTCAAAGATCGGCTCGCCAGTATCTTCGTCAAATCCGGTCTGCACCGTGCGCGAGAACATTTCGTTCTTGCCCAACGCATCGGCGACGCGGCCGTTATATCCATCAATGTTGCGCACGCCCATTTTGGACATTTTGCGATAGCGTTCTTCCATCTCGCAGACGACCCATTTCAGGGCGACCACGGCCTTTTTCGGGTCGGTCACAACCGGCGACAACAGGTGCGGAATGCCGTCATAAACGGACAATTCCAGCATCTTGGGGTCGATCATGATCAGACGGCATTCTTCCGGTGTCAGCTTGTACAGCAGCGACAGGATCATGGTGTTGATGGCCACGGATTTACCGGACCCGGTGGTCCCCGCGATCAACAGGTGAGGCATTTTGGACAGGTTCGCGACGATGGGGTCGCCACCAATGTCCTTGCCCAGCGCCAGCGGCAGTTTCATGTTGCCATCGCCAAAATCACGCGCCGACAGGATTTCGCGCAGCACAACCTTTTCACGGTTCACATTGGGCAGTTCGATGCCAATCACGCTACGCCCCGGAACGGTGGATACACGGGCAGACAGCGCCGACATCGACCGTGCGATATCGTCGGCCAGGCCGATCACGCGGCTGGCTTTCAGGCCCGGCGCGGGTTCCAGTTCGTACATGGTGACGACGGGACCAGGGCGCACCGAAACGATCTCGCCCTTGACACCATAGTCATCCAGAACGGCCTCCAACATGCGGGCATTTTCTTCCAGCGCATCATCGGACAGGTGGTGGCGCTCAACGGCCACCGGGTTGGTCAACAGGTTCAGCGGCGGCAATTCGTACTGCGCCGCGGCCTCGTCAAATTGCAACGACGGCTGCGCTTCGGCCTTGGCACGGGTCGATTGCGGCACCGGTTTCTTGGGCGTGTGCTGCACAACCTTTTTTGCTTCCGGCGCGGGGGCAGGTTTCGGGGCCGGGGTAAAGACACGGGGCTCCGGGGCGACAATGGGTTCCTCCTCGATCACCTCGGGTGCAGCTTCAGGCGCAGCATAGGCCATCGGGTCTTCCACCAGCGCCGGCTCGGACATATCGGCAAAGATATTCGGGTCTTCGACCGGCGGCTGCGTCGGAACCGACGTATTCAAGATCATCGGATTCGGGCCACGGCGACGGGTCACAGCAGGCTCAGCGCGGGCCGCCGTCAGGGTCGGAACCGCACGGGCGCGATGTTTCAGCGCCTGCGCAACCTTGGCCTTAATGCGATCTTCATCACCCGCGTCCTCAGGAATTTCACCCGCGAAAACAGGCGGTTCAACCAGTTCAGGTTCGGGCTGGCGCTTCTTCAAAGAAATACGCCCCAATAGACCAGTGCGCGGTTCTTCCGGCGCGGCGTCGATCATGAAATCAGGCTCAGGCGCATAATGCGCTTGGGCGGCTTCAACCGGCGGCTCGGCCCGCAGCACACGCGATGCCCGCAGCGGCGGCGGCGCAGAGAAGTCGTTCACCTCGCCATCATAGATAACCTGTTCGGCCATTTCGGCGCGCTCAGCGCGACGTTCGGCAGCACGATTGCGCAGCCCCTTCACACCAATGGCAGCCCCGGAAACACCGGCGACAGCCCCGAAAGCCGCCCCCCGAGCCCCTTTGCCCAGAACGGTCATCAGGCCCGCATAGGCCAGAACGACGCCAGCCATCAGCACGCGGCCAAGGCGTGTCAGCTCACTCCAGGTAAAGCCCAGAACGAAAGCCATGATCGCCAAGGCGCCAAAGCCGGACAGGACCGACATGACCTTCAGGCCAAAGGACGGATCAATCGGCAAAACACCCAGAACGGCGCCCAACACAGTGTCGCCCAGCAATCCACCCAGACCAAAGCTGTGGGTCCAATCGACACCCGGCACCAGGGTCGAGGCATAGATCGACACCAGAACGGCACCGACGGGGGCGAACACCAGACGTTGCACGGCACGTTCTTCGCCCCAATGGCCCACCATGCGCACACCCCAGGCGACAAAGGCCAGGACCAGCGCCCAAGCACCTGCGCCCACGATGATGGCCAGCGGCGAGGCGATGATCGCGCCGAATTGGCCCAACATATTGCGGACCGGTGCGTCCGTCGCCGAGAACCAGCCCGGATCCTCAGGCGCATAACTGCCCACGATCAACGCTACCAACACGCCCAACAGGATAAGACCGACACCGACAAGTTCCTTGCCGCGTCGTTCGATCACCGCCTGGGTGGTTGCGTCAAAAATCGGATCACGTTGCCGAGCCTGGTACGCCATGTTTCACCTCGTCCTTAAAAGAGACAGTCGCGGATCTGGGTCAGACCGCGCTGCATTTCTTGTTTTGGGGCCACCATGGCGACCCGGATGTATGCTTTGCCGGGGTTTTTCCCGGCCACGTCCCGCGACAGATATGCGCCGGGCAGAACCCGCACGCCTGTTTCGGTCCACAATTTCAACGCCGCCTGTTCGCCATCTTCGACCGGCAGCCACAGGAAGAACCCCGCCTGGGGCGGCATGTATCCATCCAGCCCGGCAAACACCTGATCGGCGATCACGAATTTTTCCTGATACAGGGCACGGTTTTCTGCGACATGGACCTCGTCCGCCCAAACTTTTGCGGCGGCCATTTGCAACGGCAACGGCAACGGCGCGCCCGCATAGGCGCGCAACTGGCGGACACGGCGGATGGTTTCGGGGCCACCGGCCACCACGCCAGACCGCAGTCCAGGCAGGTTCGACCGTTTCGACAGCGAATTGAACAGGACCACGCGTTCGGGGTCCGCGCCGCCCTCATGCGCCACGGTCAACGCACCTGTGGGCACCACATCGCGATAGATTTCCGAATAGCATTCATCGGCAAAAATCCGGAAATCATACTTTTCCGCCAGCGCGATCAGATTGGCCCAATAATCGCGGTCGGCCACGGCACCCTGCGGGTTTGCCGGGCTGCACATATACGCAATTTCGGTGCGGTTCAGAATTTCAGCAGGCAGGGACGCAAAATCCGGCAAGTGGCCGGTTTGCGCTGTTGCGGGCACGAAAACCGCGTCGGCATTCACCGTCGCAGCGGCCACGGCATAGACCTGATAGAACGGGTTCGGGATCAGAATAACGGGCTTTTCACCACGATCCGTTTCCTCAGGGCACAGCGCAATGGCGGCATTGAACAGCCCCTCGCGGGTGCCATTCAGCGCCATGATCTGATCCGTCGGCACAGTCACGTCATAGCGCCGGGCGATCCAGGCTGACAGGCTTTCCAACAGCTCTGGCGCGCCATCATTGGGCGGGTATTTTCCGAACCCAGCGGCATTTTCTTGAATGATATCAGCAACCCAGGCCGGGAACGCGTGTTTTGGTTCACCGATCGTCATATGCACGATTTCGCCGCCGGGATCGTGATGATCCAGCAGACTCCGCAAACGCGGAAACGCATACTCTGGAAGGGCGGAAAACCGCTCTGGATAGGTCATGGGACCGTCTGTTACTGCCTCAGGGTTCGAAGTCATGTCGCTTCGATTACCCTGAGGATAGCCGCCCTTGGCGGCGGGGTCCAGAAAAAGCCAGCGAATTTCGGTGCTTGTGGCGGTGATCTGTGGCTTTTAGGCCAGAGCGGCCTCCATACCAACCCCAAGCCGCAGCAAGAATTCCTCGGAATTCGGTGGGGTCAAGACCATCAGACCACAGGATGGCAAGCCTGTCGGCAGGCTCAGCCCCGCGTTGGCCATCAGGTTGCCGACACGGGTGTTGCGCAGCGCCAGCAGGTTTTCGGTGATGTAGTAGTCGTGGTCCGTGTTCAGGCGGTCGGCATTGGGCGGCATGATCGGTGACGTCGGCAGGATCACGGCGTCATATTCGGCCGTTGCCTCGTAAAACGCCGCTCGCAGATCCTCTAGCCGCTGCCACGCCCGCACGAAGTCAACGCCGCTGAACTGCGCCCCAGCACGGAACCGACCCAGAATTTCAGGAAACATCAACTCGGGATGCGCTTCGATTTCCGTGCGCCATGTCGCATAGGCCTCGGTTGTGAACAGGATGGCGGACAGCGAAAGGGCATCATCCACCATGTCCAGATGTGCCCTGTCAATGACGGCACCCGCGTCCATCAGACGGCCAACGGCGCTGTCAAACCCGGCGCGGGGTTGGGCACGACAATCAGTCAGCCCATTCTCCAGCACCAACAGGCGGGTGCCCGCAAGGGTGGCGCCACGCAGGTCGGCGGGGGTGCCCCCCTCTAACGCGGCCAGCATAAGGGCGGCATCTTCGACCGTGCGGCACAGCGGGCCGACGGTGTCAAAGCTGGCGACCAGCGGCACGACGCCATCCGTGCTGACCCGGCCTGAGGTGGTCTTCAGCCCGACAAGGTCATTCCAGGCCGATGGGATACGCACCGATCCCCCCGTGTCCGACCCGATACCACAGGCGGCCAGGTTGAACGCCACAGAGGTCGCCGCCCCCGAAGATGACCCGCCCGGAACCGCGTCAGCGTCATTCACGCAGGGCGGTGTTTCGGTGATCGGGTTCAGGCCCAGGCCAGAGAAAGCCAGTTCGCTCATGTGGGTTTTGCCCAGACAAACCATGCCTTGTGCGGTGGCGTTGGCCAGCACTTCGGCATCCTCGCCCGGCACCCGGCCTTTCAACAGAGCGGTGCCGGCCTCGGTCGGGGAACCCGCACTGTCGAACAGGTCTTTCCAGCTGATCGGCACGCCGTCCAATGGTCCCAGCCGGTGGCCGGACTTGGCACGCGCAGACGCCGCTGTGGCCTCGGCCATGGCGCGTTCTGCTGTGACACGGGCATAAATCCGATCCCGCAAAGGGTGCGCGTCGATGGCCGCCAAATAGGTGCGGGTCAGGTCGACCGGGTCGATATCCCCGGACGCAATCCCGCGCCCCAGATCACCCATGCTCATGCTCAACCATGTCTCGCTCATCGCACCCTCCGTTCGTGTTTGGCGCGACGGTAGCGGCAGGGCGGCGCATGGACAATCCCCTTCGCAGCGGTCAAAACAGGGACATGACACATGATGCAGATATCCTGATCGTTGGCGGCGGGTTGAATGGCCCGGCGCTTGCCTTGGCTTTGGGGGATGCGGGGTTCACCGTGACGGTGATTGACGCCTTGCCTGCGGGCGCCCGTGGTGAAGACGCGTTTGACGGGCGCGGCTATGCGCTTGCGCTGGCGTCACAACGGTTGCTGAAAGCCATCGGCGTCTGGGACAAGGTCGCCGACCACGCCCAGGCGTTGCTGGACATTCGAATTTCCGATGGCCGTGCGGGCGAAGGCCCCGGCCCGTTCGTGTTGGAATTCGACCACGCCGAAATCGACGAAGGTCCAATGGGGTACATGGTCGAAGACCGGTTCCTGTCGCGCGCCTTGTTGGATGGCGTGATGGCGCACCCCAAGGTCACGCTGTTGGACGGCGAAACGGTTGTGGCGCAAGAGGTCGGCCCGGCCTCGGTCACCCTGACGCTGGGATCTGGCAAGCAGTTGACCGGTGCGATGATTGTCGGCTGTGACGGGCGCCGATCAGGCACCGCAGACCGCGCCGGGATCACGCGCTATGGGCATGACTATGGTCAAACGTCGCTGGTCTGCGCAATCAATCACGACCTGCCGCACAATGGCGTCGCACATCAGTTCTTCATGCCCCCGGGACCCTTGGCCATTCTGCCGTTACCGGGCAATCAAAGCTCAATCGTCTGGACCGAAACGCATGACGACGCCGCGCGCATTCAAGCGCTGGATGATGAGGCATACCTTGAAGTCCTGCGCCCCCGCTTCGGTGATTTCCTGGGCAATATTTCCCTGGCCGGCAAACGCTTTACCTATCCGCTGAACCTGACTGTCGCGAACGCCTTCGTTGCGGATCGCCTGGCGTTGGTGGGCGACGCGGCCCACGGGATGCATCCGATTGCGGGCCAAGGCCTGAACGCGGGGCTAAAGGACGTCGGCGCCTTGGCCGAAGTGCTGACA
>DFBF01000248.1:168-9579 GCA_002367285.1 Rhodobacteraceae bacterium UBA3087 | reverse complement strand
GGCGGCATCGCGACGGCGACCGGCGACATTCAGATCAAGGGCGAATCCATCGATCTGACCGGCAAGCATTCCGATGGGCGATCCCGGCGCGAACGCGGCATTTCGCATGTGCCCGAGGACCGGCAGTCCGAAGGGTTGATCATGGACTTCACAGCCTGGGAGAACCTTGCCTTTGGCTATCACCACGCCCCGGAATACCAAAAGAACAGACTGTTGATGGACAACGCGGGCATGATCGAAGCGGCGCAAGGCGAGATGGATCGCTTTGACGTGCGTCCGCCCAACCCGATGCTGACGGCCAAGAATTTCTCGGGCGGCAACCAACAAAAGATCGTTCTGGCGCGTGAAATCGAACGCAATCCCGACCTGTTGTTGGTGGGGCAGCCGACGCGCGGCGTCGACATTGGCGCGATCGAATTCATCCACCAACGCATCATCGACCTGCGCGATCAGGGCAAAGCAATCTTGATGGTCTCGGTCGAGCTCGAGGAAATCCTGTCGCTGTCCGACCGCATTGTCGTCATGTTCGACGGCCACATCATGGGCGAACGCATGCCGGGTGAGACGGACGAAAAAGAACTGGGCCTGTTGATGGCCGGTGTCAGTGACACGAAAGGGGCCGCGTGATGGACAAGATGCCACGCTGGGCGGATATTGCCCTGATCCCGCTGTTGAACCTGGCCATCGCCTTTGCCCTATCGGGGTTGGTGATCCTGGCCATCGGGGAAAATCCGATTGAAGCCGTCAAGATGATGGTCACAGGCACGCTGGGCTCTACCTATGGCTGGGGCTATATGCTGTATTACACCACCAATTTCATCTTCACCGGCCTGGCCGTATCGATTGCCTTTCAGGCGGCGATGTTCAACATCGGCGGCGAAGGACAGGCGGCCATTGGCGGGTTGGGGGTGGCTCTGGTCTGCCTATACATTCCCTTTCCACATTGGTCCGTGGCCTTGCTGTTTGCCATGGCGGGCGCGGCGGTGTTCGGCGCGCTCTGGGCGGCGATCCCGGCCTATCTCCAGGCCAAGCGCGGCAGCCATATCGTCATCACGACGATCATGTTCAACTTTATCGCGGCCTCGCTGCTGAACTATCTTCTGGTCAATGTCATGCGGCCCAAGGGGTCGATGGATCCGGCCTCGGCCCGGTTTCCCGAAGCCACGCGCCTGCCGACGTTTCAGGACATGTTTTCCACCGCCGACAACGTGTTGTTTCGCGGCACGCCCGCGAACGTGACCTTCTTTATCGCGCTGATTGCCTGTGTGCTCGTCTATTTCCTGATGTGGCGCTCGCGGCTGGGCTATGAAATCCGCGCCTTTGGCAAAAGTCCCTCGGCGTCGGTCTTTGCCGGAATTTCACCGTTCAAAATCACCATGATCGCCATGCTGATTTCCGGCGGGTTGTCGGGCATGATGTCGATCAACAACACGATGGGCGAAGGCGAACGGCTGATCATGAACTCGATCGAAGGCGCGGGCTTTATCGGCATCGCGGTGGCCTTGATGGGGCGCAACCACCCGTTCGGCGTGCTGCTGGCGGCCTTGCTGTTCGGCTTTCTGTATCAGGGCGGCGCCGAACTGGCCTTTAGCATGAATATCCCGCGCGAGCTGGTCACCGTGATCCAGGCCTTTGTCATCATGTTCACCGGCGCGCTTGACAATATGGTGCGCACGCCCGTGGAACGCATGTTCATACGCGCGGCAAAACGGAGGGAAAGCTGATGGATTTCCTGACCATCCTGCAAATTCTGGACAGCGCCGTGCGCCTGGCCACCCCGTTGCTTCTGGCCTGCCTGGCCGGTCTGTTTTCCGAACGCGCGGGCATCTTTGACATCGGGCTTGAGGGCAAGATCCTGGCCTCGGCCTTCTTTTCCGCGGGTGTTGCCGCGCTGACCGGGTCGGTCTGGCTGGGCATGTTCGCCGGGCTTGGTGCCTCGCTGGTGTTCTCGGCGATCCACGGGCTGGCGTCGATCACCTTCCGGGGCAATCAACTGATCTCAGGCGTCGCGCTTAACTTCTTTGCCTCTGGCATTACGGTGCTGGTTGGTCAGGCGTGGTTCTCGCTTGGCGGGCGCACCCCGTCGCTTGAAGGCGCCGAACGGTTCCGCCCGATCGAACTGCCGCTGTCAGAGGCCATCATGCCGGTGCCGTTCGCCGGGCCGCTGTATCACGACCTGATCTCGGGCCACACGCTGTTGGTCTATGTCGCGCTGCTGGCCGTTCCCGCCAGTTGGTGGCTGTTGTATCGCACCCGGTTCGGTCTGCGTCTGCGCGCGGTCGGGGAAAACCCGGCGGCGGTGGATACGGCGGGCATTTCCGTCATCAAAATGCGCTATGCGGCGATGGGCATTGCCGGGCTGCTGTGCGGTCTGGCGGGCGTGTATCTGGCCACTGGTCTGGCCGCTGGCTTTGTCAAAGAAATGAGCGCGGGGCGTGGATACATCGCACTGGCAGCCCTGATTTTTGCCAAATGGCGGCCCTGGCAGGCGCTTGGCGCGACGATGCTGTTTGGTCTGCTGGAAGCCATCGCCAACCGCTATCAAAGCATTGATCTGGGCAGCTTTGTCATTCCGGTGCAGTTCATGCAGGCGCTGCCGTATATCCTGACTGTGCTGATCCTGGCTGGGTTTGGCGGCAAAGCCGTTGGCCCGCGGGCCGGTGGTGAACCCTATGTCAAAGAACGCTGAGGCCCTGACCAAGGTCATTCGGGACCGAGCAGGGAATGCACCGGTCGCGGTTGGTCTGGTGCTTGGTTCAGGCCTGGGTCATCTGGCCGACGCTGTGGATGGCGTGGCGATCCCTTACGCCGACCTGCCGGGCTTTCCCGGATCGGCCGTCTCGGGCCACAACCCGAACCTGGTGATTGGCGACCTTGAGGGCACGCGCGTTGCCGTCTTTGGCGGCCGGGCGCATTACTACGAAAGCGGGCGGGGCGATGCGATGCGCCTGCCGTTGGAGGTGCTAAAGGCACTTGGGGCAGACCGGTTGATCCTGACCAATGCGGCCGGCTCCATGCGCCCCGATATTCCGCCCGGTGACTTGATGCTGCTGTCCGATCACATCAACTTTTCGGGCCTGAACCCGCTGATCGGAGAGCCGACGGACGCGCGGTTTGTGCCCATGACTGCGGCCTATGACGCCCCCATTCGCGCCGCGCTGAGCGAGATCGCGGACGAAGAAGGTATCCCATTGAACCAAGGCGTCTATGCCTGGTATTCCGGCCCGTCCTTTGAAACCCCCGCCGAAATTCGTGCGATCCGCATCTTGGGTGCGGATGCCGTGGGCATGTCGACCGTGCCAGAAGTGATTCTTGCCCGGTTCCTGGGCCTGCGCGTCGCCGCGATTTCATCAATTACAAACATGGCCGCAGGCCTGTCGGATGAAAGCATTTCGCACGAACACACCAAGGCTATGGCACCCGTTGGTGCAAAAAAGCTGGAAAAACTGGTCAGAGGCTACTTAACACGTGACTAATCGCTCCGATTTGTCGCAGTAAGGAAGGTGTCAGGTGCCGCGAGGGCACTGGACACATTCATACTCTTGCAGCAGTAGTTGTACATGCAAATCTACCTTCCTATTGCCGAAGTCTCGGTAAACGCATTCCTGCTGCTGGGTCTTGGCGGCATTGTTGGTATTCTGTCAGGCATGTTTGGTGTCGGAGGCGGCTTTTTGATGACGCCGCTGCTGTTTTTCATCGGCATCCCGCCTGCTGTGGCCGTCGCAACCGAAGCGAACCAGATCGTTGCGTCATCCTTCTCCGGCGTGCTTGCGCATTTCAAACGCAAGACAGTGGATTTGCGCATGGGGCTTGTGCTGCTGATCGGAGGTCTTGTCGGTGCGACCTTGGGGGTTCAACTGTTCAACACCCTGAAGGCAATCGGCCAGGTCGATCTGTTGGTCAAGCTGTCCTATGTGGTGTTTCTGGGCATTATCGGCGCGCTGATGTTTGTTGAATCGTTGCGCGCGATCATGAAAACGCGTGGCGGCGCGGTGCCCACGCGGCGCAAACACACCTGGTTGCACAACCTGCCCTTCAAGATGAAGTTCCGCACCTCGGGGCTGTATATCTCAGTCATTCCACCGCTGATTGTTGGCGTATTGGTCGGTATTCTGGCCGCCATCATGGGGGTTGGTGGTGGTTTCATCATGGTTCCGGCGATGATTTATATGCTGGGCATGCCGACCAAAGTCGTTGTCGGCACATCCTTGTTCCAGATCATATTCGTCACCGCATTTACCACCCTACTGCACGCCACCACGAACTTTACCGTCGATATGGGGCTGGCGGTTCTGCTGCTGGTGGGCGGCGTTGTGGGGGCCCAGATCGGCGCCCGGATCGGTGTGAAACTGAAGGCCGAACAGCTGCGCATTCTGCTGGCCATCATGGTTCTGGTGGTCTGTGGCAAGCTGGCGTTCGACCTGCTGTTGATGCCGTCCGAGCTGTACGAGCTTGGCGCAGGCGGGGGGCACTGAGATGATCCGCATTGCCCTTGCTTTCCTCATGCTGATGATCCTGCCCGCACGGGCCGAAGAAATCGTCGCTGGCCTATCGCAAAACCGCGTATCAATCACTGCGACATTCGTCGGGTCCGAGATCCTAATCTTTGGCGCGGTGAAACGCGACGAACCCATGCCCGACGCGGACCCCTTGCAGGTCGTCGTCGTGGTCGAGGGCCCGTCAGGCCCCGTCACCGTCCGACGCAAGGCCAAACGCTATGGCATCTGGGTGAACGTCGATGCGGTCAAGGTCGACGCGGCACCGTCTTTCTATGCGGTGGCGACGTCCGCCAGCCTGGCGGACAGCATCAGCCAGTTGGAAGACCTGCGCCATAACGTGACGATCCCACAATCCATCCGTCTGGTCGGCGAAGCCGAAGAGGGTCTTAACCCGCGCGACTTCGCCGAGGCCGTCGTTCGCATTCGCACCGCTGCTGGCCTGTACAAGCTGGAAGAAAACGCGGTGAACCTGACCCAAGACACGTTGTTTGACACACGTATTTTGCTGCCCGCCAACCTGACCGAAGGCGAATATCGCACGCGCATCTATCTGACGCGGGGGGGCTATGTGGCCTCGCAATATGAAACCGTGATCAACGTGCAAAAGGTCGGGCTGGAGCGCTGGGTGTTCAACCTGGCGCATGAACAGCCGCTGATCTATGGCCTGCTGTCGCTGGTCATCGCCATCGCCGCCGGTTGGGGGGCCTCTGCGATTTTTCGACTGATCCTGCGCACCTGATCCGGTCCGGGACCGGGCCAGAACTGGGCCAGAATTGGAAATGTCTCAGCCGCGCCCGATGTAAGGCATCTTGCTTGCCATCACCGTCATGAATTGCACGTTCGCTTCGGGCGGTAGGTTGGCCATGTGCAGGACCGAACGTGCGACATCGGCTACATCCATCGTTTCGGGGGGCTCATGCCCTGCAGCCACGGCGGCATCCGCAATCCCTTGCAACAGATCGGTGCGGGCGTTTCCGATGTCGATCTGACCACAGGCGATATCAAAGGGGCGGCCGTCCAGGCTCAGTTGTCGGGTCAAGCCCGTGACGGCGTGTTTCGTCACCGTATAGGTCACCGCGCCAGCGCGCGGCACATGGGCGCTGATCGATCCGTTGTTGATGATCCGCCCACCTTGCGGGGTCTGCCTGCGCATACGCGCGAAGGCTGCGCGCGCGCACAGGAACATGCCGGTCAGGTTCACGTCCAGCGCTTGTTTCCAGTCGTCCAGCGTGACCTCGTCAATCGTTGCCGCCGGGGTGAACAGACCCGCGTTGTTGAACAGCACATCCAGCCGCCCCGCCGCCCCCTGGAACCGGTCGAACGCTGCCTCGACCGCCGCAGGATCACTGACATCGGCCTCTAGCACCACGGCGTTGCTGCGCCCGGCGGCGACCTCCTCCAGCACCGCGCCGCGGCGGGCCAACAGGCCGACGGTCCAACCTTTGGCCAGGAACAGATCGGCGCAAGCGCGGCCAATGCCGCCGCTGGCACCGGTGACCAGAATACTATTCATCCGTCTGGACCTCTAATGTCAGGGGCGCGGGACCCATGCGCAAATCATCGGTTGACAGCGGCCCTTCGGGGCGCGCCAGCGCATAGCGTTTCACCCAATGCAGGCGGGTTTCGGCCCGCGTGATCGCCACATAGGCCAGACGTTTCCACAGCGGCAATCCCGCCTCAATCCGGCCAGCACGCGAGGCCGCCCACAGGTCCGGGGCAAACACTTGCACATCGGACCATTGCGAGCCTTGCGCCTTGTGGATCGTCACCGCTGCCCCATGCAGGAATGCCGCGCCCATGCGGGCGGCAAAGGGGATAAACGGCTCCTCTTCGTCCGGCAATTCGATTTTGATGATGCTGGCGGCTGACACGCGCGGGTCTTCTGCCCCCATCACATGAAGCCGCGAGAACCCGGATTTGTTGCCTGGTCCCAGATAGACGCATTGCGCCCCCTTGATCAGGCCGCGCGCCTCAAGGTCGATGCGTTTCTTGCGGTGTTTCAGGGGCAGTTCGATGCCGTCACAGATCAACGGTTCACCCGGCAACAATTCGTGGTCCGGGGCGTCGAACGCCACGCGGAAGGCGCGGATCAGGCGCACGCGGGTCTTGTTGCGCCAAACCAGGACCGGGCTGCGTGCCATCAGGTCGGCGTTCACCCGTGGCGCCAGCACCACGCGATCATCGCGCCGGGCCGCGTCTTCGATCATGTTTTCGAAATCTTCGAACGCCAGCGCTGGGTCGGCCAGCGCATGGGCCAGATCCAGAATCGGATTGTCCTGTTCCTGGCGGTGAATGCGGTGCAACTCCATCTTGCGACTGTCGCCCAGCTTGTCGAAGATCATTTCGCCCGACTGACCCACCGGGGCCAGCTGAGCGGGATCGCCGAACAGCACAAGGGTCGGGAAAATCTCGCGCAAGTCGTTGAACTGCTTTTCGTCCAACATGCTGCTTTCATCAACAAAACCGATGTCCAACGGATCATCGCGCCGTTTCCAGCCCGTGATGAAATCCGAGCCCCGCAGGCCAGCCGCCGCCAAGGCCCCCGGAATGGATTTCTGCGCCTGATAAAACGAATACGCCCGATCCAGCGCTTCGTCGGTCAACCCTTCTACGTCTGGGCGCGGACCGTTTCCCGCCAACCACTCGGCGATCTTTTCGTATTCCGGGTCATAAACGGGCGTATACAGAATGCGATGGATCGTCGTCGCGGGCACGCCGCGGTTGCGCAAAACGCTGGCCGCCTTGTTGGTCGGGGCCAGGATCGCCAGCGTGCGCTTGTCGCGCCGCTTGCGCCCCTCCCAGTCGCCAGAGACGACCTCGACGCCCGCCGCCTCCAACGCCTTGTACAGCTGGGCCAGCAATAGGGTCTTGCCGGATCCAGCCTTGCCCAGAACCGCCATGACCTGCGCTTTGCCATCGGCCATCGGGGTCAGAAGGCTTTCGTCCAGATCAACGCCCGCGCCGCGCAGCATTTCGGCGACACGGTCATGGGCTTCGGCCTGATCATCAGAAAAGGTGATTTGGGTCTGGGCTGTGGTCTGGGACATGGCGCGACCCTAACCTGAGGGTCACGCAAGCACCAGCGGAGGGTGATTTTTCGAGCGAAAAATCGTTACGCCGAGGCGGGCATCGCGCAGTCATCCGCGACCGGACGTCCGGCCAGGGAATACCGCAGCCATCCTTTGGAGACCGACCGGGTCACACCCACCCGTTTCAACGTCGGCGCAAAGGCCGCCTCATTCATCTCCCACAGGCCGACACCGATTTTGTCGCGCCCTTCGCCTGCGGTGCCCAGGACATCCGGTTCCAACCCCATCAGGCGATAGATCCGTTCCATCCGGGGATCGAACACGCCGACGAAGTGTTTCAGGTGAAAGGCTTGCATCAGCTCACCCGCCCCCAGCGCCAGGGCGGCGGACACGCGACGGTCCGCCCCGGGAGACAGGCAGAACCGCGTGCATTCCCAGATCAACGGGCTTTCGATGCGTACGCCGTCCGTCAGGTGGGAAAAATGGTCATTCACCATCGTGTCGCCCGTCGTCGGCAAGAAGCGCATTGATCCGCCATGGCAGCCGTCGGCGCCTTCCCAGATCACATAGAGCGGGTTCATCGCATCGTATTCGTCCCGCTCTTCGCCAGCGGCATTCACCCGGACATCCCACCCCAATCGTTTTGAAAACTGGTCGGCCCGATCACGGAACATGGAATCGCGCAGACGGGGGAAACGGGTCAGGTCTTCGGCGTATACATAGCGCAGCATGATGGGGTCCTTTGTCCGGTGTGCTCGAGAACAAATGTGAACGAAAATGGTTAACATGACGCGAAAGCACCGTTCGTATATTAGAAACAATCCGTTCTTTCAGACGATAATGATACCGGTGGACAGGGCGCGGGCCACGGCGTGGGTGGTGTTCAACGCCCCCAATTTGTGGCGTGCCGCCTCGATATACACGCGCAACGTATGTTCGCTGATGCCCAGATCAGCCGCTGCCTGAGCACGGCTTTGACCCTGCGCCAGACACTTCATCGCCGCCAATTCGCGTGGTGACAGGGTCGGTGTCGCGGCCCCTTCGCCACCCTGCTCAAACTCCAATGCCTTCTTGTTGAACTCATGCGCCAGGATCATGAGATCGCGACCGTTGTCTTCGATAAACGCCTCCCACGCAGCGTCATTGCTGTGCATGTTGGCCGTGAACAGGGCGAACTGCCCCTGAGGCCCACGGATCGGGATCGAATAGCCCTGGTTGCCCAGGCCGAATTCCAGCGCATCGTGCAGCATCGCCTTGGCGGATTTGGAGGACCAGTCCAATTCCTTCCAATTCACCGGGGTGAAGCGCTTAAAACAGCCGAAAATGACCGGATCCATGCTGAGGTAATTCTTCTCGAGGTAATTATCGACCCATTCCGGGCTGTAGGTGCCCGCGCCGAACCGTTCCCCGACCGCATTCACCCAATGATACACGATGTGGCTGACCCCATAGTGCGCCTGCAACGCCTCTGTGGTCGCCTGAAGGGTTTCAAGCGTGGTCGCGCCCTGCAACGAGGTAAGTATTGTCTCCAGCTTTGCCTTCATGCGCACGCGTCGTCTCCGCCTTGCCGCCCACAAGACTTGCGCATTCGGTCAGGGCCACCAGCCGCGCGTCATCCAACGCGTCCGCGGTCGCCTCCATCCCGTTATGCTCGGCAAAAGCCTTCAGGTCGGTAAGAACATCAAGAATCCATTCAGTCGACATGTAAAGCCTCGCCTTGTTGCATTCGGGAAAACAACCATGACATGTGTCCTTTTTTTATGAAATTCGCGGATTGTGCCCCCCCATTTATGGGGAGGGGGGATTTTCCAACCCCCCGAAAAGGAACAGACCGTCGTAAAATTCTAACGAAACGCTATAAGCGGCGGGGTGATTCGGGGGGG
>DFBF01000248.1:0-125 GCA_002367285.1 Rhodobacteraceae bacterium UBA3087 | reverse complement strand
GGGCCTTCTCCTCCCACGACCGCTTGGATCAGCGCGCCTCCAGCGCGTCCTCCAGCGTCCGCAGTCCGGTTTTCGGGGCCTGGACCAGAACGGCCATATTCCCCGGCTTGTGCTCGTTGCGCAGC
>DFBF01000211.1 GCA_002367285.1 Rhodobacteraceae bacterium UBA3087 | reverse complement strand
GCGTTCCGATATGGCCTGGTCGCGTTGGCGTTCTATATTCCCTATCTGGCCGTGCAAACCATCCTGTTGCGCGGGATCGATGACCGCATGCGTCGGGTGCTGTATGGCGGGCTGTTCCTGATGGTCGTCGTGATGATGCCCGTGTCCGCCCCACTGGAATATCGCGGTTTTCTGACCGGGCTGATCCTGGCCATCACGGGGTATCTTGCCCAACACTCAGTTCAGGGGGGGCAACATGTCGGTTGACCTGATCATTGGCGGCGCTTCGAAATCCGGCACCACCGCGCTATTTGACATGTTGCGCCAGCGTGATGACTTTTTTTTGCCTGACAAGAAAGAATTGCACCATTTCTCGTGGCCCTTCCTGAAAGACACGATCTCTGGCCCCGGAGATGCCCATGTGATGGCGGAAATTCCGCAGACCCTGGCAGACTATCTGGGCTTTTTCGCTGCCAAAGCACCGGGGCAGCTGGGCGTCGATATCTCGCCCTCGTACCTGTTCCACCACGGATCGGCCCAGGCGATGGCGCGCGATCTGTCGGGGGTGAAAGTGGCCTTTATCCTGCGTCGGCCGGACCAGAAAGTGTATTCGCAATACGTGCATCTGGTGGGCGAGGGGCGCGAGGCCCTGAGTTTCGAAGCCGCGTTGCAGGCCGAAGCCGAACGCAAGGCGCAGGGGTTTTCCGACATGTGGCTGTATCGCGAAAGCGGGTTTTACGCCGACGCGATTGCGCGGTTTCAACAGGCGCTGGGCCCGGAACGGGTCAAGGTTTTCCTGTTCGACGATTTCCGCACCGATCCCGCCGCTGTGCTGCGCGACCTGTGCCAATTCGTTGGATTGGACCAAGGGCTCGCTTTTGATACGGCGCTTGAGGCCAATGTTTCGGGTGCCCCCCGCTCGGCCATACTGGCGCGGATCATTGCGCCCAATGGCTTTACCCGGCTGTTGCGGCGCATTCTGCCCACCAGCCTGGGCACGGCGATCCGGCGCGCGATCCGGTCGGCCAACACCGGTGCCAAGCCCGAGATCGACCCGGGCACATGCCAGATGTTGCGTAAGGGGTATGAGGCCGACATTACCCGGCTGGAAGCTCTGATTGGCCGCCCCACGGGGTGGCGTTTGCCGCAGGCCACAGGGCAGCATCCAGGGCAGAATTCGGGCCAAGATATGAGCCACGGCACACAAGGAAATATTTCATGAAGTCTTTGCAGCAATACATGTCCGACCTTCAGCGTTTCGGTGTCGCGCCCGACAAGATCATGGCGCAAATGTCCGAGCGCAAGGCCAAAGCACCGCGGGTTTTAACCGTCACCATGCCCAAAAGCGGCACCAACCTGTTACAGCGTATCTTGGCGCTGCATCCGCTGTTGGGGCGGACCTAGTTGCCCACCTTGGGCCGGCGCAATGCCGAAAAATGGGCGGATGCGCGCAAGCTGTTGTCGGGCGTCAAATCGGGGCGCATCGTGTCGACCCATTTCGATTACGATGCCGCGCTGGCGACCTTGATCCGCGATGAACTGGACTTCAAACTGCTGCTGATGGTGCGCGACCCACGCGATGCGGTGATTTCCGACATGCACTATATTGCCAACTGGCCGGGGCATCCGCAAAAGGACCTGCTTGCGGGCATGAGCACGGACAAGGAGCGCCTGTTGGCGTTGATCGAAGGGCGCGCGGGCATCCGCCCGGTGCGCGACCAGATCCTGCGCTTTTCGGACTGGAGCAACCACGCCCACACGCTGCGGTTTGAAGACACGGTTGGCGCCGGTGGCGGAGGCTCGGACGCGGCCCAGTTTCGCATGATTTCCGACCTGTTTGCCTATCTTGGCTTGCCGCTGAGCGATGACGAGGTGCGCGACATCGCGGCGCGCGCGCGATCCGCCAAGACGCAGACCTTTCGCACCGGCCGCCTGGGCAACTGGAAAGAGGCGTTCGATGACGAGGTGCGCGACAGCTTCCGAACCCATGCGGGCGATCTGCTGATCGATCTGGGCTATGAAAAGGACCTGGATTGGTGAACGATCTGACGGACATGCCCGACGCGGTCGTGGTGATCGTTACCTATAATTCGGCCCGTGATATTGCCGCGTGCATTCAGTCGTTGGACAAGCATTTTCCGCTGTTGGCCCAGGGGCGCGGGCAGGTGCATGTGGTCGACAATGCGTCGACCGATGACACGCCTGAAATCCTGAAACGGTTGGTGACAGAACACGCATGGTTGCAGCTGCATATGCAGCGCGAAAATCTGGGTTTTGGACCGGGCAATAACGTGGTTCTGAACAGCGTGCCCGCACGAGCGCATATTCTGCTGAACGCCGATGCCTATCTGGTCGCCGACAGCCTGTCGCCAGCGTTGGAGCACCTGTCCCACCGCCACGACATTGGCGTGCTGGGCCTGCCGCTGGTCTATCCAGACGGCGCGCCTCAGACTTATGCGTTCCGCTATTCGTCCTGGCACCGCTGGCTGTTGCATGTGCTGGGCGCCCGGCATCTGGCAAAGGCGATGCTGGGGCTTGCCCCCCTGCGCGGGCTGATGGCGCGCTTGCCGTATACGCGCAGCTTTGCCCAGAACCACGCTGTTGGCAGGCTGGATCTGGACAATGCCCAGGCGCTGGCAGCCAGCCAGACGCTGAAGGCGCGCCCGGCCGAATGGGTCGCGGGGGCGGTCATGGTTCTGACGCCGGGTTTCCTGAAAGCCTCAGGCGGATTTGACCCCAACATTTTCCTGTATGGCGAAGACGAAGACCTGTGCATTCAATCGCGCAAGCTGGGCTATCGGGTCATGACGCTTGCCACGACCCCGGTCGTGCATGTGCTGGGTTGGGGCGGGGCCACGAATTTTCGCCCCGTTGTCGCACGTTTGAAATATAACAGCCTGAAATACTTTATTCGCAAGGATGTGGACGGCGCCCTGAACCGCGCGCTGATGCGGGCCGTTTTGCCGTTCTATGTCTATGGCCGCAATATCCGGCATCTGTGGTCGTAAGGGGACTGATATCGTGAGCAAACTGAGTTTCGCCCAGAACGCCGCAGGGCTGCTGGCCAAACAGACCGTCTGTGACAGCCAGGTTGAGGTCGAGGCCCTGCTGGCCGACATCCGCAGCCGCAAGGGCGTGCAGGTCGTGTCATTCCTGAACAAGGACGCGATCGTGCGGGCCCAGGGCGATCCCGCCTTTCGCAAGGCTTTGCTGGCGTCCGACTGGCTGTTGCGCGATGGGATCGGCGTCAAGTTGATGATGGACTGGGCGGGCATGGCATCTGGCGAAAATCTGAACGGCACCGACCTGATCCCGCGTATCATTGACGGATTTCACCGCGCCACCCCCCTTGCGTTGCTGGGCACGCGCGATCCGCGCCTGTCGCTGGCGCGTGACAGGCTGGCCAAGCGAGGTTTTACCCGGATCGAAATGCTGGACGGGTTTCAGCCCGATCAGACCTATGTTGACCACCTGCGTGCCTCAGACGCGCGGCTGGTGATCCTGGCCATGGGCATGCCGAAACAGGAACGTGTGGCGATGATGCTGGCCGCCGATCCCGTGCTTGCGGCCCGCGATATCACCGTGGTGAATGGCGGTGCGATCCTGGATTTCATGAGCGGCGACGTCGCCCGCGCGCCCCTGTGGATGCGCAAGACGGGGCTGGAGTGGCTGTACCGGTTTGGTCGCGAACCGCTGCGCCTGGCACCACGTTTTATCAATACATTTTCTTACCTGCTGAAGTCCAAACTGCGTGCAGGCCAGGTGGCTCGCGCCTTGGCTGAAACACACCAGGGGACCCGGACATGACGAAAGGCCACGCCTATGCTTGAGATCGAAACCACCGCGCTGCCCGGCGTGTTGATCCTGACGCCGAAACGGTTCGGTGACCATCGCGGGTTTTTCTGCGAAAGCTGGAACCGCGCTCGCATGGCCGAGGCCGGGGTGACCATCGACTGGGTGCAGGACAACCATTCCCTGTCGCGCGAGGTCGGGACCGTGCGCGGTCTGCATTTCCAATCGCCGCCTCATGCGCAGGCGAAACTGGTGCGCTGCGGGCGCGGCCGTCTGTTTGACGTGGCGGTCGACATTCGCAAAGATAGCCCGACGTTCGGCCAGTGGGTTGGCGAAGACCTGAGCTTTGACAACGGTAAACAGTTGTTGATCCCGGCCGGTTTTCTGCACGGGTTCGTGACGCGCGAGGTGGACACGGAAGTGGTCTATAAGTGTTCGGATTATTACGCGCCGGAATGCGACGGGGCCGTGCGGTTTGACGACCCGGATATCGGCATTGACTGGGGCCTGGCCCCGGAGGCGGCGATCCTGTCAGACAAGGACAAGGTCGCGCCGCTGCTGGCCGATTTCGACACGCCATTCACCTGGGAGGGGTAAGCGATGAAATTGATTGTAACCGGGGGCGCGGGCTTTATCGGATCGGCCGTCGTGCGGTTGGCCGTGTCGCGCGGACATCAGGTGGTGAACCTTGATGCCCTGACCTATGCGGCCTGTCTGGACAATGTCGCGTCGGTTGCAGACAACCCACTGTATGCGTTTGAACAGGCTGACATACGTGACCGTATGGCGCTGGACCGTGTGCTGGCAAAGCACCAGCCTGACGCGATCATGCACCTGGCGGCCGAAAGCCATGTGGATCGGTCGATCGACGGGCCGGGCGCGTTTATTGAAACCAACATCACCGGCACTTATAACCTGCTGGACGCCGCGCGCACCTTTTGGGACGTGCAGGGGCGGCCCGAGGGGTTCCGGTTCCACCATATTTCGACCGATGAGGTCTATGGCTCGCTGGGCACCGAGGGCCAGTTTACTGAGGAAACGCCGTACGACCCGCGCTCGCCCTATTCGGCGTCCAAGGCGTCGTCCGACCATCTGGTGCGCGCCTGGCATGAAACCTATGGCCTGCCGGTTGTGCTGACGAATTGTTCAAACAACTATGGCCCCTATCATTTCCCCGAAAAACTGGTGCCGGTGGTGATCCTGCGGGCCTTGGCCGGGCAGCCAATCCCGATCTATGGTCAGGGCATAAATGTGCGCGACTGGCTGTATGTCGAAGACCACGCCGACGCGTTGCTGACCGTGCTGGAGCGTGGCGAAAATGGCCGCAGCTATAATATTGGCGGCGAGAATGAGGCGACGAATATCGACCTGGTGCGCATGATCTGTGCCATTCTGGATGCCAAACGCCCCGGGGTCGCGCCCTATGCCGATCTGATCGAATTTGTGACGGATCGTCCGGGCCACGACATGCGATATGCGATTGACCCGACCCGGATGCAGGTTGAACTGAACTGGCGCCCATCGGTGACGCTGGAACAGGGGTTGGAGCGCACGGTGCAGTGGTATCTGGACAACGAAGCCTGGTGGCGTGCCTTGCAGAATCGCGCTGGGGTCGGCGAACGGTTGGGGGCAAAAGTATGAGCATTCTTGTCTTTGGCAAAACCGGCCAGGTGGCGCGGGAACTGGCGGCGCGCGGTGGCGTGATCTGCCTGGGACGCGACGACGCAGACCTGTCTGACCCTGATGCCTGTGCGGCGGTGATTGCCGCGACGGATGCGACAGCGGTGATCAATGCCGCCGCCTATACCGCCGTCGATCGCGCCGAAGACGAAGAGGCGCTGGCGACCTCCATCAACGGCCACGCCCCTGCCGCCATGGCGCGGGCCGCTGTGGCGCGGGGGCTGCCGTTCGTGCAGATTTCGACCGATTATGTGTTTGACGGTTCGGGCGATGCGCCCTGGCACCCGGATGATGCGGTCGCCCCTCTGGGGGCCTATGGCCGCTCAAAGTTGGTTGGCGAACAGGGCGTGCGGGCTGCGGGTGGCACTTGTGCGATCCTGCGCACCAGTTGGGTGTTTTCCGCCCATGGCGCCAACTTTGTGAAAACCATGCTGCGGCTGAGCGAAGACCGCGACCGGCTGACCATCGTGGCCGACCAGATCGGCGGGCCAACCTGGGCGGGCGATATCGCCGACACCTGCCTGAGCATGGCGCGAGCGATGCAGCAGGGCCAGTCCGGAGGCACCTATCACCTGTCAGGTGGCCCAGACGTCAGCTGGGCCGATTTCGCCCGCGAGGTTTTTACGCGTACCGGGCGCAAGGTTGATGTGGTCGACATACCGTCTGCAGAGTATCCGACGCCTGCCAAGCGCCCGGCCAATTCCCGGCTGGACTGTACCAGCCTCCGCCGTGATTTCGACCTCGCGCGGCCGGACTGGCGCGTCGGATTGCAAAGCGTTTTGAAAGACTTGGAAGGAGCCTCCTCATGACACAGCGTAAAGGGATCATTCTGGCCGGTGGCTCGGGCACGCGGCTGTATCCGATCACATTGGCCGTGTCGAAACAGCTTTTGCCGATCTATGACAAACCGATGATCTATTACCCGTTGTCGGTGTTGATGCTGGGAGGCATTCGCGAGATCGCCATTATCACGACGCCGCAGGATCAGGCGCAATTCCTCCGTCTGTTGGGGGATGGCAGCCAGTGGGGCATGTCGTTCACCTATATCGAACAGCCCAGCCCGGATGGGTTGGCCCAGGCCTTTATGCTGGCACGTGATTTTCTGGATGGCGCGCCCTCGGCGCTGGTGTTGGGCGACAACCTGTTTTTTGGCCAGGGCCTTGGCGACCTGCTGCGCCAGGCGGATGCGCGCACCGAAGGCGGCACGGTGTTCGGATACCGTGTGGCGGACCCTAACCGGTACGGCGTGGTGGATTTTGACGATGACGGTCAGGCGGTTTCGATCATCGAAAAACCCGAGGTTCCGCCGTCAAACTATGCGGTCACGGGCCTGTATTTCCTGGACGGAAGCGCGCCTGAGCGGGCTGCGACCGTGCGCCCTTCGGCACGAGGTGAGCTGGAAATCACCACGCTGTTGGAGATGTATCTGCATGACGGATTGCTGTCGGTTGAACGCATGGGGCGCGGCTATGCCTGGTTGGACACCGGCACGCATGGCAGCCTGTTGGACGCGGGCAACTTTGTGCGCACGTTGGAAAAACGCCAGGGGCTGCAAACCGGAAGCCCGGATGAGATCGCCTTTGAAAAGGGCTGGATCACACGTGCAGACCTGTTGCTGCGCGCAGAAAAGTTTCGCAAAAACGACTATGGCACGTACTTGGCGGGGCTTGGCCGCGATGAAAGATAGGGCAGGGCAGTTTGACCAGGAACATGGCGCCGTCTTGTGATGACAACGTCGCCGTCTTCGCCTAGGGTTTCCAAATTGTCCTGAGGAGTCGCACATGGATCTGACGCTTGCACTTGTATTTCTTGCCGCCGGAGTTGGCGATATGGTCACCAACCACTGCCAGGTGGACGGATGTCTTGCCCGTCAGGATGAGACGGTGCGCTATTCCATGTCGACCGGGGCTGTTCTGTTTCAGGATTCCTGGGACGGTGGTGAAATCTATCTGCGCCGCGATGCTGGCCACGCGTTTGGCCCGTTTCAACCGATCCTGGGGGTTTCGACCACGGACACGGGCGATCTGTGGGTCGGCTCGGGTTTTGCCAGCACGATCGAGTTTGGCAAACGCGATCAGTTCTATGCACAGGCCAGTACGATGGCGGGTTTGTACCTGCGCAACAGCGGTCCTGATCTGGGGCACATATTGGAGTTCCGATCCGGGCTTGAACTGGGCTATGAGGCGCGAAGCGGCATCCGGTTCGGCCTGTCGTTCGACCACCGATCAAATGCGTCGATTGCCGACACAAACCCAGGTTTGGAGACATTGGCCTTTCGGGTGTCGATCCCGACGAACTGATCCCCGGCGCAAATTTCGGGCTGTTTCGGGCCGTCGGGTTTTGCCTGCCGACAAATTCCTGTTGGCAATGCGGGCGGATCGGGTAAGCTCCGCGCCATGCATCGTCAGAATGCGAATCCAACGGGAGGAATACTATGAACAAGATCGTAAGCCGCGTGGCAGTTGCCGCGCTGTCGATGGCCTTTGCCACCGAAGCCATGGCGACGGAATGGAACGTGTCGGTTTGGGGCAAACGGCGCGCCTTTACCGAACATGTCGAAAAGCTGGGTGAACTGCTAGCGGAACGCACGAACGGTGAATTCACGCTGAACATTTCCTATGGCGGTCTGTCCAAGAACCGTGAGAACCTTGATGGGATCTCGATCGGCGCGTTTGAGATGGCGCAGTTCTGTGCCGGTTACCACCGCGATAAGAACCCGTCGATCACCGTGCTGGAACTGCCGTTCCTGGGCGTAAATACCCTGGAAGAGGAAGTTGCTGTCAGCCACGCCGTCTATGCCCATCCGGCGGTTGCCGCCGACCTGGCCCGTTGGAACGCGCGTCTGCTGATGACCAGCCCGATGCCGCAGTACAACATCGTCGGCACAGGTGATCCGCGTACGACGCTGGCCTCGATGAAAGGGATGCGCGTGCGCGCAACCGGCGGTCTGGGCAACGCTTTTGAAACCATCGGCGCCGTGCCCACATCGGTGACCGCGACCGAAGCCTATAACGCGATGGAAAGCGGTGTCGTCGACACTGTGGCCTTTGCCCAGCACGCCCACCTGGCGTTCCGCACCATCGACATCGCCGACTGGTGGACCGAAAACCTGAACCCCGGCACGGTGAACTGCCCGATCGTTGTCAATATCGACGCATATAACGACCTGTCAGAGGAGCACCGCGCCGCGCTGGATGGCGCCGTGGATGACGCGATTGCGCATTACCTGACCAACTATGGTGAGCTGCTGACCAAATGGGAGGCCCTGCTGGTCGAAAAAGGCGTGCAGAAAGTCACCATTTCGGACGACGACCTGGCCGCCTTCCGTGCCTTGGCCGCCGACCCGATCCGCGAGGCGTGGATCGCCGACATGACCGCACAAGGCCTGCCCGCGCAGGACCTGTATGACCTTGTCATGACCACCCTTGCCGAAACGCGCAAGTAAGCACAGGGCGCGGGCCCTTTCGGGGGCCCGCAACTGATCCATGGCAGGTTCCGCATCCATTCTCGAAGACGGCTCAATGCTGTCCCGGCTCGACCGCACGCTGTATCGTGTGGAGCGGGTCTTAGCGCTGGTCTCTGGGCTGGCTGTGTTTTCACTGATGATCCTGGCGGTTGTATCCGTCACTGGGCGGCAGGGGTTCAACCAACCACTGCCCGGCTATGTCGACTGGATCGAACAGGCCATGCCGCTGATCGCCTTCATGGGGGTCAGTTTCACGCAGCGGGACGGTGGCCATATCCGCATGGATATTCTGATCGGACGGCTGAAGGGCCGCGCGCTTTGGGCTGCTGAGCTTATATCGGTCCTGGCCATGCTGTTGCTGATGGTGCTGCTGGTCTGGGGCAGCTGGGCGCATTTCCAGCGCAGTTTTGATTTCGCGGCCCCCTTGTGGAGCCGCGACAGTTCCATCGACATCGCCATCCCGCTGTGGCCCGCAAAACTGCTGGCCCCGGTCGCGTTTTCGGTGCTGTGCCTGCGCCTGCTGTTGCAGGTCTGGGGCTATGGTCGCGCCATGGTGCTGGGGCTGGTCGAACCTGTGGCGGTGCCGCTGGTTTTGTCCGCCGCCGCCCAAGCCGCAGAAGAGGCCGAACATGTGTCGTCCCGTGAAGAAGGGGACACCTGATGGAACCCATTGATATTGGCCTGTGGGTCACAGGCGGCATGTTCGTGCTGGTCGTTCTGGGCATGCGGGTGGCCTTTGCGGCTGGCCTGGCTGGTCTGATCGGCTTGGTCTGGATCTTCTGGGCGAAATTCGGATATGACCCCGACCGTTTCCTGAAGGCCCTGACCATTGCAACGAAAACCGCAGGCCAGGTGCCCCATTCCAAGGTCTCGTCCCAGGCGCTCAGCCTGATCCCGACCTTCATTCTGATCGGATACCTGGCCTATTACGCGGGCCTGACCAAGGCGCTGTTTGAGGCCGCGAAACGCTGGATCGCCTGGGTGCCGGGCGGG
>DFBF01000276.1 GCA_002367285.1 Rhodobacteraceae bacterium UBA3087 | reverse complement strand
GGCGGTTGTGCTGCTGATCACCGATGGGCTGGATCGCGATGACCCCGGCCAGTTGGCGCGTGAAATGCAACGCCTGTCGCTGTCCTCGCGCCGTCTGATCTGGCTCAATCCCTTGCTGCGCTGGGACGGGTTCGCGCCCAAAGCCGCCGGCATTCGTGCCATGTTGCCCCATGTGCACAGCTTTCGCGCCGGTCACAATATTGCGTCCTTACAGGCGCTGGCACAGGCGATTTCCAGCCCGGAGGACGTTGGGGAAAAGGCCCGTTTGATGGCCCTGTTGGAGTGAACGCGTCCAGCGGGTGCGACACCCCGCCTCATTCCTTGCGTCTCTTTGCCGTTGATCCCGTCGCCTTGTAGGAGGATACACATATTCAGATAAGCGAATGAAGCAAGAGGAGTGGGTATCCATGCAACTGAACTGGAAAGTCGGAGGGCTGGCGCTGGGCCTTGTGTTCTTCTTGGCCGTTCTTCTGGTCAAACCGATCGGCGTATCGACGCAATTTGTGATCTTGGACGGGATCGTTGCCGATATCGTCAACCCGGCGTTGGTGACAGAAACCGACGGGGTCTATACCTCGACCAATGCCTATCTGGCCAAATCGGATGGCAAATATGCGAAATCCGTCGCCAATCCGCTGAACTACAGCTTCCTGTTCGTGCTGGCCATGATGGTCGGGGCGTTCCTGTCGTCCCGGTTGCGCGGCGGCAATGGCGCCCAAGACAACACGATCCCGATGCTGTGGTATGTGAACTTTGGCGATAGCAAGGTGAAACGCTATGCGGTCGCCTTTGTTGGCGGCTTTATTACGCTCTATGGCGCGCGGCTGGCGGGGGGCTGTACCTCGGGCCACATGATGTCGGGCATGATGCAGACGTCGCTGTCTGGCTATATCTTCTCGGCGGGCGCCTTTGCGGCAGCAGTGCCGGTTGCCATGATGATGTATCGGAAGGAGGGCTGAGCCATGCAGATCATACTTGCACTTGTGATTGGCGCGTTGTTCGGGTTCGCGCTGGACCGGAACGGCGCCACGAACCCATCGGTTCTTGGCCGTATGCTGGCCCTGAAATCGCTGGGTTTGATGAAGGCAATTCTGTTGGCCATCGGGGTCGGGTCGATCCTGATGTTCGGCGGTCAGATGGCGGGATTTGTTGACGTCGGGCATATGTCGGTGAAAGCGGCCTATGTCGGTGTTTTCGTTGGCGGATTGCTGTTGGGCGCGGGCTGGGCCATGTCCGGTTTCTGTCCCGGAACCGGTGTTTGTGCGGTGGCGACCGGGCGCAAGGACGCGCTGTTCTTCATCGCCGGTGGTCTGCTGGGCGCGGCGGCCTATATGGTGACATACCCGGCGGTAGAAGCCACAGGCCTGCTGAATTCGATTGCCGGCGGAAAAGTCACGCTGGGCACGGTGCCCGGCGCAAAATACGATGGTCTGATGGGCTTGCCGGGCGATGTTCTTGGCATCGTTCTGGGGCTGGCCTTTGTGCTGGTGGCCTTTGTGCTGCCGGAACGTCCGGACGGCACCGATGGGGCTCGCGCGGCGGCTGAATAACGCACGCCACTGTGGAAACACGCCATTGTGGAAACGGGGCCGTCGACAGTGTTCGGCGGCCCTTTTTCGTACCTGCTGGCGGCCCATTTCTGGGTCCGGTAAAGGCGCCCTTCTGGCCCGGTTGAAAGCCGCTTGCGAAACGATCCTGTCAAATGCCAAGGTAGCCGGTGTGATGTGCGATCCTCGCGCACCACCTGCTTTACCTTCAGGATCCCCCGTGACGACCGAGCGTTTTGACAATATTCCCGAGATCGCGCTGGCCTGGCACCGGGCCGGTCGCGGTGCCGTTTTGGCCACCGTCGTTCAGACCTGGGGCAGCGCACCCCGGCCTGTTGGCAGTCAGCTGGCCATTTCCGGTGATGCGGAGATCGCGGGGTCCGTCTCAGGCGGCTGTGTCGAAGGCGCCGTGGTGCTGGAGGCGCAGGAGGCCTTGGCGGATGGCCAAAGCCGCATTCTGGAATTCGGTGTGTCCGATGACACGGCGTTTGCGGTCGGGCTGGCCTGTGGCGGCAAGATCCGCGTCCTGGTGGAACCCGTTGGCACAGCGGTGCCAGAGGGGCTGTTGACCGATTTGGTCGCGGCGCGCGCGGCACGGGTGCCGGTGGGCTATGTGGTGAACACGGTGACCTGGGTGCGCGATTTGGTGCCTGTGGTCGATTACGCCGACCGGTTCGCGGCGGACCGGTCGGGCTTTGAGGATGACGGCGAGGTTTTCGTCGCGATCCACAACCCGCCCCTGCGCATGGTCGTTGTCGGCGCTGTGCATATCGCCCAGGCCTTGATCCCCATGGCGCGCATGGCGGGGTTTGATGTGCTGCTGATCGACCCGCGCGGGGCGTTCGCGACCCAGCAGCGGTTTCCCGGTCAGGACATTCGCGAAGATTACCCCGATGAGGTGCTGCCGGGGTATGGTCTGGATGCACGCACTGCCGTTGTCACCCTGTCCCATGACCCCAAGATCGACGACCCGGCGATTGAGGCGGCTTTGGCCTCGGATGTGTTTTATCTGGGGGCTTTGGGGTCAACCCGCACCCATGCCAAACGGGTGGAACGGTTGCTGGCGCTGGGGTTCACGGACGCTCAGATCGCCCGTATTCATGCGCCCATCGGGCTGAATATCGGGTCGAAATCCCCCGCTGAAATCGCCGTGTCCGTCATGGCGCAGGTGATCGAAAAGCTGCGTCGCGCATGAGGTTCGGGCCGGTTCCTGTCGCGGATGCGCTGGGTGCGGTTCTGGCCCATTCGGTGGCCGTGCCGGGCGGGCGGCTGAAGAAGGGTCTGGTGCTGGAAGCGGCGCATCTGGAGGCGCTGCGCGAGGCTGGTTTGGCCGAGGTCACGGTGGCGCGGCTGGAGCCGGGGGACGTGGGCGAAGATGCTGCCGCGACGCGTCTGGCGCGCGCCGTGATGGGGCCGGGGCTGCGGGCATCGGTTGCTGCGACGGGGCGGGTCAACCTGTTTGCCGAAGGCCCGGGCATTGCACGTGTGGACCGCGCCGCCGTCGAAGCCTTGAACCGCATTGACCCGATGATCACCCTGGCCACGGTGCCGGAATGGCAGCGGATGGGCGCGGGCGGCATGGTGGCGACGATCAAGATCATTTCCTATGGCGTGGCCGAGGCCGCGGTAACGGCCACCTGCAAGGCGGGGTGCAGCGCCCTGTCGATGGCGGGGCCTGTGGTGTCCCGCGCCGGGTTGGTTCAGACTGCGGTGGCCGGTGAAAACGGGGCCAAGGGGCACCGGGTGCTGGCCGACCGTCTGGCACGTTTGGATGTGACCTTGGGGGCGAATGTCGTTGTTCCTCATAAGGTTGCGGCGCTGTCTTTAGAGATTGAATTAACTGCGGGAGAGGTGATTTTCATCCTCACAGGGTCGGCCACATCGGACCTGAATGACGTGGCGCCCGAGGCCGTTCGCGCCGCAGGCGGTACGGTCACGCATTTCGGAATGCCGGTCGATCCGGGCAATCTGTTGTTTCTGGGCGACCTGAATGGCACGCCGGTGATCGGCCTGCCGGGCTGTGCCCGGTCGCCCGCGTTGAACGGGGCGGATTGGGTGATGGAACGCATCCTGTGCGGCGTGCCAGTCGGGCCTGCGGACATCGCGGCGATGGGGGTCGGCGGATTGCTGAAAGACATCCCGCAACGGGGCCGGATGCGCGACGGCTGAGCCGCGCGCGGGCGCAAATCCGTCACGCGGTCATGCGGTCAGGCCCGATCAATTGGTCAATACCGTGCAGTTGCAGCGTGAGAAAGGGGTTCTCAGAACCCGATTTGCGTGCTTTGCTGGCGCTAACAAGAACATATCCAGGGAGGAACACCATGACACAGGTCTCAATGACCGTGAATGGCAAGGCTGTCTCGGCACCCGCCGAAGGGCGCAGTTTGCTGTCCACATATCTGCGCGAGGCGTTGCAGTTGACCGGCACGCATGTGGGTTGTGACACCGGCCAATGTGGCGCCTGCACCGTGCATGTGAACGGCAAGATGGTCAAAAGCTGCAACATGTTCGCCACCGAAGCGGATGGCGCCGAGATCACGACCGTCGAAGGCATGGCGAATGGTGACGGCAGCCTGGGCGTGATCCAACAGGCGTTTCAGGACCACCACGGGCTGCAATGCGGCTTCTGCACACCGGGCATGGTGATGGCGGCGGCGGCCCTGTTGAAAGACAACCCCAAGCCAAGCGAGGCCGAGGTGCGCGCGCATCTGTCGGGCAATCTGTGCCGCTGCACGGGCTATCACAACATCGTCAAATCGATCATGGCTGCCTCGGGTCAGGATGTGGCTGCGGTGGCTGCCGAATGAGGGGGCGTGTCGCATTTGCCCTGGCGTTGATGCCTTTTGTCATCCCTGTGGCCGGTTTGGCCGATGGCTGGTCGATCCATGATCTTGGCGCCGTGCCCACTCGCGCCGAATGCATGGCGCGCGCCAAGACAACGATCAGCGCCTATATGTTCCAGAACGGCGGCGGGGAAACCTTTGCCGAGGATTGGACCGTCTATGCCTATGACCTGACGCCCGGCGATCAGGACGCGGTCATTATGTGTCCGATCGTGGCAGGCGGCGCGGCGAACGCGTTCGTGCATGTCTTTGGCGAGGCCGATAATGCGCAGCGCGTGTTCACTGGCGATGAGCTGAAGCGGATCTGGTTCAACGAATAGACGACGCATAGACGACGCATAAAACGCGGCCCCCGGCGGGGCGTGAAACGAATTCCTGGGAGGATACACGATGCCCGCAGATGGAGGCATTGGCGCGCCAAACAAGCGCCGCGAAGACATCCGGTTTTTGACCGGCAAAGGCAACTATACCGACGACATGAACAAGCGTGGTCAGGCCTATGTGGCCTTTGCGCGCAGCCAGGTGGCCCACGGCACGTTGAAGGGGGTGGATACATCCGCCGCCGAGGCCATGCCGGGCGTCGTGCGCGTGTTTACCGGGGCCGATTTCGCCGAAGTCGGGGGCATTCCCTGCGGCTGGCAAATCACCGACAAGCATGGCGAGGTGATGCAGGAGCCGGCCCACCCGGTTCTGGCACAAGGCAAGGTGCGCCATGTGGGCGACCCCTATGCCGCTGTGGTTGCCGAAACCCTGGACCAGGCCCGCGATGCCGCCGAGGCGATCGAGGCCGATATCGACGAGCTGCCCGCGGTTGTCGACATGAAGGCCGCCTTGCTGGAGGGCGCCCCCAAGGTGCATGACGATCTGACCTCAAATCTTTGTTATGACTGGGGTTTTGTCGAAGAAAACAAGGCGGCGGTGGACGAGGCGTTCGCCAAGGCCGCCCATGTCACCACGCTGGATCTGGTCAACAACCGTCTGGTTGCAAATCCCATGGAACCGCGCGTGGCCATTGGTGATTACGACAGCAGCGCGGGCGATAGCACGCTGTATACCACCAGTCAGAACCCGCATGTGATCCGCTTGCTTATGGGCGCGTTTGTGCTGGGCATTCCCGAACATAAACTGCGTGTTGTGGCGCCGGATGTGGGCGGCGGGTTTGGCTCGAAAATCTTCCACTATGCCGAAGAGGCGTTCTGCACCTTTGCCGCCAAGGCGATCAATCGCCCGGTGAAGTGGACCTCGACCCGGTCCGAGGCCTTTATCACCGATTGCCACGGGCGTGACCATGTGACGACGATCCAACTGGCGCTGGATGCGGAGAACAATTTCACCGCACTGCGCACCGATACGCACGCCAACATGGGCGCGTACCTTTCGACCTTTGCGCCAAGCGTGCCGACCTGGCTGCATGGCACCTTGATGGCGGGCAATTACAAGACGCCGCTGATCTATGTGAACGTGAAAGCTGTGTTCACCAACACCGTGCCGGTTGATGCCTATCGCGGCGCGGGCCGACCCGAGGCGACCTATCAGCTGGAACGCGTGATTTCCAAGGCGGCGATGGAGCTGGGCGTTGATCAGATTGCCCTGCGGCGTCAGAATTTCATCACGGAATTTCCCTATGCCACGCCCGTTGCGGTGGAATATGACACCGGGGATTACGTCGCCACCATGGACAAGCTGGAACAGATCGCGGACCTGTCGGGGTTCGAGGCGCGCCTGAAGGCCTCGAAGGCCAAAGGCAAGCTGCGTGGCCTGGGCGTGAACTGTTATATCGAAGCCTGCGGCATTGCACCAAGCAACCTGGTTGGCCAGTTGGGCGCGCGCGCGGGGCTGTATGAATCGGCCACGGTGCGGGTGAATGCAACGGGCGGACTGGTCGTCATGACCGGGTCGCACAGCCACGGGCAGGGCCATGAAACGGCCTTTCCCCAGGTGGTTGCGTCGATGATCGGCATTGATCCCAGCATGGTTGAAATCGTGCATGGCGACACGGCCAACACGCCGATGGGCATGGGCACCTATGGCTCGCGTTCGCTGGCGGTTGGCGGATCTGCCATGGTCAAGGCGACGGAAAAGATCATCGCCAAAGCCAAAAAGATCGCCGCCCATTTGATGGAGGCCGCCGACAGCGATATTGAGCTGAAAGACGGTCAGTTCAGCGTGGCGGGCACGGACAAATCTGTGGCCTGGGGCGACGTGACACTCGCGGCCTATGTGCCGCACAACTATCCACTGGAGGAAATTGAGCCGGGGCTGGAGGAGACCGCGTTCTATGATCCGGCCAACTTCACGTACCCCTCGGGGGCCTATGCCTGCGAGGTTGAAATCGACCCTGAGACCGGCAAGGTAACGATCGAGGCCTTCGCGGCGGCCGATGATTTCGGCAATATCGTCAACCCGATGATCGTTGATGGTCAGGTGCATGGCGGTATCGGTCAAGGCATCGGTCAGGCGTTGTTGGAAGGCGCCGTTTATGACGAAGACGGCCAGCTGTTGAACGGCAGTTTCATGGATTATGCCATGCCGCGCGCCGATGATGTGCCGTTCTATACGGTCGATCATTCCTGCCAGACGCCCTGTACGCACAACCCGCTGGGGGTCAAAGGCTGTGGTGAAGCGGGCGCGATTGGGTCGCCCCCCGCCGTGGTCAACGCGGTGGTCGATGCTTTGCGACGCAATGGCAGCGACATCACCCATATCGATATGCCGCTGACGCCCTCGCGCGTTTGGTCGGCGATGCAGAGCTAAGGAGGACAGGACATGTATGAATTCGACATCAAAGCGCCCTCCAAACTGGGCAAGGTCGTGCGCAAGCTGAAGAAAGACGAAGACGCGGTGGTGCTGGGGGGCGGGCAGACCCTGATTCCGACGCTGAAACAACGTCTGGCGGCACCATCACAGCTGATTTCACTGGCCAAGATCGACAAGCTGAAGGGGATTTCCTCAGACAATGGCGTGGTCACGATTGGCGCCAGCACCGTGCATGCGGATGTGGCGGCTGACGGGGCGATCCCGGCGCTGTCGGCGCTGGCGGGCGGCATTGGCGACCCGTCGGTGCGCAACCGGGGCACCATTGGCGGATCATTGGCCAACAATGACCCGTCCGCCTGTTACCCGGCGGGGGCCTTGGGGCTGGGGGCCACAATCGTCACCACGGATCGCAAGATCGCGGCGGATGATTATTTCCGGGGCCTGTTCGAAACGGCGCTGGAAGGCGCTGAGATCATCACGGCGATCGAATTCCCGGTGCCGGACAAAGCGGCCTATGTGAAGTTTGACCAACCCGCGTCGCGTTTCGCGCTGGTCGGCGTGTTCGTGTCGCGGACCGGGTCGGATGTGCGCGTGGCCGTGACCGGGGCGTCCGAAAGCGGCGTGTTCCGCTGGGCCGAGGCCGAAGCGGCGCTGGCGGCAAACTTTGCCCCTGAGGCGTTGGAGGGCATGACCCCAAGCGGCGATATGATCGGCGATATCCACGGCAGCCCGGAATACCGGGCGCATCTGGTCGGGGTCATGGCCAGACGGGCCGTCGCCGCCTGCTGAACATCGAAACGCCCCGCCAGACGCGGGGCGTTTTCACGTGGCAGAGGTACGAGATGATCCCCCGGTTGATCCTCCGGTATCTGGGTCAGATTTCGACGCCTGCCCCTGTGGGTGCAGATATGGTCGCCCTGATCCAGGTGCCGGTGAACATCGCCGCGCTGGCCCTGTTGGGCGCGCCGAACGGGCCGTTCATCGCCGTTGGTGGCACGGCACCGGTCGATGATGATGGCAACGCGGTCGGGGTTGGAGATGTTTTTGCCCAGACAAAACAATGCCTTAAGGTTATCAATTGCGCGTTGGAACAGGCCGAGGCTGGGGTCGGCGACATCGCGCGCGCACGCGTCATCCTGACCGATATCGACACCGGAAACAGGCGATCGAGGCGCGCAAGGCAGACTGTCAGGATGCGCGGCCCGTCGACACGATCATGGCGGTCAGCCGGTTCGTGAAGCCCGAATGGCGGGTTGAGATCGAGGTGGATGCGGTTGTTGCGGCCAGAGGCTGACGCAAACCTGGCCGCGTACTCACTGACCTGATTGCAGCAGCGCCCGTATCTTGGCGGCCTTTTCAAAATGGTCCAGCGCGTGGATCTTGATCCACCACTCGGCGGCCTCCATCAACTGCACGGGGTCGTCGTTCTTGTTGGCAAAGAACGCATAGAAGGACAGGCCAACGGTGTCGCCCTTTTTGGCGATCTTGTCGGTGCAGATGGTGATGGCTTTTTGTCTCAGGCTGGGGCGCATGGTCTTTCCTGACGGTTGGGGTTTCAAACTGAAAAGCCCCCGCCAATGGCAGGGGCTTTGAAACTTTGCATTCGCCTGTCGCAGCAGAATTCTACTTTGGCAGCGGGCCGATCATCATGATCATCTGGCGACCTTCCATCTTGGGCATGTTTTCAACCTTGCCCAATTCGGTGATGTCCGCAGCCACACGTTCCAACAGCTGACGCCCCAGGTTCTGGTGGGCCATTTCACGACCACGGAACCGCAGGGTGATCTTCACCTTGTCGCCGTTTTCCAGGAACTTGTAGACGTTGCGCATTTTCACATCATAGTCATGCGTGTCGGTGTTCGGACGGAACTTGACCTCTTTGACCTCGATGATCTTCTGCTTTTTGCGGGCTTCGGCTTCGCGTTTCTGCGTTTCGTATTTGAACTTGCCGAAGTCCATGATCTTGCAGACGGGCGGGGCGGCGTTGGGCGAGATCTCGACCAGGTCCAGCCCTGCCTCTTCGGCCATAGCCATGGCACGCGCAGGCGTGACAACGCCCACGTTTTCACCTTCCGCACCGATAAGGCGGATTTCAGGAGCCCGGATGCGGTCGTTGACGCGGGGGCCGGTGTCGCGCTGCGGGGGCGCGTTATGAGGTCTGCGGGCTATGGTGCCATTCCTTCTGCTGTTGCCGATAAGACTTGGGCCGGGAAGGTAAAGGCAGGGCCGGGGCGGCGCAAGCCGATTGTTGCCGTTTTGACGTGATGTGGCGCTTTCTCCCCTTGTGGTTGGGGGTGGGTTGGCCCCATGTGCACCACGTGAGGGCGCAGGGACGTGCGCCCCGTTCAAGACATGTGAGGATTTCACCATGAACAAGACATGGATTATTGCCCTTTTGCTGATCGCGGCGGGTGTGGGCGGCTATGTGTGGTACACGGGCCAAGAGGTCGCGATGCCCGAGGTCGTAGAGGATGCTGCCGACGCGGCGGCTGATATGGCCACCGACGCTGTGGATGGCGCCACCGATGCGGCTGATGCGGCCACCGATGCGGCAACGGCTGTGACGGACGCGGTGACCGATGCGGCCACCGGCGCTGTGGACGCGGCCACCGATGCGGCCACGGGTGCTGTTGATGCGGCGGCTGACGCTGTGACGACGGCCGTTGAAGGCGCGACCGAAGGCATGGGCGCTGTCGGTGAGGCGATCACCGATGCGGCTGGCTCTGCTGTTGATGCGGCCAGCGACGCTGCCGCTGGTGCGGTTGACGCGGCTGCGGATGCGGCCACGGGTGCCGTTGATACGGCAACGGATACGGCAACGGATATGGCCACCGATACTGCGGCTGATGCTGCTACGGGCGCTGCCACTGATGCGGCTGACGCCGTTGCTGACACGGCTGTGGATGCCGCCACCGACGTGGCTACCGATGCCGCCACCGATGCTGCCACCGATGCTGTCGACGGGGCAATGTCGGTCACCGATCTGCTGACGCCCGACGGGTTTGACGCCGAAAAGCTGACCGCGATGATTGACGAAAGTGACCTGGGCGACATCAAGAAGATGGCGATCAAGACCGCGATTTCGAAAGCTGCCGAGAACCCCGAACTGGTTCAGGCGACCATCGACCAGGTTAAATCGGCCCTGGGCCTGTAAAACCTGACGCGAAACACTGCTGAGGCCGGATGCGACATCGGGCCTCAGCTTGATCCAGAACATTGCCTGCACCGTCCAGATGCCTCAAATTCGGGGCAGGAGGACCGGGCAATGCATCTGAATACAAAGTCTTTTCTGACAGGACTGGTGGTTTTCGCGCTTTTGGCGCCCAATGTGGCGCTGTCGGCGGGGGGCAAGGGCGATGATCTGAACCAACCGGACACGCCCCCAGTTGTGCCAGTCCCTGATGTGGTCGCCCCGGAACCCATTGCGCCTGCGCCGGTCGCCCCGTCTGAGGACACCGGAGAGGAGGTCGCGCCAGATGAACTTCTGATGTGGTTCTCGATCCGTAACAGCGAAGATCCGGTGGTCTATCAACAGTTTCTGGATCGATACCCCGATGGCACCTTTGCCAATCTGGCCCGTATCCGGCGCGACGCGCTGACCACGCCACGGGTGGACCCGGCGATCGTTCCCGAGGTCGAGCCGGCCCCAGATATCACCACCCCAGATCCCACGGGGTCGGTGCCTGCGCTGCCGATGTTCTCGCTTCCGACACCAGCAGAGCCAGCGCCACGCGTTGATCTGGCCCCCCCCGTGACTGCTCCGGTGGGCGAACAGCCGCCGGATCGCGCTGCGATTGATCCGCGTGTGCTGGCCTGTGATCTGGCGGCAGGCCATCCGCATGACATACAGGCCCCGGCGGATTTGGCGGGCATTCAATTCGATGACATCAACACCGCCAGCGCCGTCAAGCTGTGCGTCATCGCGCATGAGGCGTTTCCCGATCATGCGCGCGTCACCTTTAATCTGGGCCGCGTCTATCATGCGGCCAATGCGGTGCAGTTGGCGGAACGGTTTTTCCTGGAGGCCGCAGGCGCTGGACATGTCCGCGCCAATGCCGGGCTGGGGTTCCTATACGAGGAAGACAATGCGTTGGATCGCGACGTATCTGACGCAAATGCCTATTTCCGTCTGGCGGTCGAGGGCGGCGACATTCCTGTCGCGGTCGATTTGGGGTGGAATTACTATCAGGGCGATGGCGTAGCAAAGGATTCGGTCGAGGCTGTCCGCCTGTTCCGCCTTGCCGCAGACGCCGGATTGGAGCGGGGCCTCTATGCGCTGGGCACCGCGTTGCGTGATGGCAAGGGGGTGGCGCGGGACTATGCCGCGGCGGCGCAACTGTTCCGCCAGGCAGGGGATATGGGATATTCACGGGCCTGGGTGTCGTTGGGCCATCAATACGAAAACGGCTTTGGGGTCGGGCAAAGCGATCAACAGGCGGTGCGGTTTTACCGGATGGCGGCCGATGGCGGCAACCTGATCGGCATCACCAATCTGGGCTGGATGTATGCCAACGGACGTGGCGTGACGCGGGATTATGCGCAGGCGATTTTGTTGTACCAACGGGCGGCGGAACAGGATCACCCGCGCGCCATCAACCTGTTGGCTGGCATGTACGAAGATGGTCACGGTGTGCCCCGCGATGATGTCAGGGCGGCGCAGTGGTATCAACGGGGCGCGGATCTTGAGGATCCGGCCTCGCAAAACGATCTGGGGTTGATGTATGCCGCCGGGCGCGGGGTTGAGCAGAACAAGTTCTATGCCGCGCGCTATTACATGTTGGCAGCGGTTCAGGGATACCGATGGGCGCAATACAATTTCGCTCAGGTGCTGGAAAGCGGCACGGGGATCGAACGCGATGCTGCCAAGGCGCGGGTCTGGTACGAACGCGCTGCGGCGCAGGGGCATTCCAGCGCGATGTACGAACTGGCGTGGCTGGATGCCAAAGGCGAAGGCGGGCCCAAGGATATTGCCAAGGCGTTGGGCTGGTTCGATGCGGCGCGCGAGGCGGGGTACAGCCGGACCTGGGCCTCGGTCGGATATCTGTATGAGACCGAGCCGATGCTGTACGCGGCTGACACGGCGGCACAGTATTACATCCAGGCTTTGCAGACCGGCGATGATTGGCCAATCACCCGCCCGGGCCGCGAATGGGATCGCGATACGGCGCGGGCCCTGCAACGCAGGTTGCGGGCTGCGGGGGTCTATTCTGGTGGCGTCGACGGGTCGGTCGGCCCTGCCACGCAGGCCGCGATGCGGCGAATGTTGGCCGTGAACTAGGCTTGGTAGTGGTCTGACCTGGGAGGCAGGTCGTTGATATTAAATGTATTTTAAGTGGGGGTGTCAGGTTCCTGTCCCTCTCCAGAGTTCTGGGGGGCTTGATGGGCGAAGACCGTGCTGGGGGCACGGGTGCCTTGACCGGCTAGGGCAGGTCAGTTCGCTTGCATCCGCGCTTCGACAATCTGTTGGGCCGTGTTCTGTGCGGCCGGTTTGGCGTTGGCCCCTTCAAACCCGTCCAGGAATTTCAGGAGCATGTCCCAATGATCGGTCGGGTCGCCCATGCGGCGGGCTGTGTCGTGCTGGGTCTGGCTGTGTTCAATCAGGTTCATCGGGCGATCGGGCTGTGTTTGGCCGCCAAACAGCTCTGCCGCATGTGACCGGAATTCTGCGCCATAGGTCAACAGCGTCAGCATTTCCCCTCCGAAAGCATGTCCGGCGGCCTGAAGGTCGGCTGCCAATTGGTCGATCTGATGCGGGGTGATGTTGGTCATGTCATAGCGCGCCTTGATCGCGTCAATCGCACCAGGGTCCGGTTGATCCAGGCCAAAGGTGGCGGCGTGGTCGGGGGGCGATATGGCGCGCGCTGATTGCGGCACATGGGCGGGCTGGGCCGCGCTTTGGGTCACGTTCATTCTGAACTCTCCATCTGTGATGGGGGCAGGGTGGCGACGCGAGCTTGCCAAAACGTGAACGGAGGGCATGCGCCCCCCGATTGAATGCGTAAAACTGTGCCGAAAGGTCAGTCCAGAAACGCCTTTTCGACCACATATTGCATGGGTTTGGAATTGGCACCTTCTTCAAGCCCGTATTCTTCCAACATGTCCTTGAGTTCCAGGTTGAAGGCAAGGTTGCCGCAAATCATGGCGCGATCAGATTCGGGGCAGATCGGTTGAACCCCCAGATCCTTGAACGCTTCGCCTGAGCGCATCAGGTCGGTGATCCGGCCCATCTTGGCGCTGTCTTCGCGCGTCGTGGTCGGATAGTATTTGATCTTTTTCCAGAACCCGTCACCGATGACTTCGTTCAACAGCTCATCCTCTTTCAGCGCCTCGATCAGATCGCGACCATAGGTCAGTTCGTCGGCTTGGCGGCAGGTGTGGGTGATGATGACCTCGTCGTAATCCTCATAGGTTTGCGGTTCACGCAGCAGGCTGGCGAAGGGCGCAAACCCGGTGCCGGTGGCAAA
>DFBF01000274.1:13480-16730 GCA_002367285.1 Rhodobacteraceae bacterium UBA3087 | reverse complement strand
CGAATGCCGGCGGCTTTGGGCGCGAACCCGTCCCAGCGCAGCAAGGGATTGAGCCAGATCAGACGGCGCGAGGACAGCGACAGGCGTTGCATTTCACGCGCCAACTGGCCGGGGTCATCGCGATCCAGCCCATCGGTGATCAGCAGCACAACCGCCCCCTGCCCCAGCACCCGGCGCGACCAGTCGCGGTTGAACGCGTGCAGACAGGCGCCGATGCGCGTGCCGCCCTCCCAGTCCTGCGCCTCGGCCCCGGCGGCGGCAAGGGCCGCGTCCACATCACGCGTCGCCAGATGGCGGGTGATATTGGTCAGACGGGTGCCAAAGGTGAACCCATGCACACGCGCCCAGCCCGCGCCCTGTTGGTTCGCCACCGCATGCAGGAAATGCAGAACCGCCCGGCTATAGGCCGACATCGAGCCCGAGATGTCACAAATCACCACCAGGTTCGGCCAGCGGAGACGCCGGTTTTTCGTCGCGAAATCCTGCACCTCGCCGCCGGTGCGCATGGCCTCGCGCATGGTGCGGCGCCAATCAACATGCTTGCCCTGCGGGTGGGCCATGGTGCGGCGCGATTGCAGCGGCTTGACCGGCAGGGACAGGCGCGCCAACATGCGTTTCGCCTCGGCCATTTCCGCCGTGCTCATCTGCTCAAAGTCCAGCGTGCGCAGCCGCTCCTCGGCCGACATGGTCAGGGTCGCATCAACCTCAATCTCACGGCCCTCATCGCCCTCGGGCAGGCCTGGCGCGTCACGTTCCACCCCGTCCAGCAACGCCTCGGCGGCCCGTTTTTCACCGGGTTTGGCGGCACGGTCCTCCTGCACTCCCCGCACGGCGGGCAGCATCATCGCCATCATGTGTTCCAGGTATCGCGGGTCGCGCCAATACAGGCGAAACACCTGTGCGAAAACGCGGCGTTGTTCGGGCTTGCTTACGAACACCGTATGCAGCGCCCAGTAAAAATCGGATTTTTCGCTGAACCCGACGGCGGCAATGGCGCGCACGGCCTCGATCACCTTGCCGGGGCCCACGGGCAGACCAGCGGCGCGCAACGCGCGGGCGAAATGCGTGATATTGGCAGCCAGACGCGGGGTGTCTGGCAGCTCCAGAGGCGGCAACTCAGCCATCAGGCGATCTCGCCGCGGACCTCGTCCAGAAGGCGTTTTGCCTCGGACCCCTGAAGTTTTTGAATGTCGTCCTGATATTTCAGGATCGCGCCCAAAGTGTCGGCAATCACATCAGGCGACAGGTCGATCACATCCAGCGCCAACAGGCATTTCGCCCAGTCGATGGTTTCCGCCACACCGGGGCGTTTGAACAGATCCTCGGTGCGCAATTTCTGAACGAATGCAAGCACTTCGCGCGACAGCTTCTCGCTTGCCTCGGGCGCGCGCGCCGTCAGGATTTCCATTTCCCGGTCAAAATCCGGGTAATCGACCCAGTGATACAGGCACCGCCGTTTCAGCGCATCATGCACCTCGCGCGTCCGGTTCGAGGTGACGATGACAATCGGCGGCTCAGGCGCCTTGACCGTGCCCAGTTCCGGGATCGTCACCTGGAAATCCGACAGGGCCTCCAGCAGGAACGCCTCGAACGGCTCGTCCGTGCGGTCAAGTTCGTCGATTAACAGCACCGGCGCACCGCCAGCTTGCGGCGACATGGCCTCAAGCAACGGGCGGCGGATCAGGAAACGGTCGGAAAACAGCTCGTCCGTCAAAGCGTCGCGGTCCGTGCCCTCGGTCACTTCCGCCGAGCGGATCGCCACCATCTGCGCCGGGAAATTCCATTCATACACGGCCGAGGACGCATCCAGCCCCTCGTAACATTGCAACCGGATCAGGCGGCGGCCCAGCCCGGCGGCCAGTGCCTTGGCGATCTCGGTCTTGCCGACGCCCGCCTCGCCCTCCAGAAACAAAGGTCGCCCCAGGGTCAGCGCCAGAAACACCACCGTGCCCAGCGCCCGGCCACAAACATAGTCCTGCTCGGCCAGCATTGCCTGCACGGCCTCGATAGATTTGGGCGCGTTTGTCATGGGCATCCTCCTGTTCATGCAATGGGGCACGGCGGCGCGCATCGGGTCAAGCCTGACTTGCGCAAATCCGTTTCGCGCGCCATGTCGCTGATCCACGCCACCCGCGTGCTGGCCATCGCGTTCGCCGCGCCTTTCGTGATTGCCTGGGTCTGGGGCATCGACCTGACCGCCGCTCCGGGTCAGTCCGCCAGCGCGGTCGGCTGGCAGCAGCTCGCGATCATGGCTGTGGTTGGCCGTCCAGATCAGCGGCGCCGATACGCTGAACATGGCGCTGTCCTTTCTGCCCGGCGGACAGGGCGAAATGGTGGTGATCGGCATCATTGCGGGCGCCGACCTCAGCTTTGTCGTCAGCCACCACCTGATGCGCCTGTTCACGGTGATCCTGTTTGCACGGTTGATCGGCAAGGGCCTGATAAGACATCGTTAGAATTTATAGGGATTGCCACGATTGCCCCCATCCCGGCTTCGCGCTAGGACTATGCGCAGGATTTGATCAAAAGGACGCATGCGATGACCGCTCCCACGCTGAAAGCCAAAGACGCCCCTGACCTGGGTCGGTTCGACTGGGAAGATGCCTTTCGCATCGAAGACCAGCTGAGCGAAGATGAACGCATGCTGCGCGACGCCGCACGCGCCTTTGCCGACGCAAAACTGGCCCCGCGCATCGTTCAGGCCTATGCCGAAGAAACCGTCGCGCCCGAAATCTTTGCCGAAATGGGCCAGGCCGGGTTGTTGGGCGTGACCGTGCCCGAAGAATACGGCGGGCTGGGCGCGGGATACGTCACCTATGGTCTGATCGCGCGCGAAATCGAACGGGTGGACAGCGGATACCGGTCGATGATGTCTGTGCAAAGCTCGCTGGTGATCTACCCGATCTATGCCTACGGCTCTGAGGACCAGCGCAAAAAATACCTGCCGGGCCTGTGTTCGGGCGACCTGATTGGCTGTTTCGGCCTGACCGAACCTGACGCGGGGTCCGATCCTGGCGCGATGAAAACACGCGCCGAAAAGACCGCGACGGGCTACAAGCTGACCGGATCGAAGATGTGGATCTCGAACGCGCCGATCGCCGATGTCTTCGTCGTCTGGGCCAAGTCCGACGCCCATGGCGGCAAGATCCGCGGCTTTGTCCTGGACAAGGGCATGGCGGGGCTGACAGCGCCAAAAATCAAGGGAAAACAGTCCCTTCGCGCATCTGTGACTGGTGAAATCGTCATGGAC
>DFBF01000274.1:5140-13417 GCA_002367285.1 Rhodobacteraceae bacterium UBA3087 | reverse complement strand
CGGGCGCGGTACGGCATTTCCTGGGGCGTTTTGGGCGCGGCCGAATTCTGCTGGCACGCGGCGCGTCAATACGGGCTGGATCGCAAACAGTTCAACAAACCGCTGGCCCAAACCCAGTTGTTCCAGCTGAAACTGGCCAATATGCAGACAGAAATCACCCTGGGCCTGCAAGGATCGTTGCGCATTGGCCGTTTGATGGACGACGCCAACGCCGCGCCGGAAATGATTTCGCTGATGAAGCGCAACAACTGCGGCAAGGCGCTGGAAATCGCCCGGCACGCGCGTGACATGCACGGCGGCAACGGCATTTCGCAGGATTTTCAGGTCATTCGCCACATGATGAACCTGGAAACCGTGAACACTTACGAGGGCACCCATGACGTGCACGCGTTGATCCTGGGCCGCGCCCAAACCGGCTTGCAGGCGTTTTTCTGAATTGACATTGGCCCCAATCAGGTGACCCCTGAGCGGGTCACCTGAAAGGATATTCTCATGGCCTTCGACCTGTGGCTGGCCTTTGTTGCCGCCTGTTTCGCAATCCTTCTGATCCCCGGCCCGACGGTCCTGTTGGTGCTGTCCTATGCGCTGACCCAGGGCAAACGGGTCGCGGTTGGCATGGCCTTGGGCGTGGCGTTGGGCGACCTGGTGGCCATGACGGCCTCGCTTCTGGGGCTTGGCGCGCTGGTGCTGGCATCGGCCACGCTGTTCACCGCGCTGAAATGGGTCGGAGCGGCCTATCTGATCTATCTTGGCATCAAGCTGCTGCGCGCCCCACCGATGTCGCTGGATATGGGGGACCCGCTTGAAAAACCTGTGAAATCCATCTTTTTCCACGCTGCTGCCGTGACCGCGCTGAACCCGAAATCCATCGCCTTCTTCATCGCCTTTGTACCGCAGTTCATCCGCCCCGACGCGGCCCTCGGCCCACAGTTTGGCATTCTGATCGCCACCTTTGTCAGCCTCGCTGCGGTCAACGCGCTGGCCTATGCCTTGCTGGCCGACCGCCTGCGTGCCCGCATCCGCCGCCCCGGCGTGCTGAAATGGATGACCCGATTTGGCGGGGGCGCCCTTGTCTCTATGGGTGCATTGACCGCCAGCATGGCGCGCAGCTGAGGGCGAGTCTCTGAGGCAACAGTTGATTGTTCTCATTATAGCAAAAGTTGACGAAAAATCAGGAATCTGCCACATATATTGGAAACAATAACGGGATAGCACAGAGTGAACCGCGCATCCCAATGGCAGGCAGACGAATGACGAGTTTGAAGACCCAAATGGGCGGGGTGTAGCTATGCGCATCACCGCTGTCACCTGCGTCAAAAACGAAGGCCCGTTCCTGTTGGAATGGATCGCCTTTCATCGTGTTCTTGGCGTCACGGATTTCCTTTTCTATTCAAACGATTGCACCGATGCGACCGACAAGTTGCTGGATGCGTTGCAGGACCGTGGCATGGTCACCCACCTGCCCAACCCGGCCCAGGGGCGCAACTACCAGATGGAGGCGTTGAAAGCCGCCAAATCCCATGATCTGGTCATGTCGTCGGATTGGGTCTGGATCGCCGATGTCGACGAATTCCTGAACATCCATGTGGGCGACGGCACGATCCCCGATCTGATCGAGGCCAGCGGGGACCCGCACGCGATTTCGGTGACGTTCCAGTTCTTTGCCAATGCCGATATCGACACCTTTGACGACGCGCCGGTGATCGAACAATTCACCAAATCGCACAACCCGGACATCTGGTGTGACCAGACCGCCCAAGAAGTCAAAACATTGATCCGGCACGATTTTCCTGTGAAATACTATGGTGCGCATCGCCCGTTTATGAAGGACAATCTGGCCAAGGGTCGCCGCCCCGACTGGAAAGACGGTGGCGGCAATGACGTGCCGTGGAAATTCCGCACCGCCGCCAACAAACGCCGCATTCGCAAATTCCCCGCCCAAGGCGCGCGTGAATTGGCGACGCTGAACCACTATGCGCTGCGCTCGCTGGACAGTTATTTGGTGAAAAACGACCGGGGTGATGTAAACCGCGAAAACCGCGATTTTGACGACAGTTATTGGCGCGAACGCAATGATGATGCGTTTACGGATACATCAATCCACCGCTATTTGCCGCGCCTGCGGGCCGAGTTGAAGGCGTTGAAAGCGGACAAGGAAATCGCCGCCTTGCATGACGATGCCGTCACCGCCCACCGCGCAACCCTGGAGCGGCTGATGCAGGATGACGACTATGTCGCGCTGCGCAAGCAGTTGAAATCTGTGCCGAAACTGTCCCCCGCCGAACTGGCTCTGTTGGAGCTGATCGCATGAGCGGGCTGAAGGTCATCAACCTGGGCCTGCCGAAATCCGGCACAACCACCTTGGGCGAGGCATTGAAACAGGCGGGCCTGAACGTCGCCGACTGGCGCATTCGCAAGGGCCAAAGCAAAGACGACCGCATCAAACGCGCCTTTGTCGGGCGGCTGATGTATATCGCGTACTTCAAGACCGGCGATCCCCTGTCGATGATGGAGGAATTCGATGGCTTCACCGAAATCGACGTGGTGCGCGAGGGATTGAACCTGTGGCCGCAGATGGACTGGGGCCTGCTGGCGGCGATCCGCGCCCACCATCCGGGTGCGAAATTCATCCTGACCCATCGCGACCCGGTGAAACTGTCTGACAGCATGGGGCGCTGGTCCAACCTGGGCAGCCGCCGCTTGCCGCAAAACGCCATCCCCGGCCTGCCCGAAGGGTTCGGCAAATCCGACGCCGAGCGCATTCGCTGGATCGAAGGGCATTTCGCCTTTTGTCGCCGTGTGTTCGACGGGTCGGACGATTTTCTGGAATATGACATCGAAGACCCGGACGCGCAGACAAAAGTCAGCGATTTCCTGGGCTTGGACCTGCCCTGGTGGGGCAAGGCGAATGAGAATACTCGGCACGTGGCCGACGGTAACAAGGAAGAGGAGCGCGCCTCCTGATGCGTATTTATATCCATATCGGCATGGAGCACTGCGGCCCCGAGCGGTTGCAAGACGTGCTGGACATGAAGCGCGACCAGATGGCCGACAAGGGTGTTTTGTATCCCCGCACGCCGGGGCGCAAGAACCATACGCGGCTGTATATGGCCGTGACCGACGCGGATCGGCCCGACATTCTGCGGTTCAATCGCGGCTTTGCCGACGGTCCCAGCCAGGAAAAACTGCGCGCCGATGTGGCACGTGATTTGGCCGGGGAGGTCGCCAAACACAATCCCGATGTGTTGATCCTGTCGGCCTCGCAACTGTGCATGCTCAGCCAGAAATCCGAACTGGAACGGCTGCGCGCCATGCTGCTGCCCCTGTCTGATGACATCCGCATCGTCGCCCATGTGGACGAACAGGCCCGCGTCATGTCGCGCCATTATGACTGGGCCGTGCTGTCGGGCCGCACCGCGCCTTTGTCGCGTGAGATGTCCATGACACAAAAGGATTTCCGCAAGGCGGCGTTGAAAAGCTGGGAGGACGTGAACCCTGCCCTGCTGAGCCACCCGGAAATCCAGGGCGTGCCATTCTGGCTGGACTATCCGGCAACTGTGGCGGCCTGGGAGGGCGTGTTCGGCAAGGGCACCATGTCCCTGCGCGCCTATGATGAAGAGCTGTTCTTCTCATCCGCGCTGACCGATGAAATCCGCAACGCGTTTGGCGTGAAACCCAATATCGGCAAGGCGCCCAAGGGCAAGATCCCGCAGGCCCCGGCCGGCGAATGGCTGACCCGTGCGCGTCTGTTGAACGAGGTGCTGGTCAAGCTGCTGGAAAAGGGGCGTATCATCCCGCGCCAACTGTGGAAACGGTTCATGACCGAAATCGCCGTGGGCGGCACGCCGACAGACACCGGCACCTTGGCCGAATTTTCGAAAAGGTTCGAAAAAGACAATAAGACCCTGACGAAGACGCATAAGTTACCCGGTAAATGTTTGAAACGTGATAGGGCTGGCAAGCCCTGGACAGAGCCTGACCCGACCAAAGGCTTTCGCGCGACGCAATATGTCGCCGCCTTCCTACCCCGGATCGACATCGTCACCCGACAGACGCTGCGCGCGGATGCCAAGGACAGTATCACGCCTGAAAAAACAGCGTCGAAAAGCGGCCTGACCCCTGTCGCCGAACGTCTGATGACGCCACGCGCCAAGGAAAACTTTCATGAATTGAAAGGGGGCCGTTTTGCGCCGCACAACCGCATCGGGCGCGTGAACGAAGAAGACCTGGCCGCCGCCTATACCGAAGTGCCCCTGCGCAAATTGCCCAAGGGAAACAGCGGCAATGTCATTGTCGGCTGCATGAAAAACGAAGCGCCCTATATCGTCGAATGGGTCGCCTATCATCGCGCCATGGGGGTGGATCATTTCATTATCTACACCAACGATTGTTCGGACGGCACAAGCGAGCTGTTGGACCATTTGCAGGACATGGGCGTGCTGCAACACCGCAACAACGACAACTGGAAGGGCAATTCGCCCCAGCAATACGCGCTGAACCAGTCGTTGAAGGAAGATGTCATCAAGAACGCCGAATGGGTGATCCATATCGACGTGGATGAATTCATCAACGTGCGCTGTGGCAATGGCACGTTGCAGGACTTCTTTGACCGGGTGCCGGACGCGACCAACGTCGCCATGACCTGGCGGCTGTTTGGATACAATGGCGTCAATCGGTTCAAGGACGAGTTGGTGATCGAACAATTCGATCAGGCTGCGCCGAAATACTGTCCGAAACCGCATACGGTCTGGGGCTTCAAGACGATGATGAAGAACATCGGCGCCTATGAAAAGATCAGCTGTCACCGCCCCAACAAACTGCGCGAGGGGTTCGAGCCCAAGGTGCAATGGGTCAATGGATCGGGCCAGGTGATGGGCGATGAGGTCAAGGAAAAGGGCTGGCGCTCGTCGTTGGGCACGGTCGGATATGACCTGTTGCAATTGAACCATTACGCGCTGCGATCTGCGGAAAGTTTCCTGATCAAACGCCAACGCGGCCGCGCGCTGCATGTGGATCGATCCATCGGCATCAACTACTGGGTGCGCATGGATTGGGGCGGCAACAAGGACGTGACGATCAAACGCAACATCCCACGTGTGCGCGCCGAGCTGGGCCGTCTGTTGCAGGACAAAGCCTTGCGTGAGCTGCACGCAGGTGGGGTTGCCTGGCACCAGGCCAAGGCGGCGGAATTGCATGGGATGGAGGAGTTTCAGGACCTCTATGCCCAGGCGCTGGAAACTGAACTGACCGAGCTGGAACGCGTCGCCTATGCGCTGGCGCTGGACATGGAAAGCTGATCGCCATGGCGGATCGAAAGGGCAAGAAGATGAAAGACATGATGCAGGACGACGATCTGCCGAAATTCATCCGGTCGCGCGGCATGAAATTCCCGTATGACCCCCGGGTGATCAATCCGCGCAAACGGCGCATGTTGCGGCGCGGCGAATATGAAAAACGCGAGGTCGAGGCGGTGAAATCGCTGGTGCGCCCCGAAGATGTGGTGATCGAGCTGGGCGCAGGCATGGGATATATGTCGACCTTTATGACCGCCAATCTGGGTGTGCGCGAGGTCCATGCGTTTGAGGCCAACCCGGCCATGATCCCCTATATTCATGACGCCCACACCGCCAATGACGTGCAGAATGTGACCGTGCACAACGCCCTGTTGGGCCCGCGCAAAGGCAGCGCCAAGTTCTATGTGCGCGAGAATTTTGTCGCCTCGTCGATGCAGGAAAATCCGAAGGGTGAAAAAAGCCCGGTGACCTCGGTCGAAACCATCGAAGTGCGCAACATCAAACAGGCGTTTCGCGACATCAAACCCACCGTTCTGGTCTGTGACATCGAAGGGGCCGAGGCCGCTTTGCTGCCCGCCGCCGACCTGTCGGGCCTGCGCGCCGCGGTGGTCGAACTGCACCCGCAATGGATCGGAGAGGTCGGCGTGCGCGCGGTGTTTGACGCCATGCACGGCGCCGGGTTGACCTATTACCCGCTGTTGTCGGACAAAAAGGTCGTGACCTTCCGCAAGGATTGGCGCGCATGAGCAAACTGGCCGTTCTGTGTGTCAGAAACGAAGGTGCGTTTCTGCTGGAATGGCTGGCCCATCATCGGGGCATCGGGTTCACCGATTTCCTTGTGTTCTCCAATGACTGCGACGACGGCACCGATGCAATGCTGGACCGGCTTGCGGCGATGGGCGAGCTGACCCATATCCGCAATGACGGCCCCCACGAAGGCGGTGTGCAATGGACGGCAATGAAGATCGCCGACAAGCATTCTCTGGTCAAAAACGCCGATTGGCTGATGACCTTGGACATCGACGAATTCGTCAACATCCATGTGGGGGATCACACGCTGGACGCGCTGATCGCCACCCTGCCTGATGCTGACGCCATCACCCTGACCTGGCGGCTGTTTGGCAATGCGGGTGTCGAACGGTTCCAGGACCGCCCGGTGACCGAGATCTTTGATCGCGCCGCCCCTGCCGTCATGTACTGGCCCTGGCGCGCCTTCATGTTCAAGACGCTGTATCGCAATACGGGGGCGTATCGCAAACTGGGCGTGCACCGCCCGCGCAGCCCGGTGGGTGGCAAGGCCGACGCCACGCGCTGGTTTGACGGCGAGGGGCGCGAGCTGGAGGCCCGTTTTCGGCGGCAACAGATCTTTTCGCCCTTTGGCCGCTCGAACATCGCGCTGGCCCAGCTGAACCACTATGCGCTGGGGGCTATGGAAAGCTATATCGTGAAACGCGACCGGGGGCGGGCCGTGCATGGCGGCGACAGCCTGGGATTGGATTACTGGTCTGAACGCAACTGGTGCCAGGTTCAGGACCGGTCCATTCGCGCCTGTGACGCCCTGCGCGACACCCATCTGGGTCGCCTGCGCGCCGACCAGACCCTGGCCGATCTGCATGCCCAGGCCGTGGCCTGGCGACAGAATCGCTTTCGGACCTTGATGGCGCAGGACCCTTTCCGTGCGCTCTATGGTCGCCTTCTGATGTCGCCACCTGCCCAGCCCGTACCGCTGGACCGGGCCCGGTTTCTGTTCGGCTTTGCGCAGCAATCCAAGGGAAACCCCCGGAATTGATCACGGGTTGGAAACAGTTCACCCCCTGTTAAGCATTTTCCACCGTTTCGCCCCATTGCGCCCCCAATCCAGCCCGCTTTACATTGGTAAACGGATGTCCAGCCCGGCGAGGGGCTTGGAATTGGAGACGGAAGATGCCCGAAGACGTCATGGACGCAAAAGCAGGCCCGACAGCGGATTTGGCCGAGGCCAGCCACGAAGACTGGTTGGCCCAGATCGAGGACATGGGCGAAGAGCGCGGCTATTTCGAACCGGTCGGCGCGCGCCACTCCAGCATTCTGACCGACGAAGGCCCGATCCTGATCGTCACCTTTGAAACCATCAACAGCATCCGCGACGGGTCCGACAGCCACGAACCCCTGGGCTGGGAACTGGTCGAGCACAACGGCTGGTCCAACCTGTGCATCATGGCCCATGAAGACAGCTGGTTTCGCGACCGCGCCGTTTATGGCTATTTCGACCGGCTGGTTGATGACGGGTTCTTCGAAGATTTCGACCGCGTGGTGTTTTATGGCGCAGGCATGTGCGGATACGCCGCCGCCGCCTTCAGCGTCGTGGCCCCCGGCGCGACCGTCATCGCCGTACAACCCCAGGCCACGCTGGACCCGCGCGTCACCGAATGGGACCGCCGCTTTGCCAACATGCGCCGCACCTCGTTTACCGACCGCTATGGTTATGGTCCCGACATGGTCGAGGCCGCCGATCAGGTCTTTGTGCTGTATGATCCCGACCAGACGCTGGACGCAATGCATGCCGCGCTGTTTACCCGTTCAAACGTCACGAAACTGCGCTGTCGCCATCTGGGCGTGGACCTAGAGGCCGATCTATGGCGCATGGGCGTGCTGCCCGCGATGATCGAAAGCGCCGGCGAAGGCACGCTGAGCGCGCATGAATTCCACCGCGCCTATCGCGCGCGACGCAGCCACCTGCCCTATCTGCGCGGCCTGCTGGCACAGTTGCAATCCGCCGAACGCCCCCGTCTGGTGCGCATGTTGGGCAACTCGGTGGTCGAACGCATGAATGCGCCCCGGTTCCGCCGGGCCCGCGACCAGGCCGAGCAACAGCTTGATCTGATGACCCCGAACGAGGGCCCACCAACCCTGTGATATCCTGATCCGGTGGCCTGGCCCTTGCTGCCGGTGCATGGCCGGCATGGTCCTTGACCCAGATCAACGGTCATGGGGGCGATTTCAG
>DFBF01000274.1:0-5071 GCA_002367285.1 Rhodobacteraceae bacterium UBA3087 | reverse complement strand
GTGGGGGGCAAGAATTCATCGCTGGGCGAAATGGTATCGCAACTGGACCCGCTGGGCATCAAGGTGCCGCCCGGCTATGCCACCACCGCCGACGCCTTTCGCGGCTTTATCGAAGCCAACAACCTGAACCCGGTGATTTCAGAGGCGATGCAGGCGCTGGACGCGGGCAAGATCCCGCTGGCCGAGGCGGGCAAGACCGTACGCGCCGCCATTGCTGCGGGCGACTGGCCCGAAGCCACCAAAGCCGCCATCATCGCCGCCTATAAGGACCTGGGCATGCGCACCGGAACGCCGGAACCATCCGTCGCCGTACGGTCATCTGCCACCGCCGAAGACCTGCCTGACGCATCCTTTGCGGGCCAACAGGAGACGTTCTTGAACGTGGTTGGTGAAAAGGCGCTGCTGGACACCTGTCGGCGCTGCTATGCGTCGCTGTTCACCGACCGCGCCATCACGTATCGCAACATTCAGGGGTTCGACCATCTGGACGTTGCCCTGTCGATTGGCGTGCAGCTGATGGTGCGCAGTGACATTGGTGGGTCGGGTGTGATGTTTTCCATCGACACCGAAACCGGCTTTGACAAAAGCGTGCTGATCAATGCCGCCTGGGGGCTGGGTGAAAACGTCGTCCAGGGTGCTGTGACGCCGGATGAATATCAAGTCTATAAACCGTTCTTGGACAACCATGCCCTGTGCCCGATTCTGGAAAAGAAACTGGGCGCAAAAGAGAAAAAGATGATCTATGCGGGCCTGGAAGGCGGCCAGATCCGCAACGTGCCCACGTCGAAAAAGGAACGCGAAAGCTTCGTTTTGAACGACGATGAAATCCTCGATCTTGCCCGCATGGCCAAGACGATTGAGGAGCACTACAAATGCCCGATGGACATGGAATGGGCGCGCGACGGCTTTACCGGCAAGCTCTATATCGTGCAGGCCCGGCCTGAAACGGTGCAAAGCCGCGCCGACGTTGGCGCGATGAAATCTTATGTCGTGAAATCGCATGGTGACGTGGTGCTCAAGGGCTTGTCAGTCGGCGCAGCGGTCGCCAGCGGCCATATTTGTCTGATCGAAGACGTGAAGGACATTGACGCCTTTGTCGATGGCTCGATCCTTGTGACCTCGACCACCGACCCCGACTGGGTGCCGATCATGAAACGGGCCAGCGCGATCATCACGGACGCGGGCGGGCGGACCTCGCATGCCGCCATCGTGTCGCGTGAACTGGGCGTGCCCGCCATTGTTGGCACCGGCACGGCCACCCATATTCTGCATGATCAACAAGAGGTTACGGTTGACTGTTCAGGTGGTGACGAAGGCCTGATCTATGCCGGGTCGGCCGAATTTGAGGTCGAAAACCTGCGCCTGGATACGGTGCCCGAAACCAAGACCAAAATCATGCTGAACCTCGCCAACCCGTCCACAGCGGCGCGGTGGTGGCGTCTGCCGGTTGATGGCGTCGGCCTGGCCCGGATGGAGTTCGTGATCAACAACGCCATCAAGGTGCACCCGCTGGCCTTGATCCATTTCGACCAGTTGCGCGATGACGCCGTTATTGCCGAGATCGAAGAGCTGACCAAAGGCTACGCCGACAAGACGGATTATTTCGTCGACCGCTTGGCCATGGGCCTGTCGCGCATCGCCGCGCTGGTTTACCCAAAACCGGCCATCGTGCGCATGTCGGATTTCAAAACCAACGAATACGCAGAACTTTTGGGCGGGCGTGGTTTTGAGCCACACGAAGAAAACCCGATGATCGGTTTCCGCGGTGCCTCGCGCTATTATTCCGAAAGCTACAGCCCCGGCTTTGCGCTGGAATGCCGCGCGATCAAGAAGTTGCGCGAAGAAATGGGCTTTACCAATGTCGTGGTGATGATCCCCTTCTGCCGCTCGCTGGACGAGGCCGACAAGGTGTTGGAGGTCATGGCCCAAAACGGCTTGGTGCGCGGTGAAAAGGGGCTTGAGGTCTATGTCATGTGCGAAATCCCGGCCAATGTCATTCTGGCGGATCGCTTTGCCGACCGGTTCGACGGGTTCTCCATCGGCTCAAACGACCTGACCCAGCTGACCCTGGGCGTGGATCGCGACAGCGGCGAATTGGCGGACCTGTTTGACGAAAGCAACGATGCCGTCACCTGGATGATCCGCACGGTGATCGAAAAGGCCCATGCGCACGGCAGCCACGTCGGATTGTGCGGCCAGGCCCCATCCAACACCCCGGCGTTTGCTCAGCTTTTGGTTGATGCGGGCATTGATACGATTTCCGTCACCCCCGACAGTTTCATCGCGGTGAAGGAACACGTCGCCAAGGCAGAAAAGGGTTAAGCCCCTAAAGGATATGAGAAAGGGCCGGCCTCAGGTCGGCCCCTTTGCATTTGAACCACGTCCTGATCTTGCCGTAACGCGGCCTCGTTCCCAGACCCATACGTTGGATGCGGTGAAATGTGTTGCGCTTGGCCTTTGGACCATCATCTGCACAGTTCGCGCCAGAACGGGATCGGGCGCTGCGGGACGGTCACGACCTGCCGTCGCGAAAACCGGGTGGTTGGCCGCTCTGACTTAACCTGCTGATAACCAATCGGGGCTAGCGTGGTGCAGAACATTCATCGAACACTATGGGGGCCAACATGCAGAAAATTCATCCGGCTGAAGAACTTGCAGAAATCCTGGCGCAGATCGAAACGCTGGAAGATCGCAAGTGGGAATTGCAGCGTGACTTTTTGGCCGGGCGCTCCCCTCACAAGGGGCCGCGCCATTCGGTGCAGATCCAGGAAGACCACGCGCGCGTCTTTGACAAGACCCGCCTGCCCCCTGCAATCCTGTCCAATCCACGCTTTTATGCCGACCGCGTCACGACCGAGGTGACAGTTGTTGCCAGCGACCCACAGGGCGTTCTGCCGGGCTTCGCCGCCCCCTGGGCGCAGGATTTGGATCTGGTGGAGCCTTACCACTAGACCTGATCGCGCGGCCTGATTTTGCGCGAAAATCGCCCCACACCCGCCTGCGCGACGATTCTACTCTGGCCCCAGGTAGCGGGACAGGCTATCCCTGCCGCGTTATGACACAGAGCCTCACAATCCGCCGCCCCGACGACTGGCACCTGCACCTGCGCGACGGCGCGGTGCTGAACGCCGTCCTGCCCGAAACCGCCCGCCACTTTGGCCGTGCCATCATCATGCCGAACCTGGTGCCCCCCGTGGTCACCGGCGCCGATGCGTCCGCGTACCGCGACCGCATTCTGGCCGCCCTGCCCGACGGCATGGCGTTCGAACCGCTGATGACGCTGTACCTGACCGAGAACACCGACCCCGAAGACGTTGCCGCGGCCCACGCCAGCGGCTTGATCAAGGCCGTAAAACTGTACCCGGCCGGGGCAACCACGAACTCGGCCAGCGGCGTATCAGATTTCCGCAACGTCCAGAACGTGTTGGAAAAAATGGCCGAAATCGGCCTGCCCCTGTGCATTCATGGCGAAGTGACCGACAGCGACATCGACATTTTCGACCGCGAGGCCGTTTTCATCGACCGCGTGCTGGACCCGATCCGGCGTGCTACCCCCGGCCTGCGGGTGGTCATGGAACATATCACCACGAAAGACGGCGTCGATTATGTGAAAGCAAACGACACCGACCTGGGCGCGACGATCACCACGCACCACCTGATCATCAACCGCAACCACATCCTGGTTGGCGGTATCAAACCGCATTATTATTGCCTGCCCGTCGCCAAACGCGAGAGCCACCGCATTGCCCTGCGCGAGGCCGCCACATCGGGCGACGCGCGGTTCTTCCTGGGCACGGATTCGGCGCCCCACATTGACCCGCTGAAAGAAAACAGCTGCGGCTGCGCGGGGTGTTTCACCGCGACGAACACCATGTCCTGTCTGGCCGAGGTGTTCGACCAAGACGGCGCGCTGGATCAGCTCGAAGCCTTCGCCTGCCTGAACGGCCCCGCCTTTTACCGCCTGCCGGTGAATGAGGCGACGATCACCCTGACCAAGGGCGATGTCGTTGAATACCCCACCAAAATCGCCAGTGACACCGGCGACATCACCGTTTTCGACCCGGGCTTCCCCTTGCATTGGAGCGTCTCAGCATGATCCCCACCAGTTTCCCCCCGAAAGAGGAAATCGCCCGTCTGACCGCCCGCATGTTGTTGGAAATCGGCGCGGTGAACTTCAATACGGACGAGCCCTTTACGCTGGCCTCGGGCCTGCCCAGCCCCAGCTATATCGATTGCCGCAAGCTGATCAGCTATCCGCGTATCCGCTCGACCCTGATGGATTTCATGTCCGTTCAGATCATGCGCGAGGCCGGGTTCGAAGCCTTTGACAACATCGCCGGTGGCGAAACCGCCGGCATCCCCTTTGCCGCGCTGGTTGCCGAACGTCTGGCCCTGCCGATGACCTATGTGCGCAAAAAGCCCAAAGGATATGGCAAGAACGCCCGCATCGAAGGCGCGATGGACGCCAGCCAACGCGTGCTGCTGGTCGAAGACCTGACCACCGATGGCGGATCAAAACTGTCCTTTGTCGACGCGATTCGCGACACCGGAGCCTCCTGTGGCGCCACCGCCGTGATCTTTTATTACGACATTTTCCCCGAGACGGAAAAAACGCTGGGTGATCATGGGGTTCAGCTGATCCACCTGTGTACCTGGTGGGATGTGCTGGCCGAGGCCAAGACCCAGGGCGCATTTTCGGACGCGACCTTGAGCGAGGTCGAACGCTTTCTGAAAGCGCCCCGCGCCTGGCAGGAAGAACGCAAGAAGGGCTGATTTCTTCGGCCTCTTTCAGCCGCTTCCATCCATATTAGGGGTTCTCTTTTGTGGGACACCCCAAATGTGGTATGGGCTGGTTATCCACAGAAACATACAATTTGCCCCCTCCGCAGACCGTGGGTTACATCCATGGCTCAGGCCATTTCGGGGGGAATGAGGGTAAGATGAACGAGATCAGTACGATCCCACAGGGATCTCAGGGGCCGCAAAACGGCGCACAGCAAGATGGCCAGGAAGGCACCCTGCCCCATCACACCGAGGCCGAACAACAGCTTCTGGGGGCGATCCTGACCAA
>DFBF01000008.1:11005-11629 GCA_002367285.1 Rhodobacteraceae bacterium UBA3087 | reverse complement strand
CCTAAACCTTGGTTTATACGCCTCATCCGCAGGTTTATGCGCTCCGTTCTAAACCTCGGGTCGATTGGGCGTGCCTGATTTTCCCTCCAATGTCAGTCCATGCCACTCACGGCAAATCGCTTTGGACAAACCTGCAAACAAGGACTTCAGACATGAACCTCAAGACACTCCTGGCCGCTTCGGCCACCGCTGCCCTTCTCGGCTCTACCAGCCTGGCCCAGACCTATTCGCCGGAAGTGCAGGGCATCATCGACGGCCTTGTGGATGAGGGCTACTCGCGCATTGAAATCAAATCATCGGGCAACCGTATCCGGGTTGAAGCCAGGGGCACCGGGGTCAAGGTCGAACAGGTCTATGACCGTGACGGCAACCTGATGAAGGATGAAACCACGACCGAGACTGGCACGACCGAGACCCGTTATGACCGTGACGGCAACGTGACATCGACCGAATTTGACGAGGATGACACCTTGGAGGAGGAGGACGACGACGAAGATGATCGTGACGAAGATGACGATGACGATGAAGATGACGACAGCGACGACGATGATGACAACGACGATGACGATGATGGCGACGATGATGACGGCGACGATCATGATGGCGATCACGATGACAACGACA
>DFBF01000008.1:7823-10953 GCA_002367285.1 Rhodobacteraceae bacterium UBA3087 | reverse complement strand
GGCAGCGACGATGGTGGCAGCGACGATGGTGGCGACGACGATGGTGGCGATGATGGCGATGATGACTGATCACACTGAAACCCCCAATCTGACGCAGATTTTCGTCTAAAAACCCCCGCGCGCCCCGGCTTGGTTGAGTTTCCAGCCGGGGCGTTGCAGGATGACCGCGAAAGACAATGATGAAACGCCGCCTTTTCATATCCCTCGGTCTTGCTGCCTGCCTTGCGGGTGCGCCAGCTATGGCGTCGTCCGTTCAGGACGAGGTGGTTGAACAGCTGAGCGACCAGGGCTTTTCCCATATCCGCGTGTCACGCACGCTTTTGGGCCGGGTGCGCATTATCGCCACTAGCCCCACCCACGAACGTGAAATCATTCTGAACGGTCGCACAGGTGAAATCTTGCGCGACTACTGGACGGCGGTCGGCGCCACCAGTGGCGCAGCGGCGCAGATCCCTGACCCGAGCGGCAGCGCACGCTCATCCGGTTCGGGCGGGGCGGATGATGACGGCGGCGATGATGATGATGACGATGACAGCGGCGATGGTGGGAATGACGACGATAGATCCGACGACGACAGTAACGACGATGACGATGACCATGACNNGACGATGACGACAGCGAAGGCGGCGACAGCGAAGACAGTGATGATGGGGGCGAAAGCGACGAAAGCGACGAAAGCGATGATGACGACGACGGGTTTTGAACCGGTCGGGTTGAGGTAACTGTTTTTCGTGCCGATGAGGGGGTACGGGATGCATAGACACAGGGACAGCACAAAAAGTGCGAGACAGGCATGTGATCATGGCCGCTTTGGCCCTGCAGGCGTTATGCGCCTTTTTCTTCATTTCGGACATTGTCGTGTCCGTGTTTGGCCTGCGCGCAACCCCCATCGCCTGGCAAACCCGCGAGTTTTTGGAAATCGGCGCGGCGGTCGGCCTGTTGTTGGGCTTTGTTCTGGGAGCCATCGCCCTGCGCCGCACGCGCCGCCGCCAACAGGCCGCCGAGGCACAGTTGCGCGTCGCGTCTGGCGCCTTCATGGAACTGTTGGATGAACGGTTCACCGAATGGGGCCTGACGCCGGCGGAACGTGACGTGGCCTTGTTCGCCATCAAGGGCATGTCGACCCAGGAAATCGCCGGGCTGCGTGCAACGTCCGAAGGCACGGTCAAGGCGCAGACAAATGCGATCTATCGCAAGGCGGGCGTGACCGGGCGGCCGCAATTGTTGTCGCATTTCATTGATGATCTGATGGGCGAGGGCCTGCCTGTCACTCAGGTCGAGTAACGCTGAAGAACCTCCAGACGTACCACCTCGAGGGCGCGCACGTGGGTTGCGGCCAGCAAGACACGCGGTGCGCAGCCCTCGTCATGCGCTTGCAGGAACCGCGCGGCGCACAGGCACCAATGGTCGCCCGCCATCAAGCCTTCGAACCCGAAATCCGGGCGAGGCGTGGTCAGATCGTTGCCGACGTATTTCGAAAATGCCAGGAATTCTTCCGTCATCACGACGCAGACCGTGTGGTTGCCCAAATCTGCGTCGCAGGTGTTGCAATGCCCGTCGCGGAAAAAACCGGTCACCGGATCACGGCCGCATTCGATCAGGTCGGTGCCGAGTACGTTCAGCGGGGGATCTGGTTCGGGTCTCATTGTGCGGCCTCGGCGATCTGGCGGAACATCGCGATATTGCCGTCGGTCACGCCATCTTCCTTGAACAAGCGATCCGATGAATTCACTGCGACCACCACGCCCAGCGGGCGGTTGACATAAACATACTGGCCGTAAATACCGATGCCGAAAAACTCGCCTTGGCGGGCATCTTTCGGGGCCCACCATTGGTACGCGTATTGCAGATCTCCGGCGGCTGTCGGGGCATTGGGGGTGGTCGAGGCCACGACCCAGTCAGCCGGAACGATCTGCTGTCCATTCCATACGCCGCCGTCCAGAAACATCTGTCCGAACCGTGCATAGTCCCGTGTGCGCAGGTTCAGCCCCCCCAGCACGAAGGCCACACCATGGCCGTCCGTCACGTAAAAGGGCGCGGCTTCCAACCCCATTGGCTGAATCAGCTTTTCCTGCAACAACTCGGGCACGCTGCGCCCTGTTGCGCCACGGATCACCATGCCGATCACGTGGGTGTCGATCGACACATATTGCCACTGCCGGCCCGGCGTGATGAAAGTATCTTGCAGCTTTGCCGCAAATCCATCCATTGATCCGCCCAGGGCTAAAACGCGACCCATCTTGTTGATGTCGCTCCAGAAATTCAGGTAGTCTTCGTCAAATGTCACGCCTGAGGCCATGTTCAACACGTTGCGGATTGTTGCGCCGTCATAGGCAGACCCGGCCAGCGTTGGGGCGTATTTCGTGACTGGATCGTCCAGACTGTCGATTGCGCCCTCGGACATGACGATGCCGAACAGCGCCGACAGCCAACTTTTGGCGACGGACCAGCTGATACGCAAATCTTCGGCGCCTGTCTCGTTGTAGTAGCTTTCGTGCCGCACCGTGCCGTCTTTCAAAACGACAAGTGCGTTGACCATACGGTCGCGTATCCATTGATCCGAAGCCGTGGGCAATGCCATTCGCGCGCCCTCAGGCAGGGGGCTGATGGGCCCGTCACCGCGCGACATCTGGTGGGTCAGGAACAGGTTGTCCATGTTTGAAAAGTTCGACACGATCCTGTCTTCGGCAAACAGGCTGTTCACAGCCATCAAACGGGTGATCTGTTCCCGTTTCCACAGGCCGAGTGCCGCCAGAACCACGGCAAGGATCAGGCCGAAACGAAAAACGCGCCGCATGTTACAGCCCCTTGTGGCTGCCGTCGCACAGGGGCGATTTGGCCGAGTGTTTGCAGCCGCAAAAGAAGACCTTTTTCGTCGCTTCGGCGGTGTATTTCACCGGTGAAAATGTTGATCCTTTGTGGGATCCGTCGCAAAAAGGCTGTTTTGATGACTGTCCGCAGCTGCACCAGAAATAGCTTTTTCCCTCTTCAACGTCGACGGGGAATGGCGCGGCTTGGGCGATCTTGGGGGTATCTGACATGGTGTCCTCCTGATGTTGAGATCAGGTTGCCCGCCAATTCAGCCAACGTCCATGAAAATCAACACGCCCCAGGGGGATGACCTTGCGCT
>DFBF01000008.1:6839-7761 GCA_002367285.1 Rhodobacteraceae bacterium UBA3087 | reverse complement strand
ATGGCGGCCTCGCATCGGGCCTTTGTGGTTTCGGGAAAATACTGCCAGGCAATGGTGTGATACACCATCTGCAATGCGCCGGGGGCGGGGTGTCCAGCCAGCGGTTCAGCGTGGTTGTGTGATGGGTCAGGGCCTGCTCCAACGCCGCCCAGAGCGTGGCGTTGTCCACCTCATGCGGCGGATAAGCGGCGACCAGATCCTGTGCTTCACCGGATAGAATCAGGGCATGCAGCCCCCCCCCAACAGACGCAACGGGACACTGTCGCCAAAGGGCCCAATGTCGCCGGGCCAGGTGAACATACGGTCGGTCAGGGCCGTGCCGGGCTGCATCCGCTCGGCCAACAGGCGCAGCACGCGGGCGGTGAACGGCGAGCCCAATGCGTCATTGTTTCTGGCCTGGTCACGCAGGGCGGCGCGCAGGGTCATGTGAACTTGTCCATCAGTTTTTGCATCGGGCTGCGGGTGTCTTCGGGGTCCGGGACAGGCGCGGGCTTGGGCTCTGCCGTCTTGGCCGGTTTCTTACGCGGCGGGGTGACGCGCAGCGCAACGGCGTTCATGAATTTGCCGCTGTCGCCGTCTGCCAGATGCGGGGCGCCGTCGCTGATGCCGCGGATCAGGTCGTCCAACCAATTCTGATCGGCCTTGGCGAAATCGCGCAAAACATATCCGGCAACCGCGTCTTTGTGGCCCGGGTGGCCAATGCCCAACCGCACGCGCTGATAGTCAGGTCCCAGGTGCTGATGGATCGACCGCAACCCGTTGTGCCCGGCATGGCCACCGCCCATCTTGACCCGGCATTTGCCGGGCGCCAGATCCAATTCGTCATGAAAGACGGTCACGTCTGCGGGTGTCAGTTTGTAAAACCGCATGGCTTCGCCGACCGATTGCCCCGAGAGGTTCATGAAGGTCTCAGGCTTTAGCA
>DFBF01000008.1:3125-6768 GCA_002367285.1 Rhodobacteraceae bacterium UBA3087 | reverse complement strand
TTGTGCCGATTGCCCGCATATTTCGCGCCGGGATTTCCCAGGCCGACAAAGAGTTTCATGATCACCCCATCTGGATTTTTCGCGCTGGTGGCTTAGAGTTGCCGCAGACGCAAAGTAAAGCACCGCCGCAGGCGGGGGCAAGGGAAAGCACGCATGGCCAGTTTCGACATTAATGGGATCAAATTGCGCGTGCCGGGTCATTGTTTGACCGACGATTTGGCGCAGGCGCTTGAGGGTGGCCATTACGAGTGGAATGAAAAGGCCGCTCTGATGCATCATCTGACACCGCAGGATCGGGTGTTGGAACTGGGCGCGGGGGCTGGATACCTGTCGATCTTGTCGGCGCAGATCGTCGGTGGTGCAAACGTAACCAGTATTGAGGCAAATCCGTCCATGATGGACGTTCTGCGCAAGAACCTGGACAGCAATGGTGCGCGCGAAACGGACCTGCGCCACGGCGCCGTGGTGGCGGATGATTTTGATGGCGACACGGTCAGTTTTTTCATGAGAAATGCGTTCTGGGCATCCTCGATTGCCGAAGAAGGCACAGGTGGCAGTAAGGTTGTCACCGTGCCTGCACTGCGCCTGTCTGATCTGCTGGAGGAGGTGCAGCCAACGGTCGTCACGATGGACGTCGAGGGCGGCGAAGTTGAGCTGAGCCAACAGGCCTGGCCCGATTGCGTGCGCCTGCTGATCATGGAAATCCACACCAAGAAATACCCACCCAGCACGGTGAAGTCGATCTTTGACGGGCTGTCGCGCTCCGGGTTTACCTTCATGCCCTGGGGCACGCGGGGCGAGGTCGTGACCTTGCAACGTGTGCGGGCCGAAGACGAATAGGCAACAAAAAACGGGACCCGAAGGCCCCGTTTTGAAATTTGCAATGCTGAGGGTCTTATCCCTCGGCTGCGGCCTCTTCGGTCGTCACGGCTTCGGCACCATCGTCTTCGCCATCGTCAGCCGAGCGCAGCGAGCTGGGCGCGGAGATGTTGGCAACCACGAAATCGCGGTCAATGGTGGCTTTCGAGCCTTTCGGCAGCGGAATGTCCGAGATGTGGATCACGTCGCCCACGTCATAACCGGACAGGTCGCAAACCAGGTGCTCAGGAATGTCACCGGCGGTCACGTTCAGTTCCACTTCCGGACGGACAACGGTCAGAACGCCGCCCTTTTTCATGCCGGGCGCTTCTTCTTCGTTGATGAAGTCGACGTGGATGAACAGGTTCACCTTGGTGTCGCGGTGCAGGCGCATCAGGTCCAGGTGGGTCGGCAGGTCTTTGACCACGTCGCGCTGCACGTTACGGCAGATCACGCGGAAGTCGTCGTGACCTTCGACTTTCAGGTTCCACAGGGTGGACAGGAACCGACCAGCTTTCAGTTTCTTGAAAAGGTCGTTGAACGGAATGTTGATTGCCAGCGGATCGGTGCCACCACCGTAAACCACACCGGGGACCATTCCTTCGCGGCGCGCCTTGCGAGCGGCGCCCTTGCCTGTCCCCGTGCGTACCGAGGCGTTCAGATCAGGAATCTTACCTGCCATGAGTATTCTCCAAAATTGTAAGGGCGGGGATCCTCCAAGGCTGTATCCCCGCGTGAAGCGCTGCCTATAGCGGGGAATCAGGGGGATGGGAAGGATTTTTTGACAGGTTTGCGTGTTCAGGGACAGGGCTTTGAGGCCGCTTGCGGGCTGCTTTGAAACTTGCTTTGGAAATGCACCCGTGCCAGCGCTGGAGCATGAGCATTTCGAACGCCTTTCGCCTGTCACGCCGCACCCTTCCCGCCTTTGCCGCCGAGGGGATATTCTGGGGCGCGTTTGCCGCCTTTGCGCCGGTGTTGAAGGCGGGGATCGGTGCCTCGGATGCCGCGTTTGGCTGGGTGCTGTTGGCCTCGGCCACGGGCGCGGTCACGGCCATGTGGTTGGCGCCCAGGTTCGATGCGCGGTTCGGGCGGGTCGCCATGGCGATTGCGGCGGTGATGCTTGGGCTCAGTTTTCAGGGGCCAATGTATGTCAGTTCAATCCTGCTGTTCGGCGCCTTGATGGTGCTCGTTGGGGCGACCTCGGGCCTGTTGGATGTGGTCATGAATTCCCGCTTGTCGATGATCGAAAGCCGCGCGGGCGTGTCGTTGATGAACCTTAACCATGCGATGTTTTCCTTTGCCTATGCTGCGTCGGCGCTGTTGACGGGGATTGCACGCGAGGCAGGGGCTGCGCCTTGGCAGGTGTACCTGGCGCTTATGGCGGTGGTCTGTCTGTTGGCCTGGCGCGCGGTGCAGTCGAATTTTGAACAGGAAGAGCACGAGGAAGAGCCATCAAACGCCCGCCTACCAAGGGCGGTCTTCTGGGGCGGTGCGATCATCCTGGCGGCGTTTCTGTCGGAAAATGCGGTCGAAGGCTGGTCCGCCCTGCATATTGAACGCACCCTGCATGGGGGCGCCGCCGAGGGCGCGTTTGGCCCGGCCGTATTGGGGGTGACCATGGGCGTTGGGCGGTTCGCTGGACAACTGGTCGTGGCCCGTTGGAGCCCGGCCGTGGTGCTGATCATCGCTGCGCTTCTGTCCGCCGTGGGGGCGCTGACCGCTGCTTTTGCGCCGACGCCTGCCATTGCCTATCTGGGGTTTGGCACGCTGGGGCTGGGCGTGTCGGTGATCGCGCCCATGGCCTTTGCGCTTGTCGGGCGACGGGTCACAGATGACCTGCGCGCACGGGCGATTTCGCGGGCCGCTGTGATCGGTTATTTTGGTTTTTTTATTGGCCCGCCGATCATGGGATTTGTGTCCGAAGCCACCAGCCTGCGCATGTCTTTCGTGTTCATTGCGGTCGTTTTGGCCCTGGTCCCCCTGCTGTTCGTGTTGCTGCGCCGCTCGGACAAAGTGGCGTCCTGACCGCGCTCCGGACGCCAGCGGCGCCGGGCGGGTCTTGCCCGCACAGCGTCGCGCGTTTGCGGAGGCCGCCCGTCGGGTGGGTGACAAAATGCACCCTAGCCCTTGGCGGTGGGTTACTCCCAGTCGCCGGAAAACCCCTTCGGCACGCGCAGGATCGACTTGTCCACGGTATTGATGTCGGTGTGTCCGCAAAAGGCCATGGACACTTCCAACTCCTTGTGGATCACCTCCAGCGCAGTGGTCACGCCTGCTTCGCCCATCGCGCCCAGGCCATAGACGAAGGCGCGCCCGATATAGGTGCCCTTGGCCCCCATCGCCATCGCCTTCAGCACGTCCTGACCAGACCGGATGCCACTGTCGATATGCACCTCGATCTTGTCGCCGACCGCGTCGATGATTTCCGGCAAGGCGCGGATCGAACTCAGCGCGCCGTCTAACTGCCGCCCGCCATGGTTCGACACAATGATTGCATCGGCCCCGACATTCAGCGCCTCGCGCGCGTCTTGGGCGTCCATGATGCCCTTGATGATCAGCTTGCCATCCCACATCTTGCGGAACTGGCGAATGCGGTCCCAGTCCAGGCTGGGATCAAACGCGGTAGAGGTCCAGGCGTGCAAAGACCCTGGATCGGTCACATCCTTGGCATGGCCGACGATATTGCCAAAGAACCGCCGTTTTGTGCCCAGCATGCCCAGCCCCCAGCGCCATTTTGTCGCCAGGTTCACCATGGTCGGAATGGTCAGCTTAGGCGGGGCGGACA
>DFBF01000008.1:0-3025 GCA_002367285.1 Rhodobacteraceae bacterium UBA3087 | reverse complement strand
TGGAACCAAAACGGTTTGGTCGTGTGTTCGGCGACATCTTCGATCGAACAGATCGACATGGTGGACAGGGTAAACGGCACACCGAACTTTTCCGCGGCGCGTGCGGCTTTGATTTCACCATCCGCGTGCTGCATGCCGGTCAACCCGACCGGGGCCAAGGCGACGGGCATGGCCACGTCCTGGCCGATCATCTGCGTGGCGGTCGACCGCCCGTCCATATCCACCGCGACGCGCTGACGGAAATAGATGTCATCGAAATCCGAGCTGTTTTCGCGAAAGGTCTGTTCGGACCAGCTGCCGCTTTCGGCATAGTCATAAAACATCTTCGGCGCGCGGCGCTTATAGATGCGTTTGAGGTCTTCGATCTCGGTGATGACGGGCATGGTCCCCTCCCGGGTGTGAATTGGTCAAGTTTTATTACCAAAGCATCCGGCTTGTGGCAATCCACCCCGTCGGGCAATCTGGCATTGCGCCGGGCGCATGGCGGGTCCAAGGTCGCGCGCATGGGGAAAACGGCATGACAATTGTGATGTGGGGATTGCTGGCGTCGCTGGCGGCTGGGTTGATGACCGGGGTGGGCGCGCTTCCGATCCTGTTCGGCCGCACGATTTCACGCCGCTCGTCTGATACGTTGTTGGGCTTTGCTGCGGGCGTGATGCTGTCGGCCTCCTATTTTTCGTTGATCCTGCCGGGGATCGAGGCCGCCGAAGGGCTGTACGGATCAGTCACCCTGGCGGCCCTGATCATTGGCGCCGGGATTGCGCTGGGCGCCGTCACGGTGGCCGCGTTGAACGAAGCCCTGCCGCATGAACATTTCATCGAAGGTCGCGAGGGGCTGGACAGCGCAGCGCTGGGCAAGATCTGGTTGTTCGTGATCGCCATTACCATCCACAACTTTCCCGAAGGCATGGCCGTCGGGGTCGGGTTCGGCGGGGGGAACGTGCAAAACGGTATCTCGCTGGCGACCGGTATCGGCTTGCAAAACGCCCCCGAGGGACTGGCGGTCGCCGTTGCCCTGCGCGGGTTGAACTATTCCAAATGGCGCAGCTTTGCCATCGCTTTGGCGACAGGATTGGTGGAGCCCATCGGCGGCTTGATTGGCGCCTGGGCCGTATCCTTTTCGGAAATGATCCTGCCCTGGGGGCTGGCCTTTGCGGCAGGGGCGATGCTGTATATCATCAGCCACGAAATCATCCCCGAAACCCACCGCCATGGTCACCAGAACAGGGCGACCACGGGGTTGATCGTTGGCTTGATCCTGATGATGGTTCTGGACGTTTCGCTGGGGTAAGGCCCAGACATCCATTCAGGGTTTGAGCGGGCTCAGCCTTGCAGCTCGGCCAACAGATCGGCCAGAATATCCATGCCCGATCCCCAGCCTTTATCCAGCCCGGCCATAGCTGCGGCGAAACAGGCGTTTTCGGCTGCGCTTGCCTTGTGCGGGGTCCAGGTCAGGCGCAGGTGGGTCCTGTCGCCATCTGCCTGAAACGTGACCACGGTCAGCAAAACACGCGGCCAGTTTTCCATCATCGGGTTTGGCGCAATGTTCCAGTCGGCGTCAGCGGTCGAATGCAACCAGACCAGCCGTTCGGGCGGTGAAACTTCGGTGTATTCGACCCGTTCGAAGTTCGAATTCCCACCCCATTTCATTTCGTTCAGCCACAGACCGCCGACGCGCACGTCCAGTTTGTGAACGATGGTTTCGACGTTGGGGCCATACCAGCGCGCCAGCAAGTCGGGCTCGGTCCAGCTGCGCCAAACCAAGGCGGCGGGGGCGTCTAACGTGCGCGCGATCACATAGACGGGGGTCTCACTCATGACGTATTCCTTCTTCGCGTTTCAAATCCTGTAACACATCGTCCAGCTGGTCGAAATTCCCCTGCCAAAAGCGCCGGAACTCTTCCAGCCAGGTGACAGCGGCTGCCATGGGGTCGGCTTTCAGGCGGGCGGGGCGACGTTGGCGATCCACATCGCGTTCGATCAAGCCCGCGCGTTCCAACACCTTCAGGTGCTTCGAGATCGCCGGCTGGCTGATTGCGAACGGTTCAACCAGTTCGCTGACCGACGCTTCGCCGCGTGTCAGGCGCGACAGGATCGCCCGTCGGGTTGGATCTGCCAGAGCGGCAAAGACCGCGTCCAATGGCTGAGAGGGCTGTGATATCGGTTCCATAACTATATGGTTATATAATGACCCGCGCAGTCAACCCCGGCATCTGCCTGCGCCTCTGGCCTCTCTCTGTGTGGGGCGCTAGGGTCGCGCCATGAACACAGCCGCTCTCAAACACCGTGATTTCCGCATCTACTTCCTGGGCAACATATTTGCGCTAAACGGGCTGTGGATGCAGCGGCTGACGGTTGGCTGGCTGGCCTGGGATATGACCGGAGCGGCCGGTTTCGTTGGGCTTGTTGCATTTCTCAGCTTTGCGCCGTCGATGATCACCGGGCCATTCTTTGGCGTTCTGATCGACCGGGTGCGGGTGAAACGCGCGGCCCTGGTGACACAGCTGGCAATGCTCGCCTTGTCCATCCTGTTGCTGACCAGTTACCTGGTGGGCGGCATGTCCCCGGCCCTGTTGGCGCTGATTGCCTGTGGTCATGGCATCGTCGCCTCGGCCCACAATCCGGTGCGCATGTCGCTGGCGCCGCGACTGGTGCCGCCGCCTGTGGTGCCGTCCGTCATCGCGCTGGCGGCGATCAATTTCAACCTGGCGCGACTGACCGGCCCGGCGCTTGGCGGTTGGATCATCGCGCGTGGTGGGGTCGAGGCGACGATGGCCGTGCAGGTCGCCTGTTATATCCCGTTCATCCTGACGCTCAGCCTGTTGCAGCCGCGCGAACGCGTCGCGTCGCGTGCAGACAAGCCGCCGTTCCTGACCGCGTTGGCGGATGGCTTTCGCCATGCCGCCCACAGCCCGCATATCCGTAATGCATTGCTGGCGACGGGCATTTTTGCCTTTGTCATCCGGGGCGCCCTGGAAATCCTGCCGGTGGTTGCGGACGGCGTATTTGCCAAGGGGCCGGCGGG
>DFBF01000280.1:2752-6250 GCA_002367285.1 Rhodobacteraceae bacterium UBA3087 | reverse complement strand
GACACCCACACATGCATGGCGCGCGCTGGCGCACCGCGGTGCCACGCCCAACCAGCGCAGACGCCGCAAGGCGTCGATGCTGGGCGGGAGCGCACCGGTCGCACATACTGCGGCGTATGCCGGGGCTCAGCGCCGCCAGGCAGACATGCTTTGTGCGCCCGTCAGGTGATCCGGTGTTTCTGTTCCTTCTCGCCAGAAAAGGAAATGACTTGCCCGGCAAGGCCCGCCAGTCCTGAGCGCTTCGCGGGCGGATCAGCCCCGCATCGCGGCCCCATTGGCATCAAACAGCGGCTGGCGTTGCAGGCGCGCGCCCAGCATTTCGCCCAACAGTTCGACCTGCCAGCCCGCGTCGATCTCGGCCATCTTGCGCGGCACATAGGCCATGGCGACCGACACGCCCGACGCATGGGCATAGCCCCCCGAGGTGACCCAGCCGACAACCTTGCCGTCCTGCCAGACCGGCTCGTCCCCGATCACGTCGGCGTCCTTGGCATCGACCACGAAACTGCACAGCCGCATCTTGCCGCCGTCCTTGTGGTTTTCAGCCGCAGCAGCCTTGCCGATGAACTCTGCGTCCTTGCCCAGCGCGACAAAGCGGCCCAGCCCGCATTCATCAGCGGTATAGATCGGGCGGTATTCCCGCGCCCAGCCACCAAAGTTCTTTTCCAGCCGCAATGCGTTCAGCGCCCGCAGACCAAAGGGTCGGATATTGAATTCGGCCCCTGCCTGCATCAGCTGGGTGTAAATATACCGCTGGTATGCCGGCTCCATCCAGATTTCATAACCCAGATCGCCGGTGAAGCTGACCCGCCCGACCAGGGCCGGGGCCATGCCGACATCCATGCGCGCGATATCCATGAACCGGAATCTGTCCAGATCGGTATCGACCAGCTTTTGCAACAGCTTGCGCGCGTTCGGCCCGGCAATCGACACCCCGCACATCCCCGCGCCATGGGCGGTGATCTGAACCGACCCATCGTCCGGCAGGTGTTGGTCGAACCAACGCATGTGGTAATCCTCGGCCACACCCGAGCCTGCCAGGAAGAAATCACCATCGCCCAGCTTGGCGAGTGAAAAGTCACCGATGACCTTGCCGTCCTGTTTCAACATCGGCGCCAGGGTCATGCGCCCCTGCGCGGGCATGCGACAGGCCAGAATGCGATCCAGCCAGCCCTGCGCCCCTGCCCCGGTCACGCTGTATTTCGCAAAGCCTGAAATCTCGATCAGACCAACGCTGTCGCGCACCGCCTGGGCTTCGGCCCCGACCGTTTCGAAATCTGTCGACCTGTGCCAACTAAACGTATCTTCCACACCTTCGGGCGCGAACCACAGCGGCACCTCCAACCCATGCGCGGCGGTGAACCGCGCGCCTTGCGCTTTCAACAGATCATAGATCGGCGTGGTTTTCAGCGGTCGCGCGGCGGGCAATTCTTCGTTCGGGAACCGGATCGAGAAGCGGCGGGCATAGGTCTCCTGCACCTTGGCGTTGGTATAGGACAACGTGGCATAGTCGCCATAGCGCGCCACATCCATGGCAAAGACGTCAAAGCCCGGATCATCGTCGATCATCCAGTTGGCCAGCGCCAGACCGACACCGCCCCCCTGGCTGAACCCAGCCATCACGCCCAGCGCACACCAGTAGCCCGGCAGACCCTTGACCGGGCCAATCAGCGGGTTGCCATCAGGCGCAAAGGTGAACGGACCGTTGATGATCTGCTTGATGCCCGCGTTCTGAAACGCCGGAAAGTGTTTGAACCCGACCTCAAGCGAGGGCGCGATGCGGTCGATATCGGGCTGCAACAGTTCGTGACCAAACTCCCACGGAGTTTCCTTCACCGACCAGGGCACGCAGGCCTTTTCATAGGTCCCCATCAACATGCCACCACGTTCCTGACGCAGGTACAGTTCGCCATCAAAATCGACGGCATGGATGACCTCTTTGCCGGTCCGCGCATTGATCTCGGCGACCTCGGGCATGTCTTCGGTCATCAGGTACATGTGCTCCATTGCCAGCACGGGTAATTCCAGCCCGACCATGCGCCCGACTTCGCGTGCCCACAGCCCCCCGGCATTCACCACATGTTCGCAGATCACATCGCCCTTGGCGGTCTTGACCAGCCAACCGTCGGGGTGTTTCTCGATCCCCTCGACCTTACAATGGGTTTCAACCGTTGCCCCCAGCTTGCGCGCCGCCTTGGCATAGGCATAGGTCACGCCGGACGGGTCCAGATGCCCATCGACATAGGTCTGCACCGCGCCAACAAACTGGCTGGGATCAATCAGCGGCATCAGATCATGCGCTTCCTCGGCGCTGATCATATTGCAGTCGATGCCCAGGTATCGCCCCTTGGCAACCACGCCTTTCAGCCAGTCCAGACGCTCCTGTGTCGCGGCCAGCATGACACCACCGGTCAGATGCACGCCGGTGGCCTGGCCTGACAGCTCTTCGATCTCCTTATACAGGTCGATCGTGTATTGCTGGAGCTTGGCCACATTAGGATCGCCGTTGATGGTGTGCATACCGCCCGCCGCGTGCCAGGTCGACCCGCTGGTCAGTTCCGAGCGTTCCAGCAACAATACATCCGTCCACCCGGCGCGTGCCAGATGATACAGAACCGAGCAGCCGACCACACCACCCCCGATGACCACCACTTTTGCCTGCGTCTTCATACCGTGTCTCCTGAACATCTGTTGCCGTTAGTCTAACGGCCACGTGCCCAAAGCATCGCCCGGCTGCGACAAATACCGGGGGGCAAATGGCGCATCTGGGCGCTGAAGGGTCGCCCGAGGCCCATACGATTTCGGGGTTTTCCTTGGCCCCATGCCCAGATATTGTGTGCGCTGGACAGACGCGCACAGGACCCGAACAGGACCCGACATGAAAAGCTTTACCCCCGGCCCCGAACACGCAGGCGAACTGCGCACGGCCCTAGGTCAGTTCACCACCGGTGTCTGTGTTGTGACCTGCGCCACCGACGCGGGGCCATTGGGCATGACGGTGAACAGCTTTACCTCGGTGTCCCTGAACCCGCCGCTGGTGCTGTGGTGCCCGGCAAAGGTCTCCCTGCGTCACGACGCCTTTGTCACCGCGCAGAATTACGCCATCCATATCCTGTCCCACACCCAGCGCCCGCTGGCCGAAGCCTTTGCGCGCGATGGTGACGTGTTTGAGCTGTGCGACTGGACGACTGGGGGCCATGACGTGCCCCTGATCCAGGACACGACGGCGCGGTTTGAATGCATGTTGGAAAACACCATCGACGCGGGCGACCATACCGTGGTGCTGGGCCGTGTGACCCGTGTCACCACATCTGACACTCCCCCGCTGGCGTTTCGCAGCGGGACATTCGGTCAGTTTGTCATGGAAGATACGGACAGCCACCAATCCTGAACCGCGCCGTCAGGCGGGGTGAGGCAAACACGCCGCGCGTCAGCGCGCCCTTTTGACAAGCTATTGCGTCATGATCGCCGCACGTTGATACGACCCGCTGTCCTGGC
>DFBF01000280.1:1162-2711 GCA_002367285.1 Rhodobacteraceae bacterium UBA3087 | reverse complement strand
TGATGAACGGCAGGCTGTTGGCCGCCTTGATGGCATTGGGTTGCGCTTCGCCTTCATGGCAGGGTTCGCCCTGATACAGGGCCTCGGCCCCGCCATTCACGCTGTAATAAATCGCATCCAAGCCACAGCGCCACGCCAACAGATGGGTGAAATACAGCAGGTCCTTGCCGTCATATTCGCGCACGGTCACCCAGTTCGCTTTGGTGGCCGACAGAATCGGTTTCACCTCACTGGCGGTGGTGAACTGCTGTGCCATCACAGGCGCGGCCATCGCAATGGCGGCCAGGGTCATTTTCCAGTTCATCGTCAGCTCCAGCACAATTTGTTAACGCAACATCTTTCACAGTCGCTGCATTCCACCCTATAGTGGCAGAAAAATCCAGAGCAGGCAAAACAGCGATGGCGAAATCAGCGAAAAAACGTCCAAACTTCAACATCTTTGTCGTTGGGCAAGCCGGACGACTGTCTTACGAGGCCCTCCTCTTCGTGGCCTCACTTAGACAGTCTGACCCCGATTTCAAGGGCCGCGTGCTGGTGGGCGAACCCCAACCCGGCCCCAACTGGCCACGCGATCCGCGCATGGCGGACCACATCCGCGCCGCTCTGGAAGGTCTGGGGGCCGAGATCATCCCGTTTGATACGCCGGTGTTTGGCGACCCCTACCCGAATGGCAACAAGATCGAAGGATTGCTGGCGATGCCCAAGGGCGAACCCTTCGTGTTTTTCGACAGCGACACGTTGGTCACCGGCAAGCTCTCGGACATCCCGTTTGATTTCACACGCCCCGCCGCCTCGATGAAACGCGAGGGCACCTGGCCAGTGATCGAACTCTATGGCCCCGGCTATGGCGATATCTGGAAATCGCTCTATGACAAATTCGATCTGGAGTATGAGCCGACGCTGGACCTGAGCAAACCGGATGAATTCTGGGAGCGCTACATGTATTTCAACGGCGGCTGGTTCTTTGGCGCCTGCCCGCAAGAGTTCGGCCAGCGGTTCTTGGACTATGCCCAAGCGATCCAGACCGACCGGCCCGAACCGCTGGTCTGTCAGGAGCTATACCCCTGGTTGGACCAAATCGCCCTGCCCCTGGTGATCCAGTCCTTTGGTGGCGGACGGCCAGGGCCGGAGCTGGACGGCCTGGACGGCGACACCACCTGCCACTGGCGCATCCTTCCGTTGATGTATGCGCGCGAACCCGACCATTCCATTCAGGTGATCGAAGAGGTCACCGCCCCCAACAAGCTGAAGAAGATCTTCAAGGAATACGACCCCATGCTGCGCATGATCTACCAGGGCCGCGGCCAAAAAGTGCGCGCCATGTTTGATCGCAACAACCTGCCCCGACGCGAACAGATGATCCGCAACCAGATCAAACGCGAAGGGTTCTGGATGCGGTGAAACGGGTAAAGACAAGACACGCGGCCAACCGCTCGTTTCACGCCCTTTCTGGCCTTGGCGGGCATCCTTCAGTCGCGGTCATCGCGGCATTTCAGAGGCAGTCCTCCATAGATCGCACCCCCAAGACACAGGCCAAGGCACAGGCCCA
>DFBF01000280.1:0-1147 GCA_002367285.1 Rhodobacteraceae bacterium UBA3087 | reverse complement strand
GCACGCTCGCTGCATAATTCTTCTGTATTGGCAAAAGACAGTTGATAGGATTTCACATGACCGACCCAAAAGACTATGGCTCCGCTCCCTTTGTTGTGGACATTGAAAAGGACACGCTGGAAAACACCAACTTTCGCACCACGCGCTGGACCGGCAAGAACATCCAACTGACCCTTATGACAATCCCGGTCGGGGGCGATATCGGGCTGGAGGTGCACGAAACCATCGACCAGTTCTTGCGCCTTGAACAAGGCAAAGGCCGTGTCCAGATGGGACCGACCGAAGATCAGTTGACTTATGAGCGGGACGTCGGCGCAGACTGGGCCGTATTCGTGCCTGCCGGGACGTGGCATAACATTACCAACATCGGTGACGAGCCCATCAAGCTCTATGCGATCTACGGCCCGCCGGATCATCTTCATGGCACGGTGCACGCGACACAGAGCGACGCGGAAAATGACCCGAACGAACACTGAATGAGAATTGTGTGACAATAGCCGCTCTTTAAGGGCGGCTATTTCCCATTTGGCGGTGACCGGCCCGACGGAGCATTTTTGGTATCAACCGCGAAGTCGACGTCCCCTATCCCGCGAACACCCCCTCCATGTGTTTGAACCCTTTCACCTCGATCGGGTTGCCCGATGGGTCGCGGAAAAACATCGTCCATTGTTCGCCCGGCGCGCCGATGAAACGCCCGGTTGGCGCGATAACCCAGTCGATCCCCGCCGCCTCCAGTCGATCCGCCAGCGCGCGCCAGTCGTCATAGGTCAGCACCACGCCGAAATGCGGCATGGCAACCATATGGGCACCGACCTTGCCGCTGTCTGTCGTTTCAAACGGCGTGCCCAGATGCAGGCTTAACTGATGACCGAAAAAGCTGAAATCAACCCAACTGTCGGTCGACCGGCCTTCGATACAGCCCAATAGCCCGCCATAAAACGCACGTGCGGCGTCCAGATCGGTGACGTGGATGGCAAGGTGGAATGGCGTCAGCATGGCGGCCTCCTGAAGGAATTTCCGCCACCCTGCCCCGGATCGGAACGCTGTTCCAGCGCAAACGCCTGCGGCGGATCCTTCTCCCGCCCCGTTAAATCACGTCAAATCCCGTTGATGCAGGCGGCGCGACCACGTACCCTGCCCCGAACGA
>DFBF01000197.1:6987-7369 GCA_002367285.1 Rhodobacteraceae bacterium UBA3087 | reverse complement strand
CGATGATTTCCGCATGTTCCGCATCGACCGCATAAAGACATTGGAGATCGGCGACCGGTTCCGCGACGAACGGGACAAAAGCCTGTTGGCCTTTTACGCGCGGCGCCAGTCCCAGGATCAGCCATAACCCGCCGAAATCCGCAGAGCCGCGCCGTGACAACGCCTAGCCGCCCGCCGATATGGCATAACATTTCCGTGGCTGTACCGTTGCAGGGAAGCATTGCCTTACCAACGTTCCACGGGAGACTTCAGATGAGAAATTTCAAACCTATTGTCCTTGCCCTTCTGATCGTTACGGGCTTTGCCCTGCCCAGTCGGGCCGAGCAGAGCTATGTCTTGACGTGTCGCGGACACGGAGGCGGTGGCATGCTGGCCATCGCGG
>DFBF01000197.1:0-6860 GCA_002367285.1 Rhodobacteraceae bacterium UBA3087 | reverse complement strand
CTGGACAAGGTCAATCTGTCCCCCCAATCCTGAAAGCCAATCGAGCTGTCGAGGGCGCCTTGGACACATGGGCCATGGGCGACCGTGTTTTTCACGTGCAGGCCTATAACGACGGCACCGGGCAACTGGTGATCACGAAACTGGGGCGCTAGCCCCGCCGATCCGGGCCGGATGGTCGCATCGCTCTCCGGGTCCTTCCATGTCCAAGGTCACGTGGCTGATGTGAAACTGATCGCCCAAAGCGGCCTTCACCGCCGCCTTGGGGGCATGACAGTCGGGCCAGTGATCAGCGCTAACGACCACATGCGCCTCGAGCGAAACAACCGCCTCGCTGATCTGCCACAGGTGCAGATGGTGCACACTGTCGACGCCCTCGACCGCCTCCATCACGGCCAAAACCTGTTCGGCCGCAATCCCCGTGGGCGCGCCCAGCATCAGGATGTGGATCACGCCCTTGATCTCGGAAAACCCCATCCACAGGATATAGGCCGCGATGCCCAGCGTCGCGATGGGGTCAGCCAGATACCAATCAAAGGCAACGATCAGAATGCCGACAATGATCACCGCGACCGAGCCCAGCGCATCAGCCAGATTGTGCAAAAACGCCGCGCGGATATTGGCGCTGTCCTTGGCCATGCGCCAGGTTAACAGCGCCGTCAGACTGTCCACCGCCAGGGCAATACCCGCAACGATGATCACCAACCACCCCGCCACCTCGGGCGGGTCGAAAAACCGCATGATGCCTTCATAGGCCAGATAGAACCCGATCACGATCAGCGTTGTCAGGTTGATCAACGCCGCCACCAGCTCGGCCCGCTTATAGCCAAATGTCATGCCCGCATCCGTCGGGCGGCGAGCGATTTTTCTGGCGAAAAATGCGATCCCAAGCGAGGCCGCGTCAGACAGGTTATGGATCGCGTCGGCAATCAACGCGACTGAGCCTGACAGAATGCCACCAACGATCTGTGCCAGCGTCAGAGCGACATTTGCCGCCACCGCCCAGGCCACACGCGCGTCCCCCGCATCGGGATCGATGTGGTGGTGGTGGTGGTGGTGGTCATGCGGCATGTCGGCCCTCCTGTTCAACCTCGCTCCTGTCAATCATCGGCGGCTTGTCGGTGGGCCGCAAGGGCTTCCCCCGAACTGCGTCAATAGGTGCGGATCACGCGCGCCAGGCGCCGGGCAATCGCCTGGCTGGCCTTCAGCGACGGATGTATCCGATCCACGCCGTGAAAGCTCAGGTCGCCCTCGGGCACAAGATCGCTGATCGGGTGGAACACGACACCATCGTCCAGCGCGGCCATTACGGCCAACCGGGCATCCAATTCGTCGCCTTCATCCTTGCAGCCTTCGATGGGCGTACCGAACCCGGGGCTGCGCAGATATCCCAACCACAGCACCTTGGCGCCCGTGGCGCGAATACGTCCGACCAGTTTCGGGATCGCCCCGCGCGTACCATCCCGGGAGATCAGCTTGCCCATCTTGCGGTCACACTTGCCGCAGCCACAGCCCAGCCACAGATCGTTGCCACCGCCATTGGCCACGACCCAGCGCCAGGGTTTGTCGCGATACTGTTTGGCAATCGACAGGCCCATCGCCCCGGAGATCGGCAGGTTGTAAATCATCCGTGCGCCGCCAACGGACCGGTCGATCACAGGTTCTTCCAGCAACTGCTCCAGCCGATGCGAAACCGCCTGCCCCGAGGCCCGATGCCAAGCCAGAAGACTGTCGCCGATCACCAGGATTTCCGCTTTGGGTTCAATATCTTGCGCCTGTGCAGCTCCGACCAGACAGGCCAGCACCGGCAGGCTCCGGATCACCGCCCACATGCTCAGTGCGCCTCGGCCCAGTTGTGGCCCCGGCCCGCGTCCACGACCAGTGGCACGTCCAGTTTCACGGCCGGGTCTGACGCCCCCTCCATCACATCACGCACCACGCTAGTGGTCTCATCGACAGCGGCTTCATCGACTTCGAAGATCAATTCATCATGCACCTGCAACAGCATCTTGGCTGGCAGGCCTTCGATGGCGGCGGGCATTTTGATCATGGCGCGTCGGATCACATCCGCCGCCGTACCCTGGATGGGCGCGTTGATCGCGGCACGTTTGGCGAACCCGGCCTGCGGGCCCTTGGCACCAATTTCCGGCGTATGGATCTTACGCCCAAACAGCGTCTGCACATGACCATTGTCTTTGGCAAACTGCACCGTGTTGTCCATATAGGTGCGAATGCCCGGAAAGCGTTCGAAATACCGGTCGATAAAGCCCTGCGCCTCGCTGCGCGGAATGCGCAGGTTGCGGGCCAGACCGAACCCGCTGATGCCATAGATCACACCAAAGTTGATCGCCTTGGCCTGGCGGCGAATGTCCGGCGTCATGTCCTCCATCGGCACATCGAACATTTCGGATGCCGTCATGGCGTGAATATCCAGCCCATCGCGAAACGCCTGTTTCAACGCGTCAATTTCCGCCACATGGGCCAGAATGCGCAGCTCGATCTGGCTGTAATCCAGGCTGATCAACAGCTTGCCGGGTTCCGCCACAAAGGCCTCGCGAATGCGCCGCCCTTCTTCAGACCGCACCGGGATGTTCTGCAAGTTCGGATCACTTGAGGCCAGCCGCCCCGTCGTCGCCCCGCTCTGCAAATACGAGGTATGCACACGCCCCGTTTCAGGGTGAATATGCGTCTGAAGCGCGTCGGTATAGGTCGATTTCAGCTTTTGCAGCTGGCGATAATCCAACACCCGCGCGGCGAAATCATGTTCCGCCGCCAGATCTTCCAGCACATCGGCGGGGGTTGACCACTGGCCGGTTTTGGTGCGTTTTCCGCCCTCTAGCCCCATCTGGTCAAACAGGATTTCCCCAACCTGCGCAGGGCTTTGCACGTTGAACTCACGCCCAGCAATCTCATACAGCTCGGCCTCGTACCCAGCCATTTTCTGGGCAAAGGAATTCGACATGCGGCTTAACGTGTCGCGATCAACTTTGATGCCGTACATTTCCATCTGCGCCAGAACCGGCACCAGGGGACGTTCCAGCGTTTCATAAACCGTCGTCACCTTTTCGCTATGCAGCCGCGGCTTGAAAAGCTGCCACAAGCGCAGCGTGATATCCGCATCCTCGGCGGCATATTTCACCGCCTCACCAACCGGCACCTTGTCAAAGGTGATCGCGCTTTTGCCCGTGCCCAGAAGCGATTTGATCGAAATCGGCTTGTGGTTCAGATACCGGTCGCTCAGCGTGTCCATCCCATGGTTGTGCACCCCCGCATTCAACGCATAGGACATCAGCATCGTGTCATCGATCGGCGCGACAGAAACACCATAGCGCGCGAACATTTTCGCGTCGTATTTCATGTTCTGGCCAATTTTCAGGATCGCATCATCCTCGAGCACCGGCCTCAGGATCGCCAGGACGTCATTAACGCCCATCTGACCCTCGGCCAAAGCATCAGAGCCGAACAGATCGTCCGTCGCGGCCTCGCGGTGAATCAGCGGGATATAACAGGCCTGTCCGGGTTCGACGCACAGCGAAATCCCGACCAGATCGGCGCGCATTTCGTCCAGACCCGTCGTTTCGGTGTCGACCGCCACATAGCCACGTTCGCGAATGCGCGTGACCCAGGCGCGCAGGGCGTCGGCGTCTTTCACCCATTCATATGTCTCGGGGTCAATCGGGGCCTGATCCGGCACGTCGGGCTGTGCGGGACCCGCATCGACAATCTCGGGCGCATCCATGCCCAGCTTGGCCGCCACCCGGTTGCTCAAGGTGCGAAACTCCATGTCGGCCAAGAACGGCAACAGCACCGAAGGTTCTGGATCCTTCATCTCCAGATCATCCAGGCTGAACTCCAGATCCATGTCATCGACCAACTTGACCAGTTCACGAGAAATACGGATCTGCTCGACATTGTCGATCAAAGTGGCCCGCCGTTTGGGTTGCTTGATCTCTTCGGCGCGCGCCAACAGGCTGTCCAGGTCACCATATTCGTTGATCAACAAAGCGGCGGTCTTGATGCCAATGCCCGGCGCGCCCGGCACGTTGTCAACGCTGTCGCCAGCCAAAGCCTGCACATCAACCACTCGATCGGGGCCGACGCCGAACTTTTCCTCGACGCCCTCGACCCCGATCCGCTTGTTCTTCATGGGATCGACCATCTCGACCCCACCGCCAACAAGCTGCATCAGATCCTTGTCCGAACTGATGATGCTGACCCGTCCGCCCGCCTCATTCGCCTGACGCGCAAGGGTGGCAATGATGTCATCGGCCTCATAGTTCTCGACCTCGATACAGGCGATATTGAAGGCGCGCGTGGCGTCGCGGGTCAACGGAAACTGCGGCACCAGATCTTCGGGTGCGGGCGGGCGGTTCGCCTTGTACAACGGGTACATATCGTTGCGAAACGTCTTGCCGGAATAGTCAAAGATCACGGCAACATGGGTTGGCGCGTCCGTCCCCGTCGCGTCTTCAACCACCTTGAACAGCATGTTGCAAAACCCTGCAACAGCGCCGATCGGCGCACCATCGGACTTGCGCGTCAAAGGCGGTAAGGCGTGATAGGCGCGAAAAATGAAGGCCGACCCGTCGACCAGATGCAAATGACAACCTTTGCCGAAGCTCATGCCCCGCCCCCCTTCAACTCAATCAAACGCGGGCGGTGACGCCTCAGGCTGCCGTGTCGGCATGATCCTTTTGCACGAATTTGCAATCGCAATAGGGGCACTCGACCCAACCCAGGTCGCGCGGGATCTGCAAAAACACCCGCGGATGGCCGCCATCACCGCCGTCACACACGACCTTATAGCTGTCCACGATCTTGGTTTCCGGGGCGGTCTGGGTCATGTCATCAACCTTGTTCACACGTTTCAACGCAGTTTATCAGCCCCCCGGGCAGGAACAAGACCCCGCAGGGGCAAATGACACGAAACATCCACACATTGCGCCAATCCCGAGCGGGGCTTGACCCCGCGAGACATCAAGCATTGCTGAAAGCAATTCCGTTTGGCACCGTTTCAGTCGTCAAAGCGCTTCAACATTCGCCCCAGCATCCGTCCCGACAGGATATGCACATGCAGATGCGGCACTTCCTGCACGCCAGCGTCACCAGAATTGGCAATCATCCGATAGCCCATGCCGCCCGCGCCAGGCTCAACCCCCAGCGCGGCGCACACCGCGCCAATCGCGCGGGTGTATCCAACGATTTCCGCGTCCGTCGCCGTGGTCGCAAAGTGGTCATAGGTCACATAGGGCCCTTTGGGAATCACCAGAACGTGCTCTGGTGCCTGGGGCTGGATGTCACGAAACGCCAGCGCGAAGTCGTCCTCATAGACCGTGTCATTCGGGATTTCGCCGCGCAGAATTTTGGCGAAAATGTTTTGATCGTCATAGGTATAGGCCATGGGCACCCTCACACTGCTTAATCCGCATAGAGATAGCCGGTTTCGGCAATCTCTCGCGCCCGTTCTTCGGGGATTGACAGGAATTTGGCAAGGGGGCGGGCGTTCTCGCCGGGATCTGCGGCCTCACGCAGGCGGTAATATTCCTCAAACCCGGCGTCGCGAATGCGGTCGCTTTCAAACCGTACATCACGCCGGATCGTTGGCAACAACCGGTCGATGGCATCCCGCGGCGTGCGTTCGCCCGCCAGGCCAATCCGCTTTGCGTGCCCCAGCAGATAATCGTCGCTGAATTCGCTTTCGACCTCCAACAGACGGGTGATGGAGCGATCCGAAAAGAAATCCTGGAACAGGTCCATATTGTTGGGATCCATGCAGATCACCAACCGGTCCGTGTCGTAATAATCAAACAACATGCGCATCAGGGCGCGCCTGTGACGCGTGCGTTTTTCCAGCGTCGACTGAATCCCGCCAAGGTCGGGCAAAGGCGTGCCTTCTTCGTCGAACAGAAACTCGATCACCGGCAGGTTCGTCACCTGCTTGATCCGGTCCAACAGCCGCTTGCCCACGTGCCATTTCTTGGCGACAATGATCAAAAGCTCCCGCTCGCGCCCCAGGGTGCTTTCTGCCTCCCAGAACCGCGGCGCAAACCGGCGTCCGATCCGCCCCCGCCCGGTCAGAAACTTGAACAGCGACCGGCCCTCGTTGGAAATCTGAAACTGCACCCCTTCGGTGGCGTAAAGATCACCCAGCCGCTTCTTCAGCTCCTTCGCCTCAGGGCTGATTTTGCGCGCAAACAGGAAATCCTGAGACAGCAGCAAGTCATAGTGATCATTATAGAATGTCACCGGCATGCCGTAATCCGTGAACATCAGAAAGGTCAGCGTTCGGGTGCGGATTTCATGTTCGGGCACCAGGTGGCGTACCAGGGTCTGAAAGAAGGTTTCATCCGGAATCCAGGTCGTCTTGAAGAACCGCATCACGTCCTTGCGGCGCCGGGTGAAATCCAGGATCCATTCAATCGTGCGCCGACGCAGACACCACCATTGGCTGCCGATCATGATCTGCAAATCATGCGGAATTTCGCGCGTCATACCCAGGCGTTTTTGCGTATTGAAACTGGCATAGAACCGCCCGGGCTGCGTGCGCTCATTGAAGAAATGGCGATAGACCAGCCTTTCTTCCTTCATGCCCGTCTTGATCCAGTCGCTTTCGAAATAATCAAAACTTTCGATATAGTCGACGTCGTCGCCATCCAGAAACTCATGCGTGTATTCGGCCGATTTGATCGCCATGCAATCGCCCGACACCATGTAAAAATGCGTCGCGCGCGGAAAGGCGTCCACCGCTGCCTCGACCGCATATAAAGTGGCCTGAACCAGCGACCATGCGCCCCAACCGCATTTGATCCGTTTGCGGGCGAATGCGACGTTGGGATTGCCCTTCAACGCATCCTGAATGGCGG
>DFBF01000013.1:19497-25132 GCA_002367285.1 Rhodobacteraceae bacterium UBA3087 | reverse complement strand
TGGCCGCGATCGATCAGGTCAAGACGATCACCAAGCAAAAGCAGGTCAACGTGGTGGGCTATTGCATCGCGGGCACGACCCTGTCGCTGACCCTGTCGCTGATGAAGAAACGCGGTGACAAGTCGATCAAATCCGCCACCTTCTTTACCACCATGACCGATTTCTCGGATCGTGGTGAGGTCGGCGTGTTCCTGGACAATGATTTCGTCGATGGCATCGAAGAAGAGGTGGGCCAAAAGGGGTATCTGGACAAGTTCTTCATGTCGCGCACCTTCAGCTATCTGCGATCGAACGACCTGATTTATGGCCCGGCGATCAAAAGCTATATGCTGGGCGAAGCACCGCCGGCGTTCGATCTGCTGTTCTGGAACGGTGATGGCACCAACTTGCCCGCCAAGATGACCGTGCAATACCTGCGCCACCTGTGCCAGGGCGACCGGTTCGCCAAGGACGGAGACGCCATGCCGCTGTTGGGCGAGGCCCTGTCGATCGAGGACGTCGATGTGCCGGTCTGTGCCATTGCCTGCGAGACCGACCATATCGCCGCCTGGCGGTCCAGCTATCGTGGTGTGCGCAAGATGGGATCGACCAACAAGACCTTCATCCTGTCCGAAAGCGGTCATATCGCGGGCATCGTCAATCCACCATCGAAAAAGAAATACGGCCACTATACCAACGACGATTGGGCGGAAACGCCCGAGGCCTGGCAGAAGGGTGCGACGTTCCACGAGGGGTCCTGGTGGCCGCGCTGGGAAAGCTGGCTGAAGAAGCGGTCTGGCAAACAGATCCCCGCTCGCGTTCCGGGTGATTCTGGCATTGAAGCACTCGCCCCGGCACCGGGCACCTATGTGGTGGCCAAGCCAACCCCTTGATTTTCTTTGGTTCATGAAAATTTCACATGCTGCACCGCAGAAAAAACTTGAATTGCTGCGGTGCAGCATGCATATTGGTTGCAGTTGAGAAATGAACCGGGCCACAGGGCCTGACCGAACCGGAGAAGATCCATGACCAAGACCCAAGATTACAGCAAGATGATGCAAGAAATGATGGGCGCGTTCCCCGTGGACATGTCCGCCATCCAGGACGCCTTCAAAACCCAGGCTGCCATGGGCGAGAAAATGACCAAAGTCGCGCTGGAAGCCGCTGACAAATCGGCCGAGATCTCGACCAAATGGACCAAAGAGACCCTGACCAAGATGGGTGACGTCGCTGCTGCCAAAGAAGAAGCCGCCGACTACTCGAAAGCCATGACCGACTTCGCTTCGACCCAGGCCGAGCTGGCTGCAGAAAACATGGCCGCCTTCGCTGAAGTTGCGAAAAAAGTGCAAGCTGAAACCGTTGAGCTGATGCTGGCCGCAGGCAAAGACATGGGCGAAGAAGCTCAGGCCGCCGTGAAAAAAGCGTCTGACGACGTTGCCAAGGCTGCCAAGAAAGCCACCGCGAAGTAAGCGTGGAACGCGCGGGCCCTCCCACCTGCGCAGCAAGTCTGAGATCGCTGGCGCCTCCTCCCTGTCAGCTTGATCCCACACTGGGCGGACCCTTTCGGGCCCGCCCTTTTGCATTTCCATACGCAGGCGTACGCGGTTTTTTCTGCGCAGCGCTTGCCTTTTCTTTCTGCACTGGCGTAGGCTTTTGCTGCACCGCGACACGCGAATTGAAATTCCCTGGGGAGGGCAAGCAAAATGGCCAAAACAGACCAACCGCTGCTGATCAAGCGCTATGCGAGCCGCAGGCTCTATAATACCGAGACCTCGGATTACGTGACGCTGGATGATATCGCTGGCTTCATCCGGGATGGGCGCGAGGTGCAGATCATCGACCTGAAGTCCGGCGATGACCTGACCCGGCAATACCTGTTGCAGATCGTGGCGGAACACGAAAGCCGCGGCGAAAGCGTGCTGCCGGTGGATGTGCTGACCGATTTGGTGCGCTCCTATACCACCCAGGCGCAAAGCGTTGTGCCGCAATTCCTGGCCGCCAGTTTCGAAATGCTGCGCGATGGCCAGTCCAAGATGATGGGCGGCATGGGGGGCATGCCCAGCCCGATGGCCGGTATGCCAGGGCTGGAAGCAATGCAAGCGCAGCAAGAGGCCTTTATGAAGGCGATGATGGGCGGATGGCCCGGAACGCCTGAGGCTGGTTCGGACGGCGAAGGCGGCGTGGCTGCACCCACCGAGGGCGACAAATCCAAAGAGCTGGACGCGATCAAGAAACAGCTGGCTGAATTGCAGTCGAAACTGTCTGGCATGGGCTGAGCCCACATCCCGACCGGGTTGCGCCCTGAAATGACACGGAGGACCGCGCCATGGTCGAAACCGCTGGGCGGATCACCCTTTGGGGCATCGAGGTCTTTACGGCCACGGCGGATGAGCTGTCGATTTCAGCCGCCGCGCGGCGGTTGGGCGCCAGCCCGTCGTCGGTGTCGCAGCAGCTGAGCAATCTGGAAAACGCGGTTGGGGCGATCCTGTTGGACCGGTCCGCCCGCCCGCTGGTCCTGACCCCGGCGGGCGCGCTGTTTCGCCGCCGGGCGCAATCGATCCTGAACGAAGCCGAACAGGCCCGCGCCGAATTGGCAATGCAGGACCTGTCCAGCCTGACCCGGTTCCGCCTGGGCATGATCGAAGACTTTGACGCAGACGTCACGCCGCGTCTGTTGTCGCAGATGGCGGGCGACCTGAGTTCGACCCAATTCCTGTTGGAGACTGGCGCCTCGCATCGGTTGTTCGACCTGTTGGATGCGCGTGCATTGGACGTGATCGTCGCCGCAGACATGGGGGCCAGCGCGGCCTGGATGGAGGTCCATCCGCTGATGCAGGAACCCTTTGTTGCCGCCGTGCCCAAAGGGGCTGGGGCCTCGCTGGCAGATCTGCGTGCGCTGCCCCTGATCCAGTATACCGGGCGCCACCATATGGGGCGTCAGATTGCCAGCCACCTGGCAACACAGAACCTGCGGCTGGATCATCGGTTTGAACTGGACAGCTATCACGCCATTATGGCGATGGTCGCCGCCGGGGCCGGCTGGACGATCCTGACGCCGCTGGGGTTTCTGCGTGCGCAACGGTTCCGGGGCGCGGCGGACCTTATGCCCTTGCCGTTTGACCCGCTGACGCGTTGTATTTCCCTGACCGCGCGGCGCGAGGTGTTGGGCGATATGCCAGGCGATGTCGCCGGAAGGTTGCGCCCGTTGTTGTCCGAGCTGATCGTCGAACCGGCTTTGGTGGAAATGCCGTGGCTGAACGGGGCATTGCGCCTGTTGTGAGGGCGGCCTGGCGCCGCTCCCACCCTGGTGAGCGATCGTGCGGGGGGTGATGTGGCCTCCCACCCCGCAGCGCCGGGACGAAAAAGGGCGACCCCTTCGGCCCGTCCTTGTGACCTGTCTCAGGCCGTCAGGCTTAAGTGCCATAGGCCAGTTCGCGGCCCTTCACGTCTTGGGCCGCAGCAACCAAAGCCCCTGCGATAAAGTCGAGCTGCGGTTGCTGCAACCGCACAGGCAGACGAGTGTCACAGGCGCGCATCAACATCTCGCGGGTGCCTTCAAGCGGGCCCTGATCGCCAATGAACTGCCAGTTCCAAAAGGCGCGCGCGTTGTCTTCGTTCATGCCAAAGACCTGCACCGACACGCCACGTTCCTTGGCCGCCGCAGCAAAAGCGCGGGTGTCGTCATCGGACATGCCAACCAGGTTGAATTGGATCGAATCCGGGGCGCGCGTTTCGGGGGCCAGCGGCGGGGGCACGTCGATCCAGGGGCTTTGGTTCAACAGGTCGGCGACATAGTCGTGGTTCTTCAACCCATCCGTCACGCGGCGGGTCAGCTCGCCCAATTGTGGGCGGATCACGGCGGCGGACAGGTTTGACAGGCGCGTATTATACAGCGGCAGTTTGTTCTGCCATTTGGCAAAAGCATCTTCCAACGCTGTGGTATTGTCGCCGTGCGGGACCTTGTGCTTTTTCCAGTTATGCTCATAGGCGCCCGACATGATGACGGCGCGCGCCACCAGTTCGGCGTCATCCGTGATTAGAATGCCGCCTTCGCCGGCATTCAGCATCTTATAGCTCTGGAACGAAAAACAGCCGATCTTGCCGATCGTGCCGATTTTGCGACCGTGCCACAGCGTGCCCAGCGAATGGGCGGCGTCTTCGATCACCGGCACGCCAGCGGCGTCGCACAGCTCCATGATCGCGTCCATGTCCGAGGTGTGGCCGCGCATATGGGAAATGATCACCGCGCCGACTTCATCTGTCAGCTTGGTGGTAAAATCTGCCATGTTCACGCGGTAATTTGCGCCGACATCGACCAGCACTGGCTGGCAATCCGCGTGCACGACGGACGATGGCACGGCGGCAAAGGTAAAGGCCGGGATCAGCACCTTGGTGTCGCGCGGCAGGTTCAGCGCCTTGAGAGACAGGAACAGCGCGGCGGAACAGGAGGCCACGGCCAGCGCGTATTTCGCCCCCATCATGTCGGCAAACTCGGCTTCGAGCAGAGAAACGGGGGCGTTCTGCGGGGCGGTATAGCGGAACAGATCGCCCGATTGCAGCAGTCGGTCGATCTCGGCGCGGGCCGCTTCGGGGATGGGTTCGGCGTCATAGACGTTGGGGGCGAGGGTCATGTCACTGTCCTGCTCTGGATTTGTTTTGCGCCCCGGCCCTTTCGGAATACCCGAAACTTAACTTCGGAAAAACAGTATTCGAGTATCCGCGTCAATGCGAGCGTTTTTTACCTCCATGAGCGGGTGGAGTAGAGTTGTGGTTGCCATATAGTCGTTACAAAACAGGATGTTATGATGTGAAAGGCGTGGTTTTGCCGATTTGGCGGCGAGAATGGAATCCTTAATGTGACTAAAAGAGTCCGGAAGTGCCTTTCGCTTGCATGAGGAGTAAGTGAGTCGCCATGATCCCCTTTCCCGTTCTTTTCCTGATCGTCGGCTCTGCGGTTCAGGTCGAAACGCCTGATTACACAACCCAGCCCCGTGCCACGACGCCCGAGGCGCAAGAGGCTACGTTGCGACAGGCCTTTCGGGGCCATACTTCTGCTCAAACAGATGCGGCCACAGGCAACGAGAATATTGAGGCGCTGCGCGTCATGGTCTGTAAGAGGCCCGGTTGCAGGAATTGGAGGTGATGAAGCGGGAGCGGCATGCCTATGACCAACAACGCGACACTGTTTGATCTATGTTGATGCGACCGGTGCCGCTTTCCGCCAAATGACCCTTGCGGATACATGCATCAGGTGGATCAGGGCCTTTCGCGACGGAATTGCTTATGACGACAACTGTAGGCCCGGCGGTTTCGATGCCTTTAAGGTGAAATTCCAAAATGAAGAAATGGCAAAGAAGAAATTCATATGTGGCCCACTGGTTTGGTCACGCGCAACAGGATGCATTCGAATATACGAAAAATTTTTCAATGAGGCGATTTTTGCCCCTGTTGTGGCCATGGATGCATTTAGCTTTGGAAAGCCAAGGGAGGCCGCGCATATTGTGCGGGGTGCCAATGGTTTGGCAATGTGCTCGACGCGCGCGTCGAATTCTCTCATGTGGCGCCAATGTTTATCGACGATGACAGTCTATGCCTCCGTGTTCAGCGGGGCCGGCGAAGAGGTCGAGCCCGAACAGGTCCTTCAGGATCATCCTGG
>DFBF01000013.1:18950-19472 GCA_002367285.1 Rhodobacteraceae bacterium UBA3087 | reverse complement strand
GGAAGCAGAACAGGTCGCGGCGGAAGTGTGGGAGCGGATGGTGGCCGACGGGATCATGACCCAGTAACGCAGGGGGCTGGACCGGGGGCAGGGGCACCCGGTCCAGCAAAAGTTTTAGACGTTCAACAGCAGGTGCTCGCGTTCCCAAGGGCTGATAACTTGCAGAAACTCTGCGTGTTCCGTGTGTTTCACGATGGAATAGACACGGGCGAATTCCGGGCCCAATACCTCATGCATGTCCTTTGCGGCGTCGAAGATCTCCAATGCCTGGTCCAGACCGCTGGGAATGGCCTCTTCGCCGTCATAGGCGTCGCCCTTGAACTGAGCGGTCGGGCGTTTTTCCTCCATCAGGCCCAAATAGCCTGCGGCAAGCGAGGCCGCGATGCCCAGATACGGGTTGCAATCCATGCCCGCGATGCGGTTTTCAACCCGGCGCGCGGCGGGGTTGGACAGCGGCACGCGAATGCCTGTGGTGCGGTTGTCGCGCGCCCATTCCAGATTGATCGGGGCGGCGTTGTCTTT
>DFBF01000013.1:14912-18932 GCA_002367285.1 Rhodobacteraceae bacterium UBA3087 | reverse complement strand
ATAAAGTGGAAAAACGCGTCCGTATCGCCGCCTTGAGGGCCGGAAAAGATGTTCTGCCCGGTTTCGCGATCTATCACCGAATGGTGGATATGCATGGCCGAGCCGGGTTCTTCGGCGATCGGTTTGGCCATGAAGGTGGCGAAACAGTCGTGGCGCAGGGCGGCCTCGCGGATCAGGCGTTTGAAATAGAACACTTCGTCGGCCAGCTTCATGGGGTTGCCATGGACCAGGTTGATTTCCAGCTGGCCCGCGCCGCCCTCTTGGGTGATGCCGTCGATTTCAAAACCCTGGGCCTCGGCGAAATCATAGATGTCGTCGATCACGGGGCCGAATTCATCCACGGCCGTCATGGAATAGGCCTGGCGCGCAGCGGCGGGGCGGCCTGAGCGGCCCATCATGGGTTTGATCCGCTCAGCGGGATCCAGGTTGCGTGCGACCAGATAGAATTCCATTTCTGGCGCGACAATCGGCTCCCAACCCTGTTTGTGATACAGTTCAACGACCCGTTTCAGCACGTTGCGCGGCGCGTATTCGATCGGGTCGTTGTTGCGATCAAAGGCGTCGTGGATCACTTGCAGGGTCCAGTCGCCGGTCCAGGGCGCGGCGGTGGCCGTGGACATGTCCGGTTCCAGGATCATGTCGCGTTCAATGAAGCCTTCTTCGCCCGCAGCTTCGCCCCAGTCCCCCGTGATGGTTTGATAAAAGATGCTGTCAGGCAGGTGGAAATAGTCTTGTTTCGCGAATTTTTTCGCAGGTACGGCCTTGCCGCGGGCAATGCCGGGCAGGTCGCTGATGATGCATTCGACCTCGTCCAGACGTTTGCCATCCAGATAGGTTTGCGCCCCTTCGGGCAGGGTCTTGATCCAGTCGGCCATCACTTGGCCCCCTTGTTGAAAAACGCCAGCATACGGTCGGCGAAAGCTGTGTTTGATGTGGGTGTGGTCAACGCGGCCTCGGCCTGTGCGATCAGGTCGTCGGGCACGTTGCCCTTGCCCCGGTGGGTGATCAGGGCGTCGATCATCGCTGCGTTGAACTCCGGGTGGGGCTGAATGGTCAGGATATTCTCGCCGATGATCAGCGCCGCGTTGGCGCAGAAATCGTTCGAGGCGATGACTTGTGCGCCCTCGGGCAGTTCGATTACCTGGTCCTGATGCCAGGCGTTCAGGGCCAGGACTTCGTCACCGAAATCATAGGTCTGGCGGCCAATGACCCAGCCCTTGTCGAACTTTTCGACCTTGCCCCCCAGGGCTTGTGCAATGATCTGATGGCCGAAACAGACGCCGATCAGCGGCTTGCCGCTGTCGCGGATGTCGCGGATCAGCTGTTCCAGTGGCGGGATCCAGGCGTGGTCCTCATAGGCCCCGTGTTTTGATCCGGTGATCAGCCAGCCATCGGCGATCCCGGGGTCCTCGGGGAACTGTCCGTCAACCACATTGAAGGTTGTGAACGTGTCGCCACGCCCATCCAGCAGCCGCTGGAACATGTCTGCATAGTCGCCCAGGTCGCCCTGAACCTCGTCCGGCGCATGGCCGGTTTGAAGGATGCCGATCCTCATGAGTCACCAAATTTGATCAAATTGCGAGAGCGACCCTAGCCGAGGTCTTGAAACGGGGCAAGGGGGGCAGGCGGATTTCCGTCAAGCGGGCCCTCCCGCCCGTCATCGCTGCCTTGCGGCACCTCTGTCGGTTGGGCGTGGCGCTTTTCGCAAAGGCGAAAAGCGCCACCGCGTGCCCCATACCGGGGGCGCAAGCCACGGGCGGGGGGCGCGGGCTGAACGCAGTGAGGCCACCGGATACCATGTCTGCGCGAGCGTCAACCCGCGTGGATCGATCCTGAGGCGCGCCTGACGCGGGGGTGAAGCCGGTTATCGGATCAGATTGGGACGGATCCGAATGCGCCGCCGCTTTTCCTGCGGCAGGTGGCGGTTCAGACGTTTGTTGATCATGCCATACAGCCCGATCACAGCCAAGGTCAGCAGGATGAAATACCCTGCCAGGATAGGGTAAGGGACAAACGGGTTGAACGTTTGGTCGGCGAAATACTTGGCGTAATACAGCGCGTCCCCCTTTTGCTTCCAGATCGGAAAACCCGACAGGAACACCAGCGTCGTGGCATGGAACAGAAAGATGGCTTCGTTTGTGTAAGCGGGCCAGGCCAGCCGCAGCATGGTCGGCCAGGTGATGCGCCGAAACCGGGTCCAGCCGGTGATGCCATAAGCATCCGCCGCCTCCAAATCGCCGCGCGGCACGGCCCTGAGCGCGCCAAAGAAGATCTCGCCGGAATAGGCGGCGGTGTTCAGGATCAGCACCACCAACGCGCCCGCTTGGGCCGAGGTCAGCCAGGGCATGACCCCCACCTGCTTCAGCTTGAGAAACAGAAAATAGGCAAAGAAGAATTGGATGAACAGGGGTGATCCGCGAAACACAAAGATAAACCATTCCGCAGGTTTGCGCAGCCAGGGCGTGCGCGCGTCCTTGCCCATGGCCACAGCCGAGGCGATGAAGAACCCGATGATCAGCGCCAGCGCGCCAAAGTAGATGTTCCAGATCATGCCCGAGCCAATCAGCGTAAACTGCTGACACAGGGTGAAATCGGATTTTGGCAGCAACCGTTCGCCCAGCCCGATCGAGCGCAGGGCATAGTCCTGGATCGTCTGAATGCAGCTCATGATCCCCCTCCCACGATGGCTTGGCCTTTCAACAGGCGGCGGTTCAGGCGCTCAATTGCGATCTCGGACACGCGGGTGAAGCCCAGATAAAACACCAGCAACGCCAGGAAATACCACATGCGCCAGTCGCCATGCGGATAGGCGGTGAAGCGGGCGTTTACCGTCCCGCCAAGTTCACGCGCCCAGTACACGATGTCTTCGACCCCCAGCAGGAACAGCAGCGGTGTCGCCTTGATCAGGATCATCCACAGATTGCCCAGGCCGGGCAGGGCATACATCCACATTTGCGGCACCAGCACGCGCCAGAACGCCTGGCGGTGGCTCATGCCATAGGCCTCGGCGGTTTCGATCTGGCCACGCGGCACGGCGCGCATGGCGCCAAACAACACGTTGGCAGCAAAGGCGCCAAACACGATGGCAAAGGTCAACACCGCCAGGAAAAAGCCATAGACCTCGTGGATCCACTGGGGCGACGTTGACAGCGGCAGTTTTGCTTCGGGGCAGACCAGGAAATCATTGCCCTGGCGGATCGGTTCAGACCAATCGGGGCAGATCACCTGATGGCGCATCCATTCAAAGCCCTGATCCAGCGCGATCACGAAGAACAGGAAAAAGGCGATGTCGGGCACGCCACGCACGATTGAGGTATAGGCCTTGCCCAGCCAGCGCAGCGGTGGCACCGGGCTGCGCGCAGCGGTTGCGCCAAAGAACCCGAACGCCAAGGCCGTGGGGGCGGTGATGGCCAACAGGGCCAGCACGGTCAGAAACGACCAATAGAAATTCATGTGCTTGCCTGTTGTCAGATAACAGGACAGCCACTTGAACCCCTCAAGCGTTTCAGGATCTGCGCAGTATTGGAACATGTTCGGTCCGGGAAATGGGCCCGCGCGGCAAACGCACGGGCCCTTTGTCGTAAGGGGGGCTTAGAAGGTCGAGGCCACTTCCCACTTGGTGATCAGCGCGTTCAGCGTGCCGTCATCCTTCATCGACTGGATCGCCGCATCGAAGGTTGCTTTCAGCTCGCCGTCGCTTTCACGAACGCCCATGCCGACGCCGCCGCCGATCTGTTCCATGCGTTCCAGCATCACCAGGCCGTCAGATCCAACCACGGTGTCCAGGAAACTTTTGTCGGCCAGAACCGCATCTGCTTCGCCAGAGCGCACGGCGGCGACGGTTTCTTCGGGGGTTGCGAATTCAACCAGGGTCCAGCCCTGCGCTGCGATGAACCCCGCCTGGATCGTTGCGGCCTGTGCGGCAACGATGCCACCGGCCGGGTCCACATCTGCCGACAGGGCAACATAGGCCGAGGGGTCGGGCGGCGTGTAGGCTTGGGTAAAGTCGATGACTTCGTC
>DFBF01000013.1:12818-14866 GCA_002367285.1 Rhodobacteraceae bacterium UBA3087 | reverse complement strand
GAATCCCATTCGTTGGTCACCCAGGTGCACTCCAGTTCGGCGCGCTTGCACAGCTCGTCGCCCAGCTCGCGTTCAAACCCGTCAACTTCGCCAGCGTCGTTGATGAAGTTCCACGGCGCATAGGCGCCCTCGGTGCCCATGCGTACGGTGTCCGCCAGCGCGAAACCCGCGCTCAGCGCCAGGGCTGCGGTGGAAAGGATAAGCTTTTTCATATGGGTACTCCCTTGGTTCATGATTAAGACGGCACGGTTGCGGACAGAAAACCGCGCAACCGTTCCGTTTTCGGATTGTGGAAGAGCTGATCAGGAGGCCCTTCTTCTTCGATTTTCCCTTGGTGCAGGAAAACAACGTGATCGGCCACATCGCCCGCCATGCGCATGTCATGGGTGACGATCAGCATGGTGCGCCCTTCGGCGGCCAGATCCTTGATGACCTTGACGACTTCTTGTTCCAGCTCGGGATCCAGCGCCGAGGTGGGTTCGTCAAACAACAGCGCCTTGGGTTCCATGCACAGCGCGCGCGCGATGGCGGCGCGTTGCTGCTGCCCCCCCGACAGCTGCGCGGGCCAGGCATCGCATTTGTCGCCAATGCCGACCTTGTCCAGATACTTGCGCGCGGCCGCTTCGACCTCGGCGCGGTCGCGTTTCAGCACCGTCACCGGCGCCTCCATAACGTTTTCCAGAATGGTCATGTGGGACCACAGGTTGAACTGCTGAAAAACCATCGACAGGTTGGTGCGAATGCGCGTGACCTGGTGGCGGTCGGCGGGATGACGGTGCAGCCCTTCGCCACGCCATTGGATCGGTTCCCCTTCGAACAGGATCTCGCCCTGCTGGCTGTCCTCTAACAGGTTGGCACAACGCAAAAGAGTGGATTTACCCGACCCGGACGATCCGATCAGGGAAATCACGTGGCCCCGCGGCGCGATCATGTCGACGCCTTTCAGAACCTCCAGGGCCCCAAAGCTTTTGTGAAGGTCGCGAATTTCGATGACGGGCGCGTCGCCCGAGGTCTGGTGAGTATCTTTCAAAGCGGCAGCAGTCAGTTGTTTCAAGCCGAGAGTAGGGCGTAGTTTTAGCAAGAATGCAACGGCGAAATGCCGGTTTCCGCCGGGGAAAGTGGGCGGATTGCCGGTCTCGCGGTCTATTCGCCGGGCGGTTTGGGGATCGGCTGTGAACGATAGCTGTCAGCGGGAATCCAAACCAATCCGCGCAGGTGCAGCGTGTCGCGATCTTGCGGCGAGAGCTGTGCGACGCCCTGCGCAACTGCGGCGTGCAAGCCCCGCGCGTCGCCCCCTTTCGCCGTGATCAGCGGCAGGCCCGGGGTCGGTGCCGTGTGGGCCACCTCGCGCAGATGGGGGGCGAACCGATCATGCCGCCTCATCAAGGCCCAGCTGACCGCATCCAGCGCGGCGAAATCGGCGTGGCCCTGCACCACGGCCTGGGCAGAGGCCCGGTGAGCACCGCTTTGCAACAGCTGGCTGGGGCGCTGGCCAAGTGGATCAAGATGGGCCTGGGGTGCGGCCCAACCCGATTGCGACAGCGCCTCGTTATACGCCAAGGTGCCGTTGCACAGCCCAACCAGGTCGCGCCTGTCATCCACGCGGGCGACGATCACACTGTAATAGTGCCCCGGCGGGGCATCGGGCAGGCCGTAATCCGGTGTGCCGACCAAGGTGACCTGATCATGCAGTCGGGCGCGAAACGGCAGGCCACAGGTCTGGGCCAGCAGCAGATCGGGCGCGGTCCAAATGTCCCAAGGATCGCCATCGCGGGTCAGTGTGTCGGGCCCATGGCCCAGGGCCTTTCGGATCAAGTGCCACAGCCGATCATTTGCCGGGGCGGTTTCGGCCCGGTCATACATCGGCAGGGCGGCGATCAAAGCGCGGCCTGTGCCCGCTGTCGTGCCAGGTGCGAATCCCGGTCATTCACGCCCAACAGGTTGGAAATCAGCCGCATCAGCGCGTCTTCTTCGTCGGCCCGGGCCCCATCGGCCATGACCACCTGCCAAGCAGATTCCACCACGGCCTCGCGGTTTTCATAGGGCAC
>DFBF01000013.1:7688-12760 GCA_002367285.1 Rhodobacteraceae bacterium UBA3087 | reverse complement strand
TTGGCACCTTCGGCGTCCAGATCATAGCGGGCGCGCAGGATGCTTTCGATCCGCTCGACCTCGATATGGGCATAATCGCCGTCCGACCGGGCAATGCGCACCAGCAGGGCACAGAGCGCCAGACGGGCGTCAGTTTCAGGAAGCGGTTGGGGCGTGGCGCCGGTCAGGCGCTGAAGAAGGGATGCAAACATGCTATCGATATAGGACGGGCAGGGCGCAATGCCTAGCCGTCATATCCTTCAATAATCACGATATCGCCGTCGCTGACCGGATCGCGCAGGGCTTTTGCGGCCTGATATTCGGGGCTGTCGTAACAGTCCAAAGCCGCCCTGTAGGACGGAAATTCGATCACAACATTGCGAGAGCGCGACGTGCCCTCGCGGCATTCAAACTGGCCGCCCCGGATCAGGAACCTGGCACCGAATTTGTCAAATGCCACACCATTGGCGGCGACGTATTTCATGTATTCGTCCAGGTCATGCACATCGACACGCCCGATCCAATATCCTTTGGCCATGGGGGCCTCCGTTCGTTGTTTCAGGCAGATGCTGCGGTGTCAGGCGGCGAATGGCAAGCGGTTTTAGCAGGGGCATTCTGCCAGGGCATCGGGGCGCATCAGGGACACAGACCGGCAAGCGCCCCTGTCCGACGTCACGCGCCCGTCAGGCGGGTCGCAATGTCGGCGGCATCCTGGTCGCTGATACCAAGCGCCGTGCCAGCACCGGTCAGAAACGCCTGTTCCTCGGGCTTCAGGGCGCGGTCTGCCAGGCTGACCTGCCACAGGGCCTCAAACACCTCCAGCCGGGCTGCGGCGTCAACAGTTGCCTGCACCATGGCGGTGAATTCATCGGTGTCAGGGGCCTGGGCTTCCAGCTTTTCACAGGTGGCGCGGGTCTTGGCGGCCTCGACCGGGTTCAGGCCGTAATGCTGGGCCAGAAGCAGGTCGATCTTGGCGATTTCTTCCACCGCGTAATGCTGATCGGATTTGGCCAGACGCACCAGCAAGGCGCCAACCGCCAGTTGGGCGTCCAGTTCAGGCAGGGGCGTTTCGGGACGTGCACCGCGCAGGCGCTGGAAGAATTCGGCGATCATGGGGCCCTCGTCACTTTGACACGAGCCTAGCCAGCCCAGCCTGCGCGGGCAAGGGTCAGCTGTTCAGCCCGTCAACGGGAAAAAGGATGTCATCAATCGCAATGCCGCCGGGGTCGGTGTTGGTGATCAACACGCCCGCAAAGGGCGGCCCGGCAAAGCCCAGTTCGGTGATGCCCGGATCCAGTTGGATGGTGTGCCTGTCCAACAGGCGCCCGGCCCGGTCATAGAACCGGATCAGCAGGGTGCCGGGGGCTGGGCGGCTGCCCAATGGGTCGGGATAGTCGGAATGCACACGCAGCCCGGCGGCCTGCACATCCTGGGCAAAGCGCATCGCAACCGCGCCTTCGCCCCGGGCCGCCATGGCAGGAAACCCCCACGGCCCCAGCGGAAACAGCGCGACCGAGCCAAAGCCGGCATGATAGGCCACTGCGTGGTTTTCCGCCTTGCGTCCGGGGCGCAGGGTCAAAGGTGTGGTTGGCGCGCCGTGAAGGGTGTCAAATGGGGTGCCTGTGACGGTCTGGCCGAGAAAGGACTCGCCAAACATCACCCGGCCGTCGCCCAGCAGACCATCAACGGAAAGCCCCGGTTCCGGGCGCGGCTCGAAGCTCTCGAAATCATAGCGGCCAGCGGTTGACGCCGCGAGCGTCGCATAGGGCACCTGCTCTATAGGGGCAGCAGTTGCCGCGCCCGCCCACAGGACAAACGCGGCAAGGGCGCGCATCACACCAGGCGCTCGACTTCGATGGCGGCGCGCACGAAATCGGCGAACAGCGGGTGGGGATCGAACGGCTTTGATTTCAGTTCGGGGTGGAATTGCACGCCGATGAACCAGGGATGATCTTCCCATTCGACGATTTCCGGCAGGCGTCCATCGGGTGACATGCCCGAGAATTTCAGGCCCGCCGCTTCCAGCTTGTCGCGATACTTCACGTCCACCTCATACCGGTGACGGTGGCGTTCTTCAATCGCCGTGCCGTTATAAATACGCGCCACATTCGACCCTTCGGCCAGGGTCGCATTATAGGCGCCTAGACGCATCGTGCCGCCCTTGTCGTCGCCGACCTTGCGTCTCACGGTGTAGTTGCCCTGCACCCATTCCTTGAGGTGATAGACCACCGGTTCAAACCGCTTGCCGCCCGCTTCGTGGTCGAATTCTTCGGACCCGGCCTCAGGGATGCCCGCGACATTGCGCGCCGCTTCGATTACTGCCAGTTGCATGCCCAGACAGATGCCCAGATAGGGGATCTTGCGGGTGCGCGCGAATTCGGCCGCCTTGATCTTACCTTCGGTGCCGCGTTCGCCAAACCCGCCGGGCACCAGGATCGCGTGGAAGCCTTCCAGATACGGTGCGGGATCTTTGGTGTCGAACACCTCGGCGTCGACCCATTTCACGTTGACCTTCACCCGGTTGGCCATGCCGCCGTGGGTCAGGGCCTCTTTGATCGACTTATAGGCGTCTTCCAGCTGGATGTATTTGCCGACAATGGCGATGTTCACTTCGCCCTCGGCGTGGTGAATGCGGTCTTCGACATCCTGCCAGCGGCTGAGGTTGGGCTTCGGCGCCGGGTTGATCTGGAACGCGTCCAGCACGGCCTGATCCAGACCCACATTGTGATAGGCCATCGGCGCTTCATAGATCGATTTCAGATCATAGGCGGGGATGACCGCGTCCAGCCGCACGTTGCAAAACAGGCCGATCTTGGCGCGTTCCTTGTCGGGAATCGGGTGTTCGGACCGGCAGACCAGGATGTCCGGCGCAATGCCGATCGAGCGCAATTCCTTGACGCTGTGCTGTGTCGGTTTGGTTTTCAATTCGCCCGAGGCGGCCAGGAACGGCAGCAAAGTCAGGTGCATGAATATGCATTGACCGGGGGCCTTGTCCTGGCTGAACTGTCGGATCGCCTCGAAAAAGGGCAGAGCTTCGATATCGCCAACCGTGCCGCCGATTTCACACAGCATGAAATCGACTTCATCATCACCGATGTTGATGAAATCCTTGATTTCATTGGTCACGTGGGGAATGACCTGGATCGTCTTGCCCAGGTAATCGCCGCGCCGTTCCTTCTCCAACACATCCGAATAAATGCGGCCGGAACTGACGCTGTCGGTCTTGCGCGCGGCAACCCCGGTGAAGCGTTCATAGTGGCCCAGATCCAGGTCGGTTTCGGCACCATCGTCGGTGACGAACACCTCGCCATGTTCAAATGGGCTCATCGTGCCGGGATCGACGTTCAGATACGGGTCAAGTTTGCGCAGACGCACCGAAAATCCGCGTGCCTGCAACAGCGCGCCCAGAGCGGCCGAAGTTAGCCCTTTGCCAAGGGAAGAAACGACGCCGCCGGTGATGAAGATATAACGTGCCATATGGTTGGCTGCCCCCGTGATATTGGTCTTTTCTGGCCTGCGATTCGGCAAAATGCGTTAACATCCGAATCCGTATCCCACGGGACTCAAGACATAACGGAAAACGCCCTGCGGCGCAACCGGACCGCAAGATGGTGGGGCGAATTAATCGCCCCGCTCTAGGTGTTGTAGGGTTTGTTTAGTCCGCGCGCGGCGGGGTCAAGCTGTCGTCGCCCTGAACCGGCGGCAAAAGATCGTCGACATTCGGCACGGCCGGAACAGTCTCTTCGCTGGCCGGTGTGCCCAGACCCAGCGCATCAACAACCGAGCTGTCACCGGAATTCTTGGCCGAAATCACCGTCAGCGTGATCGAGGTGCACAGGAAGGCAATCGCCAGCACCCAGGTGATCTTTCCCAGAGCCGTGGCCGCGCTGCGCGACGACATCACGCCACCACCGCCGCCACCGCCGCCAATACCAAGCCCGCCGCCTTCGGAACGCTGAAGCAGCACAACACCGATCAGGCCCAAGGCCAGGATCAAGTGAATGACGAGGATGACGTTTTCCATATGCACATTCCTGTGGTGACAATCTGATGGGGCTATCTAGGGGCTTGGGGCCGCTGCCGCAACCCCTCATTCACGTGTCGGACCAATCCGCGGTGCATTCATTTGGTATGGTCGCTCCCATCGCTTCAACGCGTAAAACAACAAACCGCCAACGCAGAAAGTTCCCGTTTCAATCCCTCATTATCCCATGGAAATACACGGAATGGCGGGCGAGGCCCTGTTCTGTGGCGAAATATTGGTTTCGCCCGGACGCGGAGGCCGCTATACGGGCGCGGGTTTAGATCAGACAGGATGAACAGATGGCCAATGTCGTGGTTGTAGGCGCTCAGTGGGGCGACGAAGGAAAAGGCAAGATCGTGGACTGGTTGTCCGAACGTGCCGACGTGATCGCGCGCTTTCAGGGCGGGCACAATGCGGGCCACACGCTGGTCGTCGATGGTGAGGTCTATAAGCTGCACGCGCTGCCCTCGGGCGTGGTGCGCGGTGGCAAGCTGTCGGTCATCGGCAATGGTGTGGTTCTGGACCCTTGGAACCTGCTGCGCGAGATTGAAACGATCACCAAGCAGGGCGTTGAAATCAATCCCGAAACCCTGATGATTGCCGAAAACACGCCGCTGATCCTGCCGTTCCACGGTGAACTGGACCGCGCCCGTGAAGAGGCCGCGTCGAAAGGCACTAAGATTGGCACCACCGGGCGCGGCATCGGTCCGTGTTACGAGGACAAGGTCGGACGTCGCGCCATCCGTGTCGCCGACCTGGCCGATCACGCCACGCTTGAGGCGCGCGTTGACCGTGCTCTGCAACACCACGCCCCGCTGCGCAAAGGTCTGGGCGTCGATCCCATTGACCGCGACGCGTTGATTGCGCAACTGAAAGAGGTTGCACCAAAGATCCTGTGCTTTGCCGCCCCCGTGTGGAAAGTGCTGAACGAAAAGCGCAAAGCTGGCAAACGCATCCTGTTTGAAGGCGCCCAGGGCGCGCTGCTGGACATCGATTTCGGCACCTATCCCTTTGTGACCTCGTCGAATGTCATTGCCGGGCAGGCTTCGACCGGCACGGGCATCGGCCC
>DFBF01000013.1:5088-7621 GCA_002367285.1 Rhodobacteraceae bacterium UBA3087 | reverse complement strand
CCGACGGAACTGGACGACGACGACGGCCAGCGCCTGGGCGAACGCGGCCACGAATTCGGCACCACCACCGGGCGCAAGCGCCGCTGTGGCTGGTTCGACGCCGCCCTGGTGCGCCAGACCTGCGCGACCTCCGGCGTAACCGGCATTTCGCTGACCAAGCTGGACGTGCTGGACGGGTTCGAGACGCTGAAAATCTGCGTCGGCTATGATTTGGACGGCGAACGGTTGGACTATCTGCCCACCGCCGCCGACCAACAGGCCCGTTGCGTGCCCGTTTACGAGGAAATGCCGGGCTGGTCGGAAACCACCGAAGGCGCGCGCAGCTGGGCGGACCTGCCCGCCAACGCGATCAAATACGTGCGTCGGGTCGAAGAGCTGATCGACTGCCCGGTCGCCCTGTTGTCGACCTCACCCGAGCGGGAGGACACCATCCTGGTGACCGACCCGTTTGCCGACTGAGCCTTTCCGTTTGCGCGGAACCGGGTTTCACGCCAAGATCGCGTGAAATCCGGCACTCACATTGAATTTATACGGAAAATCTCCTGATGGCTCTCAGCTACAAGACACGCAAACGCCTGGCGATGGTAATCCTGCTCATCGGCCTGCCGCTGTATATCGTCGTTGCCATTGGCGTCGTCGGGCTGTTTGAACGCCCACCGATCCTGTTGGAACTGTTGATCTACATCGTGCTGGGCTTCCTGTGGATGCTGCCATTCAAGAAGATATTCCTGGGCGTCGGCAAGGCCGACCCGGATGCAGACCCGGAAAGCTACCCGCATGATCCGGCGGGCAAATACGGACTGCCACCCACGGATACGGATAAGAAATAAGTCTCAGAGGCCTCCATGTGCGGCCCTTTTTGTCTGTTGGGGCGCAATGACGTCTGGTGAGGGCAGATTTAAGGCAGGCAATTTCAACATGAATGGAAAACCGCGCATTTTGCGGGCTTAGAGCGACGCGGCGTTTCGCAAAATCCAGGCGCACGCCAGTGCACATCTGCCAGACCCATTGGCCCGAATCCTAAATCTGCTGCGGGACGCCCGCGCGACTGTCGCGAACCGGGTTTTGCAGGATGATGAGCGCGGTTTCGTGGCCGTGGTGGGGCTTGTGCACAAATAGGGGCTGCGTTCCCCCGGGCGGGCCGGGCGATTTTGACGGCTGGTTCTGCCCGTGCTGTGGGTCGCAATACGATCTGGTCGGGCGCGTTTGCCAGGGGCCAATGACGTTGAACATGGTTATTGCCCGGCTCAGGCAGATCGAAATTGGTCGGCAGGTCGGCTGGATGTAAATCCGGATTGAAAAAAAGGGCCCCGCGAAAGGGGCCCTTTTGTGTTTGGTTTTGCTCGGATCAAGCGCTTTGGCGTTGCGCGTCCGGGCGGAAGCGGGTGGCCTCGTTCAGGACGAACTGGCCGCGTTTGATCTTGCGAATGCGACCTTCGCGCATGAGCTTGCCAAAAGCACGCAGACCTTCTTCGCGGGTGAAATCCTCGCTGGGGTCATGAGCCAGAACCAGCTTCATAATCTGGGGCCGCGAGAAATGCGGACGCCCTTCGATGAAGGTGGCATAGGCGCCGGCGGCTTCCAGCAGATCGCCCATGCCTTCGGCGCCGACCTGATCGGCGAAGGCGGCAAAGGTCACGGCACCATCGACGGCGGGCGAGATTTCGGCTTCTCCCTCGGTCTCCAGGGCCAAAGCGCCTTTGGTCACGCGGCGCGGGCGCACGGCGACGGCCTGTTCAGCTTCAGGCGCATCGACGCGCTGCTCGGACACCAGCATCAGCGGGGCCAGGCGGCGCGGCGCGTGTTTGTGACCAGCCCCCAGGCGGCGCGGACGCACCACGCGGGCAAGATCGTCACGATAGGCCTCGGTGCTGTCGTCATCCACAGCGTCGTCACCAGCATCTGCGTCTGCGCGGGTCGCCTGAACGGCGGCCTTCAGATGCGCGATGGCAGAACGGCGACGGCTGACGTCGGTGCTTTCCATCTTGGTGTTGGTTTCGGCCAGGATGCGATCAACAGCGGCGTCGTTTTCGTCGAAACCAGCGGCTTCTTCAAAGGCGGGGCGCTGCGGTGCCTCGTCCTCGTCAACAGTGTCCCGCTCGACCTCGGCCAGCTCGGCCATCAGGTCGGCTTCCTCCTCGGGCGTCAACATGCTGTCGTCGTTGCCTTGGGTTTCGAGCGTTTCCACAGGTGTGAAATCGGCGCGTTTCACCTTGACCACACGGGCGATGGCAACCGGGCGCGGAGCAGCCTCCTGGGCCGTTTCGGCTTCGGTTTCTGCGGCAACCTCTACGGCGATTTCCTCTTCGGCAAAGACGTTTTCGTCTTCGTCGCCTTCGATCGCGGTGTCCAGAGCGGCTTCCAGGTCATCGCCCAGGGCGACGTCCCAGTCCTCGGTCGTTTCGTCGGCCAGGATCAGATCGGCGGTGTCGGCGACGGTTTCGGCAGTCTCGGCATCGGACAGAGCGTCAGCTTCGGCCGCGTCATGTGCAGCAAGCCCAGCCATGACCGCGCTGATTGCATCATCGCTGTC
>DFBF01000013.1:0-5032 GCA_002367285.1 Rhodobacteraceae bacterium UBA3087 | reverse complement strand
GGGCCTCCGGTTCGGCGTCAGACACGGTGATCGACCCCAGAACGGCGGCCAGAGCGGCGTCGTCATCAGTTCCAGCACCGTCTTCTGCGTCGTCATAGCTGCTGTTGTCAGTGACCTCAGGCTCCTCTGCCGCGTCTTGTGCGACGGAGGCGTCCTGCGCATTGGTGGCCACGTCATCCTGATCCGCGTCAGCGCGTGTGTCTTCAACGAAGTCCTGCGCAGCCTCTTCAGTGGCAACGTCGGCGGCAAGGTCGGCGGCAACTTCGACTTCGGTCGGGGCGCGGACCGGGGCGTCGCCTTCGACGACATCCTCGAAGCCCTCGCTCAGCGCCTGGGCCGGTGCGAAAAATGGTTCGGCATGCTGGTCTTCGACATAGTCGCTGGCGGCCTCGGCTTCGTGGCCCCGATCGACCACGGCGCGGATGCGTTGCAGCTTGGCGGCAATCGAATCTGTCGGCAGGTCGTCCGGCAGAGCGCTTGCGGCGGGCGTGTCCTGTTGGATGGGCGCGGCAACCTCAGCAGGTGCGGCGTCGACCAGCAGGGCGGCCTGTGGCGCGTCCTGGATTGGGCGCGGCTCAGCCGGTGCGTCATTGTCCAGCAGGGTTTCCCCCGGGATCAGCGTCGCGGCGGCGGGCTTGATGCGCGGTGCGGCGGCGTCGGCCTGGCGCAGAACGACTTCGTCGTTTTCCACGCGTGCTTCGACACGCTTCTGGATCTCGCGTTCAGCGATGCGATGCAACATGTCTGCATCCGGCGTGGGCGGTTCTGCCCCAAAATACCGATCATCGGCGGCCAGGTCGCGGAAATACTCCGCGATGGACTTCATCGTGTTGAAAGGCTCGTCGAACCCTTCGAGCGTGCACGAGAATGTGCCGTATGATACAGTGAGAATCTTACTGGTGCTCACCATGTTCAACTCGCTTTCTCCCCCGATCCAGCAACAGTGTGTTTACCATGTATTGGTTCGAAATTTGGAACAGAACCGGGAAAAACCCGGTATTTTTTCGAGGCGGGAATGTGTTTAGTTTCCCAAATGGAGACAATAACAGTCATGAACCCGGATTTCTTGCCATTTTGCGAATATGTGACCCTTATCGGCGGCGGCAAGCTTAACGCAGCATGTCTTGAGGAAATGTTGACGCATGCGCCGATTCTTGTGGCGGCGGATGGCGGGGCGGATCGGGCGTTGGCGTTGGGCCATGTTCCGGTGCGGGTCGTGGGCGATCTGGATTCGCTTTCACAAGGCGCGCGCGATGTCATCGGGTCTGAGCGGCTTCAGCATATTTCGGAACAGGACAGCACTGATTTCGACAAGACCTTGCGCTCGGTTGCGGCGCCTCTGGTGCTGGGTGTCGGGTTTACCGGCGGGCGGCTGGATCACGAACTGGCCTGTTACAACAGTCTGGTGCGTCATGCGGACCGTGCCTGCATTCTGATCGGCGAGGAAGACATTTGTTTCCATGTGCCCGATCACATCACGCTGGACCTGCCGGTTGGAATGCGCCTGTCGCTGTTTCCGATGGCAGGGATCGTTGCGCGCATGACCGGGCTGCGCTGGTCCTTTGAGGCGCTGACGCTTGCGCCCTGGGATCGGGTCGGCACCTCGAACGAGGTGGCGCGGGACCGGGTCGAGCTGTGGTTTGATCGGCCCGGCATGTTGGTCATCGTGCCGCGCGCCGGTTTGGCCGCGGTGATCAAGGCGCTGGCGGCGGGGTGACGGCCACGTGTCGTTCGCGCGCGATCACGTAAAGGCCGGCACCGATGGTCACCGCAATGCCTGCGCTGGCCAGACCGTTGGGCAGGTCGTTGAAGATGGCCCAGCCGATCAGCGTGGCAAAGGGAATTTCCAGGTATTGCATCGGGGCCAGAGTGGCGGCGGGGGCAAAGCGCAGGCTCCAGGTCATCAACAGATGCGCGAGCGTGCCCAGCGTTCCAAGCGCGATCAGAAGGGGCCAGTCGGCGGGGCTGGGGGGGATCAGCCCGGTGTCGGGGCGCAAAAACAGCGCGACGGGGATCAACACGGCGCTGCCCATCAGGCCCGACATGGCCTGAAGCGAGATCGGGTCGACCTCTTTCGCCATCTGACGGGTGACCAGCATGAACAGGGCAAAGATAACCGCGACGGCCAGGGGCAACAGGGCGGGGGCACCAACGGCGGCAAAATTCGGCTGGATCACCAGAAGGGTTCCCAGGAAACCAATGATGGATGCGCTCAGGCGATGCGGCCCGACCTCCTCTCCCAACACGTATTTGCCCAGCAGCAGCATGATGAAGGGCATGACAAAGGCGATCGCAATGGCATCAGCGATGGGCAGGTACCTGAGCGCTGTGAACATGCAGCCGATGCCGGCGATATGCAGAACGGTGCGGATCGCGGTCAGGCGTATCAGACGCGGGCTCATGGCCAGGGGGCGATGGGTCAGCCAGACGACGGGCAACAGGATCGACGCCTGAAAGGCGAACCGGATCACCAACAAGTGGTCCAGCGGCACCCGGTCACCCACCAGCTTGGCGATACTGTCGCCCAGTGGCGCCAATACGCAAAAGCCAAGCATCAGAAGGATGCCAAGAAGGGGACGGTCATGGGGCATCCGGCGACCCTAGACCAGCGGCGGCCTTTCCAAAAGGTGTCGCGTTCCGCGACGCATGATTTCTCGCGGGGGCAGGCCCCGCTCGGGTTGGGCGCTGTGGGTGTTTGCGGGCGCACCCTGTGATGCGCACCGCGGCCCGTTCGCCTGTTGTCTGTCAAAGCGGTGGATCCAGCCACCTGCCTGAGCGCGTCTGCGCGAGGCATCAAGCGTCGCGGCACGCGACCCTTTTGGATCACCTCACCTCAGCAGTTCGGAACAGCGACGGCCAACCCCCCCAGCGAGGTTTCCTTATACTTCTCGTGCATGTCGCGGCCGGTTTCGAACATGGTGCGAATGCAGGCGTCCAGCGGTACAAGGTGTGTGCCATCACCGCGCAGCGCAAGCGAGGCGGCAGACACCGCCTTGATCGCGCCCAGACCATTGCGTTCGATGCAGGGCACCTGCACCAGCCCTGCGATGGGGTCGCAGGTCATGCCCAGATGGTGTTCCAGCGCGATCTCGGCGGCGTTTTCCACCTGTTCGGGTGTGCCGCCCATCACGGCGGTCAGGCCTGCGGCGGCCATGGCAGAGGCGCTGCCGACTTCGGCCTGGCATCCGGCCTCGGCGCCCGAAATCGACGCGTTGTGTTTCACGATGCCGCCGATGGCCGCGGCCGTCAGCATGAAATCGGGAATGCGCGAGGGCACCGCGCTGGGCACGTGGGACAGCCAGTATCGCAAGACCGCAGGCAAGACCCCCGCCGCCCCATTGGTGGGCGCCGTCACGACCTGGCCTCCGGCGGCGTTTTCTTCGTTCACGGCCATGGCGTAAACGCTCATCCAGTCGTTGATCGTATGGGGTGCGGCCAGGTTCAGGCCCTGTTCGGCCAGCAGGGATTCATGAATGCCTCGCGCGCGACGTTTCACATTCAGGCCACCGGGCAGGATGCCGCCTGTGCCCAGCCCCCGCGTGATGCAATCGTCCATCACCTGCCAGATCCGTGCGATGCCGTCAGATAACGCGCCGGGGGCTTGGTGGGTCAGTTCATTGGCGCGCTTCATCTCGGCAATGGATTTGCCTGACGCTTTGGCCATCGCCAACATCTGCGCGGCGGTTTCAAACGGATAGGGGTGCGATTTCGCGTCTTGTGCGTCCAGTATGGGTTCGGCCATCTGGTCGGCCTCGGTCACGATGAAGCCGCCGCCGATCGAGTAGTAGGTTTCCTGAACCACCACATCGCCCTGGGCGTCCGTGGCCATCAGGATCATGCCGTTGGCATGGCCGGGCAGGGGGTGGTCAAAGTCAAACACCAGATCGCGTTTGGGCTGGAACGTCAGCGTGCCCAGACCTTCGGGCGTGACCTGACCATCGGTGTCGATCTGCGCCAGCGCGGTCTCGGCGCGCGTGGCGTCATAGCTGTCGGGCAGGAACCCGGCCAGGCCCAGAATGGTGGCGCGATCCGTTGCATGGCCTACACCGGTAAAGGCCAATGACCCGTGCAGCGAGGCCCGCAGGCCCGTGACAGCGAAAGGTTGGGCGCGCAGCAGGTCCAGAAATCGGCCAGCCGCCACCATTGGCCCCATCGTGTGGGACGATGATGGGCCGACCCCTACCTTGAACATGTCAAAGACGGAAAGAAACATGGATGCCTCGCGCGTTGGAACCTGACCACATTGCGCCATCCCCAGGGCCCATGTCGGCCAGAAAGCGACGCTTTTTGGCCTCAGGCGTCGGGGCGTGTGTTCGACCCGTCCGGGCGTGTCAGAACGAACCACGCCCCCACCCCCATGAATACGGCCTGCAAAAGCAAAATCCACCAGGCGGCGCCCAGGATCAGGCTGATGGCAAACATCAAGGCCATCATCGAGGTGGCCAGCACCTTGGCCCCGCGCGAAATCGCGCCGTTTTCTTCCCAGTTGCGAATGCCAGGGCCGAAATGGGCGTGTTCAATCAGCCAAACCCGCGCCCTAGGGCTGCCCTTGCCAAAGGCGAAAGCGGCCAGCAGCATGAAGGGCACGGTGGGCAGTCCGGGCAGGATGACGCCGATCAACCCCAGCCCGACGGCCAACCACCCCATTGCGATGAAGAAATACTTGCTCATGGTCGTACTCATAGGCCCTTTTATAGGGGGCGTCTTTCCAATTCGGTTGCCCCGCCTCCGGTCTGGATGGCATATGGGGTGGGCATCTCAGGTCGCCACCCCTTCGGGCGGATTGGCGTAGATCGGCGCGCTCAGAGGGGTTGGGCCCAACCCTTCGGCCAAAACGGCCACCTGAACCGCGCGGCGCGTTTCCAGCCGTTCCGCCAGGGCCAGCAACCAGGGCCAGTCGGACAGAGCAAACCAGTCGGCCCCGCCCTTGGGATACAGCGCCAACCAACGCAGGATCACGCCGACGCTAACCTGCTGCTTGATCCGGGGCCATCGCCAATGGCGGGCGGGACCAGAATTCGTTCAAAGAATT
>DFBF01000024.1 GCA_002367285.1 Rhodobacteraceae bacterium UBA3087 | reverse complement strand
GATCGTCACGCGACCCGGCGGCGATATCCGCCTGCCCCGTCTGCGCCATGTTCCCGCAGGTCACCGTGTACGCAATCGGCAGGCCCACGCCTGCATGGTCAGGTTGATTGCGATATTCGAACTTTGCGTCAGGATCGCCACGCCCTTGTCCACGCGCGTGGACCCGTGCTGGTCCGGCCAAAACAGTACCCCGTCAAGCGCGTTGATGAAGCCATAGAAGTTGGGACCAAGGGTCGGCATATCGCCCGCTGCGGCCAACAAATCGGCCTGAAGACCGTTCGCCCGGGCATCCTCAGCTGCTGCTTCGGAGAACCCGCTGACGAAACACACGGCGGCACCAACGCCCATCGCTGCCAGAACCTGAACCGCTTCAATCGTCGCGTGGCGATTGATGCCGATAAAGGCCGCATCAGGGGCATAGGGTGCGATTTTTTAGCGGAATAGACACCTTTTCCACCTTTTGGATGCACCCGCCAGACGTCTCCGTCAAACCCCATCTTGCGGCACAGTTCCACCACCTGACCACACCAGGCCCCGCCGCCAACAACGGCGATTGAGCGGGGACGGAACAGGCGCGAAAGCGCCCCGCTCATGCGCCCAACGGCCGCAACAGATCGCGGCTGATGATGTGACGTTGGATTTCGCTGATGCCGTCCCTAATCCGTTCAATCCGCGCATCACGCCAGAACCGTTCGATCTGGATGTCATCCATCAACCTCATACCGCCGAAAATCTGCAAGGTCGTGTCCGTCACCCGCGCCAGCATTTCGGACGCATACGGCTTTGCCGAGGCGATTTCGCGGTTCACCGGTAGGCCCTGATCCAGACGCCAAGCCGCAGACAACGTCAGCCATTCAGCAACATAAATTTCGGTAATCATGTCGGCGATCTGAAGCCCAGCGCCCTGGAATTTGCCAATGGGTTGGCCAAATTGTAGCCCTCGCGCAACTTAAAGCCCGGCGGGCCGCGATCGACCAGAAAGGTCGTAATGCGCTTCTTGGGGCCTTTGGGCGTGTCATCTTCACCGGTGCCAATGAACACGATAAAGAAATCCGCATGCTCGCCCCCCGAGATGAAATGCTTGGACCCGTTCACCACCCAATCGCCACCATCGCACTGTACCTGACACTTCATGCCGCGCACGGCCGGCAGCAGATAGCGGTCACGCTGTTCATCATTTCAAGCCATAAGGATGTTCTGCGGGCGACCAAAAAAGTGGGTCAAGACCATCGAGCTGCGGCCCAGTTCACGTTCAACCAAGGTGAAATCGAGGCGCGTTAGACCCGCTCCTCGGGCGCTTTCGGGGGAATTGCAGGCGTAGAATCCCAGACCCAGACACGTCTGTTTGATCGCCTCGCCCAGTGCTTGCGGGACCTCGGCCTCGTGCGGATAAATCTCGCTCTCGACGAAACTGCGCACGGTTAAGACAATGATCTCTTGTTCTTCAGACAATCCAAAGTGCATCGCACCCTCCTGTCCGCGTTTCTAAGGTTGCTAGGTAGGTTGCACCGCTCAATCATGCAGAGTTAGATGAAACCACGCGTATTTGGGCGAAACCTCACGCCGCACCGCAACAGCTGGATGTGCTTCTGTTCAACGACTTCTCGGGCTTGTTCCTGGCGAATACGGTCGAGCCCCTGCGCGGCCAATACCCTGTCGGGGCGCGATCTGTACCGCTGGCGGTTCCTGACCTTGGACGGCGGGCCGGCGACATCCTCCAGCGGCATGCAGGTCGCGGCGCATGGGCGGGTGTCTGACAGCCAAGGTGACATGTTGATCGCCATGCCCAGTTACCGGTTTCGCGACCATTCATTGGGAGGAATTGCAGCGGTTCGAGGAGGCCATTTCCGAGGTCCATATCACCCGCGCCCGCCACGTTGTGAATGGTGATCGCATCACCTGTTCCGGGGCGCAGGCGGCGTTCGATCTGAAGGTGGATCAAATCGGGGTGCATCAGGGCAAGGCCTTGCGGCTGGAGGTCGCCACCCTGTTCATGAGGGCCGTGGCCGAAATGCAGGCCAACCTAGAGCACCCGCAGACCATCGCGGACATCGCCCGTCGCGTCGGGTATCAGGCCCCCAGCGCCTTTACCCGCGCCTTTCGTGAAGAATTCGAACGCACCCCACGCCAGGTACGTTTTCAGGCGGAATAGAGCCTGATTCTACGGAAAATCGACAGAATAGATCACCCGACCCCGCCTATTGGGCATAAGTAGAGCCTTCTTCATCCAAAATGGCCTTGAGCTCCGCCAGATGGCGCGTGTCCTGTTCCGGATAGCTCTCCAGTTCTTGCGCAGTCTTTTCGGCGATCTCATCAGGCAGCACGCGCAAAGGCTGACCGGTCTGAAGCGCACGAATATAGGTTTCGGCGGCGCGTTCGAAATAATATAGGCGATTGAACGTCTCGGCCACCGTGGCGCCGGTGACTATGACACCATGATTTCCCATGATTAGGGTCTTTTTCTGCGGATCAGACAGCAATTCGGCGCACCGTTCACCTTCTTCCTCAAATGCCAACCCACCATAGTGCTCATCAATCACATAGCGGTTGAAGAACGTCGCACAGTTCTGATCGATCGGCGGCAAACGCGAGTCGGCAAGCGAGGCCAACACCGTGGCGTGGATCGAATGCACATGCATGGCACACCGGATGTGTGGACAGCGGCGATGCAGACTGGCGTGCAGCCCCCAGGCGGTGGGGTCAGGTGCATCGGGACCCTTCAGGGTCGATGGGTCATTGGCATCCAGGCACAGCAGATTTGAGGCTCTAACCCGGCTGAAATGCATCTGATTGGGGTTCATGAGGAACTGCGTGCCCTCACGGTTTACTGCCAGCGAAAAGTGGTTCGCCACCCCCTCGTGCATATTCAACCGTTCCGTCCAGCGAAACGCGGCGGCCATGTCCACCCGTTCCTGCCAATGGTCCATGTTCGGTCTTGGATCTGTTACAGACATGTGCGCCTCCTGTTGGCTAAATTGGGCACAGCAATCGCGACAGGGCAATCATTTTCGCGACAGAGTTTCACCCTTGCACTGCGTTCGAAAATTTGAACAATTGGTCCATGGAAAATACTTCATTCAAAACCTGGCCTGAAAGCGCGACCCGTCTGATCGGTGTTGCCGCAGGCCGTGACCCCGCCGATACCGTTATTCAGGACGGGCGTGTCGTGAACGTTCACACCCGCGAAGTCCTGGACGGCTGGCAGGTGGCCATCGCCGACGGGCGCATCGCCTATGTCGGGCCGGACGCCAGCCACTGTATCGGGCCGGAAACACAGATCATTCAGGCCGACGGGCAATACCTGATCCCCGGCCTGTGTGACGCGCATATGCATATCGAAAGCGGCATGCTGACGCCTGCGGAATTTGCCCGCGCGGTCACGCCCCAGGGCACCACCACGATGTTTGTCGATCCGCATGAGATCGCCAATGTACTGGGCCTGGAAGGCGTGCGATTGATGCATGATGAGGCTCTGATCCAGCCCATTTCGATCTTTACCCAGATGCCCAGCTGTGCGCCCAGCGCGCCGGGGCTGGAAACCACAGGGTTTGAAATCACCCCCGAAGATGTGGCCGAGGCGATGACCTGGCCCGGCGTTATCGGGCTGGGAGAAATGATGAATTTCCCCGGTGTGATCAATGCCGACCCCAAGATGCTGGCGGAAATCGCCGCGACGCAGACCGCGCGCAAGACGGTGGGCGGGCATTATGCCAGCCCCGATCTGGGCCCGAACTTTCACGCCTATGCCGCGGGCGGGCCTGCCGACGACCACGAAGGCACCTGTGAAGCCGACGCGATTGCCCGTGCCCGACAGGGTATGCGGGTGATGATGCGGCTGGGCAGTGCCTGGTTCGACGTTGAAAAACAAATCACGGCGGTGACCGAAAAGGGGCTGGATTCACGCAGCTTCATCCTGTGTACGGATGATTGCCATTCTGGCACTCTGGTGAACGAAGGCCACATGAACCGCGCCGTGCGTCATGCGATCGAACATGGCTGCAACCCGATTGTCGCGCTGCAAATGGCGACGATCAACACCGCCACCCATTTCGGGTTGGAACGCGAACTGGGCAGCATTGCGCCCGGGCGGCGTGCCGATGTGATCTTGACCGACGACCTGACCAACCTGCCGATCAATCTGGTGATCGCCAAAGGTGTCACCGTGGCCGAAAAGGGCAAGGTTAGGGTCGATTTCCCACATTTGGACTGGCCCGCACACGCACGTCAGACGATGCATCTGGGCAAAGTGCTTGAGCCCGCGGATTTCGAAGTTCACGCGCCCGAAGGTGCAAACTCCGTCACCGCAAAAGTGATCGGTATTGTTGAAAATCAGGCGCCCACCAAGGCGCTGACCGCCGATCTGGCCGTGACGGATGGCATCGTCGAACCCGATGCGGGTCAGGACATTTGTCAGGTCGCATTGGTCGAACGCCACAAGGGCACCGGTGGCGTGGTGAACGGGTTTGTCAACGGGTTCGAATACCAAGGCCGGATGGCCATGGCATCGACCGTGGCCCATGACAGCCACCATATGATCGTGGTCGGGACATCGCGCGACGACATGGCGCTGGCGGCGAACCGGCTGGGCGAGGTTGGCGGTGGTATGTGTGTCTATCAAGGTGGAAAAGAGCTGGCTCTGGTCGAACTGCCCGTCGCCGGTTTGATGTCCGACGCCCCCGCCGCCGAAGTCGCGGTAAAGGCCGAAGCCATTGTCGAGGCGATGCGCGCCTGTGGCTGCACGTTGAACAATGCCTCGATCCAACACAGTTTCCTGGCGCTGGTGGTGATCCCTGAGTTACGGATCAGCGATCTGGGCTTGGTGGATGTGACCAAATTTGAACTGACAGACTTATTTGAGGAAAGCTGATGAACGCGAGAGAAATGCGCATTCCGGTCGTGACCCTACCCCAGGTGGAGCACGAAGTCTTCACCGACGCCAAGGCCGCGGTCGCCCGGCTGAAGGTGTTGTACACCGATGCCTGTGCCTTCCTGGCGCAAGCGTTTTCCGCCAATGTGACCGGCACACAGCCCGCCACGCGGTTTCGCGCCTATTACCCGGAGATCCGCCTGACCTCGACCAGCCACGCGCAGATCGACACCCGGCTGAGCTTTGGTCACGTGTCGACGCCGGGCACCTATTCGACTACGATTACACGGCCGGATCTGTTCGAAAACTATTTGGTGCAACAGATCAACCTATTGTTGGAGAACCACGGCGTGCCGGTTCTGATCGGCCCGTCCACCACACCGATCCCGGTGCATTTTGCCGTGGCGAACGACCCCAATGTCACCGTGCCGCAAGAGGGCGCGATGGCGTTTCCGCTGCGCGATGTGTTTGACGTGCCGAACCTGGAAACCACCCATGACGACATCGTCAACGGGCTGGGGTATGTGCACGAAGACGGCTCTTCCCCGCTGGCCCCGTTTACCGCACAGCGCATTGATTATTCCCTGGCACGGTTGTCGCATTACACCGCCACCCTGCCTGAGAATTTCCAGAACCACGTGCTGTTCACCAACTATCAGTTCTATGTCGAGGAATTCGAGGCCTATGCCCGCAAGATGCTGGCCGATCCCGACAGCGGATATACCAGCTTTGTCGGGCCGGGTTATCACACGATCACCGGGCCGGACGATGTGCTGCCGGTGCCTGCGAAACTGCCGCAGATGCCGTCTTATCACCTGACCCGCGCCGATGGCGGCGGGATCACCTTGGTGAATATCGGTGTCGGGCCGTCGAACGCGAAAACCGCGACCGACCATATCGCCGTGCTGCGCCCGCATGCCTGGCTGATGGTTGGCCATTGCGCCGGCTTGCGCAATTCCCAACGGCTGGGTGATTTCATACTGGCCCATGCCTATTTGCGCGAGGACAAGGTGCTGGACGATGACCTGCCGATCTGGATTCCGATCCCGCCGCTGGCGGAAATCCAGAGGTCGCTGGAACAGGCCGTGGCCGAGGTGACCGCGCTGGAGGGCTTTGAGCTGAAGCGCATCATGCGGACCGGCACCGTTGCCAGCCTGGACAATCGCAACTGGGAGTTGCGCGACCACAAGGGACCGGTGCAGCGCCTGTCGCAATCGCGTGCCATCGCCCTGGACATGGAAAGCGCGACGATTGCCGCCAACGGATTTCGGTTCCGGGTGCCGTACGGCACGCTGTTATGTGTCAGCGACAAACCCCTGCACGGCGAATTGAAGCTGCCCGGCATGGCCAGCGATTTTTACAAGGACCAGGTCGGGCGCCATTTGCTGATCGGCATCCAGGCGATGGAGACCCTGCGTGAGATGCCACTGGAACGCATCCACAGCCGGAAATTGCGCAGTTTCGAGGAAACAGCCTTCCTCTAGGGCATAGTGACGTAGGGGAAGGCCTGACATTCAGGGGAAAACGCGCTGATTTCCCGATAATTCGGAACACAAATGATTGTGTACGACAACCATATCCAGTTTAATGCGCCCAATGAACCCCCAGTATAGGGGCATAACGAGGAGATACTTACATGGCGAAACCTATGACCAAGACCCAACTTGTGGCTGCTCTGGCCGAAGAAATGGGCGCGGACAAGAAGTCGGCAGCCGGCGCGCTGGACGGCATCATCGCGATCATCACCAAGGAAGTTTCCGCCGGTGGTGCCGTGACTTTGCCCGGTGTTGGCAAGATCTATTGCCGCGAGCGTCCGGCTCGTATGGTGCGCAATCCTGCCACCGGCGAACAGATCAGCAAAGAGGCTGACAAGGTCGTGAAAATGACCATCGCCAAAGCGCTGAAAGACAGCGTGAACGGCTAAGTCGTTTTCCACATGGAATTCGGAAAGGGTCACCTTCGGGTGGCCCTTTTTCATTGCCGGTCGCTGCTGGAACCGATTGCCATTTCCTGAAAATTGCGAAACTGTTGGCGACCCTTTTTCGATCGGAGATCTCATGGACCTGCGCGCAATCTTCATGGGGCTCAGCTTTGCCCTGATCTGGTCGTCGGCCTTTACCTCGGCGCGCATCATCGTGGCCCACGCGCCACCCATGGGATCGCTTGCGGTGCGGTTCCTGATATCTGGCCTGATCGGTGTGGCGGTCGCCAAAGCCTTGGGTCAGAGCTGGAACCTGACGCGCAGCCAATGGCGGGCGGTATTCATCTTTGGTTTGTGTCAAAACGCGCTGTACCTGGGCCTGAACTTTGTCGCGATGCAGTGGATCGAGGCCGGGCTGGCGTCCATCATCGCATCCACTATGCCCCTGATGGTCGCGCTGGCGGGCTGGAGCATCTTTGGTGACCGGCTGAAACCCATGGCGGCGCTGGGGCTGGCGGCCGGGATCGCGGGCGTTGCCGTGATCATGGGCACACGCCTGTCGGGCGGCGTGGACCTGACTGGCGTCATGTTGTGCTTTGTCGGCGCTGCTGCGTTGACCATCGCAACCCTGTCGGTGCGCACCGCATCGGGGGGGGGCAATCTGATGATGATCGTCGGCTTGCAGATGTTCGTCGGCGCGTTCTTTCTGGCCATCGCGTCGCTGTTGATGGAAACCTTCACAGTCGATTGGAGCTGGAAACTGGGCGCGGCCTTTACCTATACGATATTTGCGCCGGGCCTGTTGGCAACCTGGATCTGGTTTGCTCTGGTCGGACGTATCGGCGCCGTTCGTGCGGCGACGTTTCATTTCTTGACCCCCTTCTTCGGCGTCGCCATCGCGGCGATGTTGTTGGGCGAAAACCTGACATGGGTCGATGGGATCGGCGTTGCGATCATCACGGTCGGCATACTGCTGGTACAGCTTTCGAAACAAAACCCCACGCGGACGTGATGGCGCGCGGGCCGGTTGTGAAGTGACTTTTCCGCCTGCCTGAATAGGGTGGCGGCATGGAAATTTTGTTCGCCTATGCCGCCGGTCTGCTGACCCTGATCAACCCCTGCGTTCTGCCGGTGTTGCCTATCGTTCTGGCCACAGCATTGAACGCCAGCCGGTTCGGACCGCTGGCCGTGGCGGCGGGCATGTCGCTGTCTTTCGTCCTGTTGGGCATGTTGGTCACCGTCGCCGGGCACACGCTGGGCATTGACGAGGTCATGATCGCCAACGCGGGCGCCGTGCTGATGATCGGCTTTGGCCTGATCCTGCTGGTGCCGCGATTTTCGCAAGGCTTTGCCACCGCAACCGCCGGATTTTCCGCCCGCGCCGATGCGGGGCTTGAAGACGTCGACCGGTCCGGACTTTGGGGCCAGTTCCTGGGCGGCATGTTGCTGGGCGCGGTCTGGTCACCCTGTATCGGCCCCACCCTGGGCGGTGCGATCAGCCTGGCCAGCCAGGGCGAAAGCCTGCTTTGGGCCAGCGCCGTCATGGTCGGCTTTGCCATGGGGGTATCCACCATCATCCTCGCATTGGGTTATGGAGCACGCAGTGTCATTCTGCGCCGTCAGGCCGCAATGCGCGTCATTGCCCAGAAATCCCGCCCGATCATGGGTGCCATTTTCCTCACCGTCGGCGTCGCGATTCTGTTTCGCGTTCACCACATGATCGAAGCCTGGGCGGTGCAGACCCTGCCCGCCTGGCTGATCGACCTGTCCGTTTCTTTGTAAGGAGTTCTACTGATGAAACGTCGTACCTTCCTGTCCCTTTCTGCCGGTGCTGTTTTGGCCCCCATTGCCGCCCGCGCGGCCGTGATGGAGTACACCCCCGGCCTGGTCACCGAAGCGCTTGCGCGCGGTGAAACCGTGTTCCTGGATTTCAAAGCCAGCTGGTGCACCACCTGCGCAGCGCAAGAACGGGTGATCAACGCACTAAAGGCGGAAAACCCGGCCTATGAGGCAATCACCTTCGTCAACGTCGACTGGGACGAACACGGCAAATCCGTGCTGGCAAAATCGCTGAACATCCCGCGCCGTTCGACGCTGGTGGTGGTGAAAGGAGACGCCGAGCTGGGCCGCATCGTGGCGGGCACGTCGCGCGCTGACATCAAGGCATTGATGGACACGGCGCTGACGGCCGCCACGGCTTAAATCAACACGCCCAACAGGACCGTGAGGGTGACAAAGGCGGCCACAGTCGTTCTCAACAACGCCAGGGACGCCACACCTTCACGGCCATAGTCCATCGCGAACACCGTGTAGATGGTGAAAATCGGCATGGCCGCAGACAGGATCACGGCAGCTTGCAGATCAGATAACAGCCCCACACCACGGCGCGAGGCATCGACGCCGGTCAGGCGAAACCTCAGCCAGACGACCATGATCGTTGCCAGCCCCCAGCAGAAACACGGACATATAGGGCAGGTTGAACACCTCGGCCACAGGCCGGGTTGCCACCGTGCGAAACAACAGCGCAGGCAGCGCGATGTTCAGGACATAGCCGCCCAAAACCCGCATATCCGTGGTCTTGAACCAGCCCCGCCGCGTTGTGGCACAGCCCAAGGCGATGGTGGCTTAGGTCGGAAAGGTGATCGTCAGAATTGCGAGCATCAACCGATTTTGCCACGCGGCCCATCACCGACCTGGCCGCGATGCAGCATCAGATGGTCCAGGATAACGCAGGCGGCCATGGCCTCGCCCACCGGTACGGCGCGGATGCCGACACAGGGGTCATGGCGCCCTTTGGTGATGATTTGCGCGGGC
>DFBF01000303.1:4701-6957 GCA_002367285.1 Rhodobacteraceae bacterium UBA3087 | reverse complement strand
AGCAAAGACCATGACGGATTGGGATAAAACCACCTGGCGCAACAAACCACGGGTGCAGATGCCGGACTATATCGACGCAAGCGCGTTGAATGTGGTCGAGGCACAGCTGGCCAAATATCCGCCGCTGGTTTTTGCCGGAGAAGCCCAGCGTCTGAAGGCCGAACTGGGCAAGGTGTCGCGCGGCGAGGCCTTTTTGTTGCAGGGCGGCGATTGCGCCGAAAGTTTTGCCGCCTTCACAGCGGACGGCATTCGCGACACCTTCAAGGTGATGCTGCAAATGGCGATGGTGCTGACCTATGGCGCCAAGGTGCCGGTGGTAAAAGTGGGCCGCATGGCCGGCCAGTTTGCCAAGCCGCGTTCGGCCCCGACCGAAACGATCAATGGCGTCGAATTGCCCAGCTATCGTGGTGATATCATCAACGAACTGGACTTCACGCCCGCGGCCCGCATCCCGGACCCCAAGAAGATGTTGCAGGCCTATACCCAGGCCGCCGCGACCCTGAACCTGCTGCGCGCCTATTCCACAGGTGGTCTGGCCGATGTGCACAAGGTGCACAGCTGGACGCTGGGCTTTACCGAAAAGGACGAAGCCCAGAAATACCGCGAGATGGCCAACCGCCTGTCCGATACGCTGGATTTCATGCGGGCTGCGGGTATCACGGCCGACAAGCTGCACAGCCTGCAAACGGTTGACTTCTATACCTCGCATGAATCGCTGTTGCTGGAATACGAAGAGGCGCTGACCCGTCTTGACGTGACCACTGGCCAGACCGTGGCCGGATCGGGCCACATGATCTGGATCGGTGATCGCACCCGTCAGCCCGACGGCGCGCATGTTGAATTCGCCCGTGGTGTCAGCAACCCGATCGGTTTGAAATGTGGTCCCACCACCACTGCCGACGATCTGAAAGTGTTGATGGCGAAGCTGAACCCGGAAAACGAAGCCGGACGTCTGACCTTGATCGCCCGCTTTGGCGCGGGCAACGTGGGCGACCACCTGCCGCGTCTGATCAAGACGGTGCAGGAAGAAGGCGCCAATGTTGTGTGGACCTGCGACCCCATGCACGGCAACACGATCAAATCGGCCACCGGATACAAGACCCGGCCGTTTGATTCGGTGCTGCGCGAAGTTCAGGAGTTCTTTGGCGTGCACAAGGCCGAGGGCACGATCCCGGGCGGTGTGCATTTTGAAATGACCGGCGCCGATGTGACCGAATGCACCGGCGGCGTGCGCGCCGTCACCGACGAGGACCTGTCGGACCGCTATCACACCGCCTGCGATCCGCGCCTGAACGCCTCGCAGTCGTTGGAGCTGGCTTTTCTGGTTGCCGAAGAATTGTCCGCCCTGCGCACAGTCCCGGCAGTCCAGGCCAAAGCGGGCTGAAACCTCGTTAAATGATTGCAAAAACCCCGGCCCGTTGGTCGGGGTTTTTTCTTGCCCAGGGTCGGTTTGTGCCCCATCCTTCTGTTCAATACTCCTTGAGGGTTTCCCATGCGCCTGACGATCTGGACCTGTCTTGGCCTTATGCTGGCCGCGCCGGTTGCGGCTGAAACACAGACAATACCCTGTCCCATTGGCGGCGCGGCGGTCGAGATCGCCCCGACATACGACTGCGCGCGCACCGGCTGGACCATGTCGCTGCGCCAGACCTCCGATTGTGATGATCTGCCCCGTTTGCCGATCTGCCCGGACAGCGGATTGCCAGTCTTTGCCCGCTATACAGCCTCTGAAATTGACGCGTTGACCGACTATGTCACGACACAGACCTATGCCCTGCGCCGGGATCGGCCCGATTGGGTCCGGGCTGTTGATGTCGCGGATTTTCTGGACAGTTGGGGCAGTCAGGACAGCTTTATCTTGATGCTGAACCTGCTGTGGTGGCAACCCGACGCCCTGTTGGCGAACCCCGCCCTGGTCAGCCGGTTCATCAGCGAGGCCGAGGTCGAAATCACCCGCACCCCAGAGGGCAGCGAGACGCAGGTCTTTACCCGCGCTGTGCTGGCCTATGTGTTGCTGCTGTCAGGCCAGTCGGCCAAGGGCCGCGCCCTTTTGGACACCGTCCAGGACACTGCTCAGGGTGCCGTGCAGAGCAGCGATCAGATGCGGGCCTATCTGGCCCGTCTGGCAATCTGTGCCGATCAGATCGACGATGCGACCTGCCGCCCGAATGCACCCTTTGTAACGCAATAACCCCCGGCCACGGGGACCGGGGGTTAAGTGTTGTCAGCCTGTCAGACTGGCTGCGCCCTTTAGGC
>DFBF01000303.1:0-4677 GCA_002367285.1 Rhodobacteraceae bacterium UBA3087 | reverse complement strand
CAAGGTTGATGCCCGTCACATGCTCGGCAAAGCCGGGAATATTGCGTTCAGCCGCTTCGCGCGGGGTCATCGGTTCGTCCTGCAACAGCGCCTTGATTTCCGTGTCGCGCACATTGAAGCGGCGCGGCGCACGGCCAATTTTGCCGTTGGCCTGGAACGCGCCCAGAATGCGGGTCGGTTTGCCATCATCGCCCTTCAGGGGCGCGAAATACATCTGACCGTCCAGCGCCGGGCGGGTCAGCCCCATGTCACCCGACAGCGACAGACGGGCCGTCGCGGGGCGTTCAAACACGGTTTCCAGCGCGCGTTGCACCTGGCGGCGGGCCTCGGGCAGGAACATGGCGGTGATCGGCATGCCGCGTACTTCCATGCCCATCAGGTCATTCATATGCATGCCGGCCAACCGGATCCGCGCCATGCCGGGGGCGATCTTTTCCAGCACAAAGGCAAATTCCAGAATGTCGGAAATGCCGCGCGGATCAACGTCGGATCGGCTGGGCATCAGGCGTCCGTTGCGCAAGCCTTCCCAATACGCCTCGACCTGGGCGATGGCGGGGAAATGGTGTTCCGTGCGCGCGGGCGCGATGGAAATTACGTTCGAACCTTGGAGATACTCGATTTTCATGTCTCTACCCTCTGGTCGTCCACCGGGTTCCTTGTCCCGTTGTTAACCGTCTGCTAACCGTTCAATTGGTATTCGTTACCGTTGTCTTAATATGCCACATCCTGCGGGAAAGTGGAGGAAATACTAAACAAATGGTTAATACTAAACAAATGGTTAACTCGGGATGAGCTACGCATGACGCACTCGATGACAGGATTTGCCGCGCTCAAGGGCGCCGAGGGATCGTTTAGCTGGAGCTGGGACATTCGCAGCGTGAATGCGCGCGGGTTGGACATTCGGCTGCGGCTGCCCGACTGGATCGACGGGCTGGAGGTGGCCACACGCAAAGCGGTCGGAGCCGCCGTGACGCGGGGCAATGTTTCGCTGGGCCTGCGCATCTCGCGTCAGACCGAAGAGGGCCGGCTGGTCCTGAACCCCGCCGCACTGGACCGGGTGCTGGTGCTGTTGGGCGAGGTCAACCATGCAGCCGAGGTCAAAGGTGTTGCGCTGACCACGCCGACGGCGGCCGATGTGGCCACCATGCGCGGTGTGCTGGAGGCGGCGATGCCGGACAACGATGACACCGCCCCGCTGCTGAAGGCGCTGTTGGCGCAATTGCCCAAGCTGCTGGCGTCCTTCAACCAGATGCGCGCGCGCGAAGGGGGCGACCTGCACGCAGTTCTGGCCGGGCAGGTGGATCAGATCGAAGCCCTGACAGTCCAGGCCACCGCTGCGCTTGAGGGGCGCGCGGACGCCCAGGCCGAAGGGCTGCGCACGGCGCTTGCCCGCGTGATGGACAACACCGATGGCGCCGATGCCGACCGTGTGGCCCAGGAACTGGCGCTGATCGCGGTCAAAACGGATGTGCGCGAGGAAATCGACCGGCTGCACGCCCATGTCACCGCCGCGCGCGAGCTGTTGGCAGGCAAAGACGCCAAAGGGCGCAAGCTGGATTTCCTGATGCAGGAGTTCAATCGAGAGGCCAACACCTTGTGTTCCAAGGCACAATTCAACGAGCTTACGCGGATCGGCCTTGACCTGAAGGCGGTCATCGACCAGATGCGCGAACAAGTTCAAAACGTGGAGTAAGACATGGGCACCCAGCTTGAAAACCGTCGCGGCCTTTTGATCATCCTGTCGTCGCCCTCAGGCGCGGGCAAATCCACGCTGGCCAAACAGCTGATGGCCTGGGACGACACGCTGAGCTTTTCGGTCTCGGCCACCACCCGCGCGCCGCGCGCCGGTGAGGTGGACGGCACGGATTACCATTTTCTGGACGACGCCGCCTTTCGCGGGCTGGTGGCGGACGGCAAGATGCTGGAACACGCCCACGTGTTTGGCAACTTCTATGGCTCGCCCGAAGGACCAGTGCGCGAGGCGATCGAGGCCGGGCGCGATGTGCTGTTTGATATCGACTGGCAGGGTGCCCAGCAGATCGGGCGTTCAGCGTTGCAAGATCACGTGCTGTCGATCTTCGTGCTGCCGCCGTCGATCACGGAACTGCGCCGTCGGCTGATTTCACGCGGTCAGGACGACAGCGACGTCATTCAGAAACGCATGCAGAAAAGCTGGGACGAGATCAGCCATTGGGACGGGTACGACTATGTGCTGGTGAACGATGATCTGGACGCGACCTTTGAACAGCTCAAAACGATCGTGTCAGCCGAGCGTCTGCGTTCGGCCCAGCAACCGGGCCTGTTGCCCTTTGTGCGCGGCTTGCAGTCCGAGTTTGAGGAGGAAGAACAATGATTTATGAACTGGATGGCCTTGCGCCAGAGGTCGACGATACCGCCTGGATCGCCCCCGATGCCAACGTGATCGGGCAGGTGGTGATGGGGCCGAAATCTTCGGTCTGGTTTGGCTGCACCCTGCGCGGTGACACCGAACAGATCACCATCGGGCCGGGCACGAATGTGCAGGAAAGCTGTGTGTTTCACACCGATCTGGGCTTCCCCCTGACGCTGGGCGAAAACGTCACGGTCGGCCACAAGGCGATGTTGCATGGCTGTACGGTGGGGGACGGGTCGCTGATCGGCATGGGCGCGACGGTGCTGAACGGCGCCAAGATCGGCAAGAATTGCCTGATCGGGGCTGGGGCCTTGGTGACCGAAGGCAAAGAGATCCCCGATGGATCGTTGGTCATGGGCGCGCCGGGCAAGGTCGTGCGTCAGTTGGACGAGAATGCCGTGCAAAGGCTGCAATGGAGCGCCAAGCATTACCAGGACAATGCCGCGCGGTTCGCCAAGGGGCTGAAACCCATCGGCTGACCTTATCACGGAAAAGGCCGCCACAGAAAAGGCCGCCCCGGTGACGGGACGGCCTCTCATGTTCGCGCGTTTCGGGTCGTATCAGGCGTTGGCTTTCAGCCAGGCCAGAACGGTTTCCGGCGAGCTTTCGCCATAGGGATCATCGCCGTGGTTGTCTTCGCGGCCGGGCTCTTCGAACCAGGCTTCGACAACGCCGTCGTTGATGACGGCCGCATAGCGCCACGAGCGCGGGCCAAAGCCGATGTTGGATTTGTCGACCAGCATGCCCATCAGGCGGGTGAAGACACCGGCACCATCGGGGATGACCTTGACGTTCACCAGCTCTTGGTTCTGCGCCCATTTGTTCATGACAAAGCTGTCATTCACGGACATGCAATAGATTTCGTCGATGCCTTGGGCTGCGAAATCACCATGGCCGTTTTCATAACCAGGCAGCTGAAAGGTCGAACAGGTTGGCGTAAACGCACCGGGCAGCGAAAACAGAACAACGCGTTTGCCAGCGAAATAGTCGGCAGTGGTCATGTCCTGCCAGCGGAACGGGTTGTCACCGCCAATGCTTTCATCACGGACACGGGTTTTGAAGGTTACGTCGGGGACGCGCACGCCTGCATGCATGTTATTGTTCCTTTTCAGGGGATTGAGGTGATATCTTGCACGAGGATCGCGCTGGAATCGGCAATCACTTTAGAACTGTTCCAAACAAACATCAATCTGCAATTCTGACGCATATCGCCATTGCGTGAAATGCAGGTTACAAATGGGTCAACATGGATTATCTGACGCCAAGTCAACGACCCCAATGCCCTGCAACAACCCGGTGACCACATGCGTGATCTGAAACTTCCCGACCAGCGCCACCCTGAAAAGGCGCATCGCCCGGACAATGCTCAGCCCAAGAAACCCAGCTGGATTCGCGTGAAAGCGCCGGGCGGCAAGGCCTATGCGGAAACGCACCGGATCATGCGGGAAAACAAACTGGTCACAGTGTGCGAAGAGGCCGGGTGCCCGAACGCGGGCGAATGTTGGTCCCAGGGCCATGCCACCATGATGATCATGGGCGAAATCTGTACCCGCGGCTGTACCTTTTGCAATGTCGCCACGGGCAAACCCAATGCGCTGGACACGTTCGAACCCGGTCGCGTCGCCGAGGCCGTCGCCAAGCTGAAGCTGAACCACGTGGTTATCACATCCGTCGACCGTGATGATGTGGCCGATGGGGGGGCGGAACATTTCGCCCAGACCATCCGCGCCATCCGCCACCGTGCGCCGGACACGACGATTGAAATTCTGACACCGGACTTTCTGAAGTCCACACCAGAAGCGATTGAAATCGTTGTGAAAGCGCGGCCAGATGTGTTCAACCACAACCTTGAAACTGTGCCTGCGCTGTATCCGACGGTGCGCCCCGGCGCACGCTATTTCCATTCGCTGCGCCTGTTGCAGCGGGTCAAGGAAATGGACCCGACCATGTTCACCAAATCCGGCATCATGGTGGGGCTGGGCGAAGATCGTGGGTCCGTGTTGCAGGTCATGGATGACATGCGCGCCGCTGACATCGATTTCCTGACCATCGGCCAGTATTTGCAACCGACGCCGAAACACCATGCGGTGGACCGCTTCGTTACGCCGGACGAATTCAAAGACTATGAAAAATCCGCCTATGGCAAGGGGTTCCACATGGTGTCCGCGACACCGCTGACGCGGTCCTCGTATCATGCAGGGGATGATTTCGCCCGTCTGCGCACGGCGCGCATGGCCAAGCTGGGCCAGGACAAGGGTTAGGACCTGGGCACCAAGGCCCTAGCG
>DFBF01000071.1:13733-15324 GCA_002367285.1 Rhodobacteraceae bacterium UBA3087 | reverse complement strand
TGATCAAAATGTGCTGGCACAACACGTCACGTGGCCCCGGACCACGCGGGTCACCGTCCAGGTCGTGGTCCAACGCCGCTTCGATTGCAACCTGACATTCGATTACCTCCCAGCGGTTTTCAGGCAATAACAGGGCCTTGGAGGGGGCGTTATTGCGATGGTGCGCCCGCCAGATCCGCCTTTATGGCATATCTGCCACCACCGCCGGACCAGGGCGGCGTGGTCTGCGTGCGCAGCATGGTGAAGTCGGGGGCCGGGCCCGGGTCTGCGGTCAGGATGGCGCAGGGCGTGGGATGCGGCGCGAAATATTGCGCCAGAGCGGGCGGGTCATCGACGGTGGCCGAAAGGCCGACCCGGCGCAGACCCGGACATAGCGCCGCCAGCCGGGGGAGGCACAACATCAGCTGATCCCCTCGTTTACTTTCGGCCAGTGCATGAAGCTCATCCACCACGACGCGTTGCAGTCCGCCAAGAATTTGTGGGGCGTCTTCATAGGACAAAAGCAATGCCAGGCTTTCGGGGGTGGTCAGCAGTATATGGGGCGGATCGGCGCGTTGCGCCTTTTTGCGGGTTTGTGATGTATCGCCTGAACGGTCCTCAACCCGGATGGCCAAGCCCATATCTTGGATGGGGATCATCAAGTTTCACCGCATATCAGCCGCCAGTGCCTTGAGCGGTGAAATGTATAAAGTGTGCAAGCCAGCCGCAGGTTTTTCCCCGATTTCGACCAGAAAAGGTAGGAATTCTGCAAGCGCTTGCCGCCCCCCGTTGGCGCAATCAGCATCACCGCCGGGTCGTACGCCCGCGCGAGCATGTCCAACTGATGCGGATGGGGGTGCCATCCGCGGGTGTCAAACCAATCGCTGAAAGTTTTGGACAGGGGATCATGTCCACCAGTCTAGGCGTTTGGGTCGGGGATGAAAATTTCACATTTTCCAGCGACAGAATTCTGCCAGTCGCGCGTTTCAGGGGTATCTGAAATTCAAAAGGCCGAGATCATGAAATTCCTTCGCAAATGGGCCACTCCGTTGACGGTTGCATCCTTCCTGATCATGGGGGTGACGGGCACATTGATGTTTTTCCACCTGGACAGCGGGCTGAACAAACTCATTCACGAATGGGCTGGTTGGGTGATGCTGGTGGGAGTTCTTGCGCACGTGGTCCTGAACTGGCGTGCCTTCACCACCTATTTCAAACGCCCCCTGGCGATGGGGATCATGGGGCTTGGCGTTGTCGCCTTGGCTGCGTCCTTTGTGCCGGTTGGCGGCAGCGGTGGTGGTGACACAGTGCGCATGGTGATGATGTCGATCAGTTCCGCACAGGTCGAGACGATGATCGCGCTGTCGGGCAAAGATACTGATGCCGGTTTGGCCGCCCTGGCCGAGGCTGGGTATGATGCCCAGCAGGGGCAAAGCATGGCGACGTTGACCGGCGGGGATCGTGCCACACAGGACGCCATTCTGGCGGTACTTTTCGCCCAGTAACGGGATGGGTGGCACCGAGAGGCGCAAAGAGGGCGGTTTTGGCCGCCCCCGACGCCTTAGTGAATGATTTCTTCTTCGCGCACGAACATGTTGGCCCAGGCGCGGTC
>DFBF01000071.1:0-13721 GCA_002367285.1 Rhodobacteraceae bacterium UBA3087 | reverse complement strand
ACATTGTCGATGGTCGGATATTTCTTCTTCAACAAATGGACCAACGACGCCTCATCCAATGGCATTTTCTTTTTGCGCGCGACCATCGCGAAGATCTTCAGGAAATCCTCTTGAACAGGCCCGTCGATCTTGATCTTGAAGAAAATCCGGCGCAGGGCCGCTTTGTCGAAAATCTCGTTCGGGTGGAAGTTGGTTGAGAAGATGACCAGCGTGTCGAACGGCACCTCGAATTTTTCGCCCGATTGCAGCGCCAGGATGTCCTTGGCTTCCTCCAACGGCACAATCCAACGGTTGATCAACGCCTGAGGCGGTTCTGCCTGGCGACCAAGGTCGTCGACAATGAACACGCCTCCAGTTGATTTCAACTGCAAGGGGGCCTGGTAAGTTCTTGAAGTGGCGTTATAAACTAGATCTAGCATGTCCAGGGACAATTCCCCCCCGGTGATCACTGTCGGGCGTTCGCACAGCACATAGCGCCGGTCATAGGTGTTTGAGCGGCGGCGCAATGAATTGGGGTCTTCCGCGTGTTCTTCGGCCGAGGAATGCACGATCGGATCATAGACCGTGATCACCTGGCCCGAGTATTCGATTGCGCGCGGCACATAGATTTTGTCGCCCAACGCGTCACGGATCCCGTTTGAGATCGAAGATTTTCCGTTGCCCGGCGGCCCGTACATCAGGATCGAACGGCCCGAGCCCACCGCAGGGCCAAGGTGGTCCAGCAGGTCATCGGGCAGGATCAGGTGGCCCATGGCACCGGTCAACTGGCCGCGCGTCATGGTGATGTTTCGGATCGACTGGCGTTTTACCTGTTCGGCATAGTCATCCATCGGGATCGGCATTGCGCCATAGTATTCGGATTGTGACAGCGCATCCAACGCGCGTGCCTTGCCGCCATCCGTCAACTGATAACCCATTTCGTTGGACGCAGCGCCCGCGTGCAGCGTGCCCATCGCTTCGATCAAGCCCTGATCGCGGCCCATGTCGATCAATTCCTGCACCACGCGGGCAGGCAGACACAGGGTGCGTTCCAAGTCTGTGATCAGGTCCAGGTTCATGCGGAACATGGTTTTCAGAAGGATGTCGCGCATCATCACGACACTCAGCCCGGTGTCGGACAGGTTGCGCGCTGGTGGCGGCGCCATGACTTGTGCCGTCTGCATATTCATATCACTGCTCTTTTTTGTGCCTGATTTTTTCCGTGATTCTACCCGTCAGGGGCCATTTCGACAACAAAAACTGCTGACAAGGTTTTGCATCGGCAATTGTGCAACGCTAGTGTTGCGATGCGGTTAAGAGGGATGAGTGATGCAGCGGCAGAATGCGGTGATCCTGGCAGGGGTCTTGATCAGTCTGATGATCGTTTTGGTCGGGGCCAGTCTGGCGCCCGGTGCCTTCTTTGTCGGCAAGCACGAAGGCGATATGTTCCACCTGTTGCAAGTGCTGTTCCGCATGGAGCACGGACAGTTGCCGCATGAGGATTTCGTCACGCCCATCGGGGTGCTGGCCTTTGCGCCCATCGTTGTCTTCCTCAAGGCGGGGTTTGGTGTCGGCAAAGCGTTTCTGTTGGGCCAAGCCCTTGTGGCTGTGGCGTTTTTCCCCGCCGTCTGGTGGGTCTCGGCCAGCCGGTTTCGCGGCGGATGGGCCTGTTTGTTCGGTGCGGGCGTGATGGTTTTGCTGCTGGCGTTGGTGCATGGCACGGTTGAGCCCAGCATTTCGCCATCAATGCATTACAACCGTTGGGCCTGGGCCGCGGCCTTCCTGGCCCTGGCGGCGGCGATCCTGCCGGGGCAGGGGCGCGCGCACGCTCTGGCGGACGGGATCGTGATCGGCCTGGCCCTGTCTGTCATGGCGCTGACCAAGGTGACTTTCTTTGCCGCCTTCGCGGTGCCGATCCTGGTTGCGCTTGTGGGGCGGGGGACCTTGCGCACGGGGGTCTGGGCCGTTTTGACGGGTTTGGTGGTGATCGCCGGGGTGACGCTGATGATGGGCCCAGCCTATTGGACGGGCTATCTGAGCGACCTTCTGGTCGTGTCGGGCAGCATCGTGCGCCCGCAGCCAGGCATGTCCTTGAAGGATGTGATCAGCGCGCCGTCGCATCTGGTGGGCACGGCGGTTTTGATCCTGTCGGTCGTTTTGTTGCGTCAGGCTGAACGGGGCCTCGAGGGGCTGGTCTTATTGCTGTTGGTGCCCGGGTTTCTGTATGTGACCTGGCAGAATTCCGGCAATGATCCTCAGTGGTTGGCCCTGTTGGGCATGCTGTTGTGGATGCTGCGCCCGACGCGTGAAATCCACAATGCCATTGGCTGGGATATGCAGAAAGGTGTTGGCATGGCGGCCCTGGCCGCGCTGGTCCTGGCCGCGCCCAGTTTCATCAATATGGCCTGGAGCCCGTTTCGCCATTTGAACGTAAACCCGGCGGGGTATGCGGCTGTGTTGCCTGATCAGCCCCGCCATGCGGATCTGCGCGTGGCAACTCTTCGAAACCACAGGGCGGATGCGAAAATCCCTCTGGATGGGGCAGGTTCAATGCTGGCACGCGATGACGTTCCCGCGCGGGTCGAGGCCACGACCTTCATGGGCGAAGAACTGGCAAATTGCACCCTGGGTTTGGGCATGGCTCACTGGTTTGCCACCATCGCCGCCGATCTGAAATCCAGCGGATTGGTGGATGGTCAAAGCATGTTTACGACGGATGTTCTGTCCAGTTTCTGGCTGTTTGGGGCGTCAGATCCGTTGCCAGGTGGGGCGCCGTGGTATTACGGCGGGCTCAGCGGGTTCGAAAATGCCGACTTGGTTCTGGTGCCGCTGTGTCCGATTTCTGCCAAGCTGCGCAAGGTGATGTTGGCCGATATTGCGGCCACAGACACCTTGTTGGCCGAGGTTCGACGCACGGAGCTGTATATTTTGTACCGCAAATAAGGACTTTGTTGAATGAGACCGGGGGCGCCGCGCTTTTGCGCGGCGCCCCCGGTCGGATGGCGAAGCCATTCGAAACGCCTTAGCGGCCGTAGATCACGCCAATCAGCAGATAGAATACCAAAGCCGCGCCCAGGCACAGGCCCATGGGGAAATCCTTGCGCTGCCAGCTTTCCCAGCCTTCGGTGCGCGCGCGAATGGCCGGCGTGCGCTTGGCGATGCGGTGGGTGACAAAGCCCGCCAGCAACACGGCGGCGAACAGATAGACGAACAGGATCGCGTCCTGACGCAGCACAAAGGGCGCCATGGCTGCGGCGAACTTCGCGTCCCCCGCGCCCAACAATCCGCCCATATTCATGACGAACCCGACCGCCAGGATGATGGCGAAATGGCTCCAGCGCCAGGCATATTCGGGCAGGGGCAGCGCAATCAGGCCGATGATTGCGAACGCTACCAACAGGGCCAGCACGGCCTTGTTGGGGATCTTCATGGTTGCCATGTCGCTCCAGGCGGCCCAGATCGCAATGGGGGTCGCAAAGGGCAGGAACCACAGGGCAGATGTGGCCGTTTGTGCAGTCAACATGGGTCAGCCTGCCTGAATGTTGTCTTCCAGCGCGCGAAGGGCGCGCACGGCGGCCTCAAAGTGCTGGGGGTGCGTGTCGATGGCCTCTTTCAGCAATGCTTTGCCGGTCACGACATCGCCCTGTTTGATCGCCGACAGGGCCAGCGTGTGCAACAATTGTGCCCGCTCAACCTGGTTCATCGGGATGATGGGCATGTCGTATTTCTTCTGTGCACCACGGGCCAGGATCAGGTTGTTCTTGGCGGTGAACAGACCGCTGTCATAAGTAAGCGCCTCGGAAAACAGCCGCTCGGCGCCAGCGAAATCACCGCGCGTCAGCTTGGAATAACCCCAGTTGTTCAAGACCCCGGACGGTTTCGTGGTCAGCCCAACGGCGACCTCGTAAAAACTGTCGGCCTTGTCCCATTCCTGGTTGCTGTCGGCGACCATGGCCTCCAGGCGATAACGCTTATAGGTTTCGAATGTCGGCGGGATTGTGTCCAGCACGGTTTCGGCCTTGGCCCAGTCCCCGGCGCGGATCAGGGCGTCGGCCAGATCGACCCGGTCGTCGTCAACCACCTCATCCGAGGCAATGACTTTGGCAAAGATCCGCGCTGCTTCGCTGGGTTTGCCAGCGCGCACAAGCGATTTGGCCAGGCCGCGTTTCAAGTCCATGCGATCGGGGTTCGCCTGAACCGACCGCTGGAAATAGGCGACCGCCTCGTCCGGGTCCCCCACTGTCAGCATGATGTCGTTGAGGTTGCTTTCGTCGATCACGTTCACATCAGCCATGGCACGATTGACCTCGGCTGCGCCCGACGGTTTTTCACAGCCCGACAGGGCCACCGCTCCGCCAAGGCAGAGCGTTACAAGAATGGATTGGCGCATTTTGCGTCCTCTTACTGCTCGAACCCGCTTATGGCGTCGGCAGAAGGCGGTAGTCTCCGGCCCCCCGGCGCACCAGTGCGAAATTATCATTCTGCTCTGGAACATAGCCCGGATTTTCCAATTTGGCGAGCGCCAGGCGCAAATTCTCGCGAATTTCGGCAGATTGGCCACTATCCAGCCCGAAAGCGACACGGAAAACGCGGGCCGCTTCGCCGGTCTGGCCGGTTTCCATCAGCACGACGCCAAGGTTGTTCCAGGCAGGGGGAAAGGTGCCATCCTTTTCAACCGCGCGGCGCAGGATCTTTTCGGCCTGGCCCAGTCGGCCCAGCATCAGGTTGGCCGACCCGATCGCCGACAGCACGTCGACCGTGGTGCCATGTTCGGCTGCCGAACGCAGATAGGATTTCAACGCCAGTTCATATTCGCCCGCGGCCATCAACCGGTGGCCGACGATCAACCCGTCAACGCTGTCGGCGCCACGTTTGACCCCAGTCGGCGCGTAAGGGCTGTCCCCCTGAGAGGACAACCCCGTTGTCGTGCAGGCTGTGAGGGCGGTCAGGCCAAAGGCCAGTCCCAGCCGAGTAATGCGTGCAATGGTCACCTGGTCCGCCTTGTCCTGCGTCGTGGAACGCAGCCGCCCCTTAGAAGTTGGCGTTTTGCAGCGTTACATAGATTTCGTAGACCGACGGGCCGATCAGAATGATCAACAGCGGCGGCACGGTCAGCATCATAGTGGCAAGAGTCATCTTGGTGGGCAAGGTGTTTGCCTTTTCTTCCGCCCGCATGACGCGTTTATCACGCATCTCTCCGGCATAGACCCGCAGTGCCTCGGCGATAGACGTACCAAAGCTGGTCGACTGGATCAGCACGGTCACGAAACTGGCCACATCGGGCACACCGGCGCGTTCGGACATGTCACGCAGGACCTGGATGCGGTCTTTACCAGCCTTCATTTCATGCGCCACGATCTGGAATTCATCTGCCAGAGCCGGGAAGCCGGCGCGGATTTCCGTGGCAACACGGATGATCGATTGATCCAGCGATTGACCCGCTTCGACGCAGACCAGCATCATGTCCAGCGCATCGGGGAAGCCGTTGGTGATCTCTTCCTTGCGGGCCTCGACCCGGCGCGTCACCCAGTATTTGGGCAGGTAATAGCCCGCACCACCGGGAACCAGGATCGACAGGATCAGCTTTTGTGTGCTGACATCGGCGCCCGTGTTCTTTTGCATGAACACATAGCCCAGGCCCAGGATCAGGAACAAAATGCCCAATGCCATCTGGGCAAAGTGGAAAGTGCGCACCGCGTCCTTGCCGGGATAACCCGCCTGAAGCAGTTTCAGGCGCATGGCCGAATATTCTTCCTCGTCCTGCGGCTCAAGGAACGCCGAGAATTTTTCGAGCTTGTCATTACCTTGCGCCGTGCGCAGCGCCTGTTTCGGGTCGACTGCGGGCCGCATGTTGTCGCGTTTCAGCTTATCAAGCGGGTCGACGTTCTTTTTCATGAGCACGGGCAGGGTGCCCAGCACAAGGAACAGGCCGACAATTCCCAGCGCCAGCATCGGGCCCAATGGCCCCATGGTGTCGGTCAGCATGGTGTTGATCTGGTCAAGCATGGCTTTTCCTCTCAGACCTTGATGTTCACAAGGGCGCGCATGACGAAAACATTCGCAATCAGGAACCCGGCCACGACAAGGCAGGCGGGGATGAAGACTGCGGTTTCCTTCACGTCGTCATAATAATTCGGTTGGATCACGTTGATCATCACCAGGGCCAACAGCGGGAAACCCGACAGGAAGGTGCCGGACCACTTGGCCTCGGCGGTGATGGCTTTGACGCGGCGAAACAGCTTGAAGCGGGCGCGGATCACCTTGGCCAGACCGTCCAGGATCTCGGCCAAGTTCCCACCCGAGGTCTGCTGGATCGTCACCGCCACGGCAAGAAAGCGCAAATCCTGCATGTCCATGCGTTCGGCCAGGGCCTTCAGCGCCTCGCCGATGTCGCGGCCATAGGCGCTTTCATCCGAAATCACGCCCATTTCCGACCCAAGGGGATCAGGGACTTCTCTGGACACGATCTGGATCGCGGAATTGAACGGGTGGCCAACGCGCAAGGACCGCACCATCAGCTCAACTGCGTCCGGCAGCTGTTCTTCGATCATCGACAAGCGTTTCTTGGCCTTGTTGTTGATCCAGACATAGACGGCGCCGATGCCCATGGCGATCGACACGGGGATGCGCACGGCCAATCCCGCCTCGGTCCCGACAGTCAGGCCGACATAGGCAACCCCCATCAGCGCGACCATGATCATGATCAGCTGGCTGGGCGAAAAGGCGATATTGGCCTTTTGTGCCTTCAGGGCCAGGATGGAATACAGCGGGATGCCCTTGGAATTCAGGTGCTGGTGCATCTCCTTGCGAAGCTGTTCCAGCACTTCTTCCCGGGCCGCGCCCTTTTCCATCATGTCCAGACGGCGATTGACCCGGTTGTTCAGGCTGATCGACTTGCCAAAGACAGTCAGATAGATGCCTTCGACCAACACCAGGACGGCGATGAAGATCAGGCCATAGATGATGGGTTCTGCTGAAATGACCATGAGGCTTACTCCGCTGCCACGGGTTCAAACAAGGACTGCGGCAGGTCGTAACCCCACTGCCGGAAACGATCGGAATAATGCGACCGTACGCCAGTCGCGGTAAAGCGACCGATGATTTTGCCATCTGGTTGCAGGCCCAGGCGTTCGTACCGGAACAGTTCCTGCATCGAAATGACTTCGCCTTCCATGCCGGTGATTTCGGTGATCGACACCATGCGGCGCGAGCCATCTTGCAAGCGGCTGGCCTGCACGAAAAGGTTCACAGCCGAAGCGATCTGATTGCGCACAGCCTTCAGCGGCATTTCGATGCCGGCCATGGCGACCATGTTTTCCAGACGCGACACAGCATCGCGCGCGCTGTTGGCGTGGATCGTCGTCATGGAGCCATCGTGGCCGGTGTTCATGGCCTGCAACATGTCGATGACTTCTTCGCCACGCGTTTCCCCAACGATGATCCGGTCAGGGCGCATCCGCAGGGCGTTTTTCAAACAGTCACGTTGTGACACTGCGCCCTTGCCTTCGACGTTTGCCGGGCGGCTTTCCATCCGGCCCACGTGGGTCTGTTGCAGCTGAAGTTCGGCCGTGTCTTCGATTGTCAGAATGCGTTCGTCATCATCAATGAACCCCGACAGGGCGTTCAGCGTGGTGGTTTTACCAGAACCGGTCCCGCCCGACACGATGATGTTCAGGCGACAGGCGACCGCGGCTTGCAGATAGGCGGCCATTTCTTCGGAAAAGGCGCCGAAATTGACCAGCTCATCAATGCCCAGCTTGTCTTTTTTGAACTTACGAATGGACACCAGGCTGCCGTCAACCGCAATCGGCGGCACCATGGCGTTAAAGCGCGAGCCGTCCGCAAGGCGGGCATCCACATGCGGGTTGCTTTCGTCGACGCGGCGGCCAACAGCGGACACGATCTTGTCGATGATGCGCAGCAGGTGACGTTCGTCCTTGAAGGTGATGTCGGTCAGCTGCAACTTGCCATTGCGTTCCACAAAGATCTGTTGCGGTCCGTTGACCAGAATATCGTTGACGGTTTCGTCTTTCAAAAGCGGCTCAAGCGGGCCCAGGCCGGTGACTTCGTCAAACAGCTCCTGGTTCAGGGTCGTGCGTTCTTCACGGTTCAGAATAACGCCCATGCGTTCCAGCGTTTCGCTGGCAATTGCGGTGATTTCCGCGCGCAGGTCCTTTTCCGTCGCGGTTTCCAGCGCGCCAAGGTTCAGGTTGTCCAACAGCTCTTTGTGAAGCTCGAGCTTGATCTCGCCCAGGCGTTCCTTGCGCTTACGTTCCTTGTCCGCCGGCGCGACGCGGGCCGCAGTCGCGTGGGGGTCAGGCTTGCGGGTGACCGTCTTGGGGGCCGGGGCAGGGGCCGCAGGTTTGCCACCTTCAACGGCCTGCAACTTGGGCGCTCCGCCTTGCGCGGACGTGCCGCCACCAGTCTTTTTATAACGTGAGAACAATGGACTGCCCTCCTTACTGCGCCGCGATTGCGGCTGATTTGTTGACCTCATGCACGGATGCGGCCAATTTCTGGATTTCCTTGCGCAACGGGTTCTTGGCCGTTGTTTCCGCCAAGGGAATGCCGTGATCACCGGCCTGCACAATGGGTTTTCCACCATCGGGCATCTGCAATTCGATCGTGATATCCAGGCTTTCGGCCAGACGTTTCACCCGCGCCTTGCCGCTGAGATCGGTGAATTTCGGCGCGCGGTTCAACACATACCGCAGCTTGTTCACTGGCAGTTCTTCGGCCTTCAGCGCGCGGATCATCCGCAGCGTGTTCTGGGCCGAGCGCATGTCCAGTTCCAGCGTCGTGAAATAAATATGCGCTGCCGACAAAACGGTTTCGGTCCATTGCACCACGGTCGACGGCATGTCGATCACGACATAGTCGAAATTGGTGCGCGCGATATCCAGAACGCGCTGGATATCCTCAGACGAAATCAGGTCCAGCGGCAGCATCTCGCTGGGCGCTGTCAGCACCTGCAAACGATCGTTGAAGGTCAACAGTGCCTGCATGAAGCTCTCCTGATCCATCGATTCCGTGTCCGACAGCATTTCATAGACCGCCTCGCGGTGGGGCAGATCCAGGTAGGTTGAGATCGAGCCATATTGAAGATCGAAATCCAACAGACAGACCCGCGGCGGGTTGTCCTTTTCAAGCGTCGCCAGTTCCCAGGCCAGGTTCACGGCCAGGGTCGAGGCGCCGGTGCCCCCCGCCATGCCATGCACGGGCAAAACCACGCCTTCGCGGTCGCCAGTGGCCTTCAGCTTGGTTTCCATGCCTTCGGGAACGGCGGCAACGGGGGCGGGCTCATGGGCTTGCAGACGCTGGATCGCATCATGCAGAGCCCCTTCGGGAAGCGGGTAGGGCACGAATTCCTCGGCCCCCATTTTCAACAGCTGGTGCAGCGCGATGGGGCTGACTTCTTCGGCAATGACGATCACCTTGATGCCCTTGTCGACCGCGCGTTTGATCACGTCGACAACCTGGGCCAGGTTGACCTCGTCTTCGTCATCCATTGCAATGGCGACAAATTCCAACGCCTCGGCGTCGGGTTGTCCAAAAAAGGCGCCCGCATCATCAAGCGACAGGTCGCCCCAGGTTTCCCCCAGTTCGGTTTCCATGTCCTCAATCAACAGATCGAAATTCTGCACGTCCCGAGAGATCGTGCAAGCGACGATCGGTGCGGGTTCCGGTTGCAGTGCTACACTGCTACTCATTGCCTCATTCCTTCCAAATACAGGCGCTAACGGTGTTCCGGTATTTTTTCCGGTCTCATCGTCGGTGCCTCGTGCGACTCGAATTCACACGTACTGCTCCCATTACCCGTAAGATTTCGCAGCCAATCTTGGCAGGATTGGGGCTAAAATTTCGTAATTATGCGTTCTTTTGAGACGGTGAGCGGCTGAAAGGCGGGCTGTTTCCGCATTCAAAACGTTTAAAACTGTCTGTAACCTCCGAAAAACAACGATTTTGGGCGGTTTGACAGGGTGCAGGCTGAATTGGGGCGGGCCGAATTGGGCAAACAAAAAGGCCGACGCAAGCGCCGGCCTTTTTAAAGTCGAATGGGGAAGGGATCAGAAGGTCTCGCTCGAGTTGATGATCTCGGGGCCGCGTACCGATACTGTGGCACGTTCGGTCGCGCTTTCCACATATTCGCGATACACTGCCTGAGCGTATTTGCCGTTCATGACCATCGGATGGTCTGCCACCAGGCCGAACACCTCGGTGACCGTGCGCCGGTTGGCGCGCTCGCGGCCTTCGGTGACGATCAGCGGTTGGGTTTCACCTTCGCTGACCACGGCTTCCAGACGGGCGCGATCAACACCATGGCTGACCAGGTAATTCACCACGGCGCGCGCGCGCCGCATGCCCAGACGTTTGTTATAGGCGTTCGAGCCGACCAGATCGGTGTGACCATAGACCCGGAAGCGGACTTCGGGGAACTGGCGGATCCAGTTTGCCTGCACGCGCAAGGTGGCCTGGGCCGTCGCGTCCAGAATGGCGGTGTTAAAGGCAAAGTTCACCGTGTCGGTCACCTCGTTGGCGAACCGGTTCTCCATTGCGGCCAGGAACGTACGCTCGCCGGAATGCAGCTCGGTGTTGTTCATGGTCGGGTTGCCGAACTGGCCTTCATCCAGGAAAGATCCGGCCTCGCTGGTCCAAACCTGGCCCAGGCGGGCATCGCCGCACCCGGCCAGGATGGCCAGGATCGAGGTTGCCGCCAGGAGGGTTTTGATGTGTTGCGTTTTCATCAATCAATCCTCCATCACATAGCCATAGGAGCCTGAGAAGTCCTGTTGCGCGACCTCACCCGCAGCGCCCGATGTGGGGCGGTTGGGGGCGGCGGTCTGGCCAAACAGGAACAGCTGACTTTCGGTCGGCGGGCGGATGCGATCGGTCGGCAGCACCAGTGCTTCGCCCCGGGTGGGGGTGACAAGGTGCGGCGTGATGATGATCACCAGCTCGCTTTGTTCGCGGGTGTATTCGGCGGACCGGAACAGCGCGCCCAGCACCGGGATATCACCCAGCCAAGGCACCTGACCATTCAGATCCTGGAAGTCGTCCTGCAATAGACCCGCGATGGCAAAGCTTTCCCCGTCGCGCATTTCAACCGTGGTCGAGGCGCGCCGTGTGCGGAAGGCCGCAACCGAAATGCCGTTGTTGGCGAACGAGTTGGTTGCATCCACACCCGACACCGACGCATCCAGGCGCAGGTTGATGATGTCTTCATCCACCACGCGCGGGGTAAAGGTCAGTTCAATCCCGAAGGGCTTGTATTCAATGGTCACGTCGCCTTCGCTGCCGACCACCGGGATCGGATATTCGCCACCGGCCAGGAACGTTGCCTCTTGTCCCGACAGAGCGGTCAGGTTCGGTTCGGCCAAGGTGCGAACAACACCTTTGCTTTCAAGCGCTTCCAGCAAGACGGCCACTTCAAAGGCACCGGCGTTAAAGCCAATGGCCAGCCCGCCTTCCATGCCCTGGGTGACTTCGACAGGGTTGCCGATACCGTTTGCGCCATCCAGCCAGGTGCCGCTTTCCCCGATAATACCAACGCTGTTGCCGCCCTGAATGTCGACCGACCCGTTTAGCGCTTTGCGCACCGACCGGCTCATTTCGGCAAAGCGCACCTTCAGCATTACCTGCTGGGTGCCGCCGACGCTCATCAGGTTGGACACCCGTTCAGGGGCATAGCGTTCCGCAAGATCCAGCGCCCGGTCCAGTTTCGAGATCGAACTGACCACGCCCGACAGCACGATGCCGTCGTTTGCGGTGCGAACTTCGATCGGCTCGCCGGGAAGGATCTGGCGCAGGCGTTCTTTGAACTCTGCGATGTCGGGGGCGACTTGCACCTCGACGTTTGTAATCAGGCGCCCATCAGCGCCCAAAAGGGTCAGCGTCGTGCGCCCCGGTGCCTTGCCCAGCACATAGATCGTGCGATCCGACAAGGTCGAGATGTCCGCGATGCCGGGATTGGCAATCGAGAGCTCTGCAAAGGGAACGTCGCTTTCAACGACAACCGCCCGGTTCATCGGAACCTGCAACGCCGAAGACGCCGCCCCATGCATTACGCGCAATGTCTCGGCCTGTGCCCCCATCGGGGCGGCCGAGATACCAAGTGTCAGCCCCAGCAGGGCTGCCTTTAGAAATCTATCAATTTTCATAGTGATCCTGCCTCTCCGATCACGCCTCAGGTTGGGTCTTCTTGCCCATATTGGTGGCTAGACTGCGTTAGTTTTCATTTTATTGCAAGAATCAATGCCTTGGAGAGGGCGTTTCATGTGGATAAGTCGCAACACTCCACCGTATGGGTGTAAAAAAAGCCACCCGAGTTCGCGTCGGGTGGCTGGGTATGCTTTCAGATCTGATGCGGGGTCGCATCAATCAGGACAGTCGACCGGCACTTCGATGATTTCAGCACCTCTACGGGTCTTGATCGTGCAGACGCGCGCGGCTTCCTGTTCTTCGATCACCTGTTCCTGAATGCCCAACAGGGTGTTCTGGTCGATCTGGACCGCACCCGACACGGTGTCGTCTTCGGCGCCGACCAGCGACAGCGACAGTTTGCCGGTCGTCTGGGCCTGGGCCAGGGCGGCCACCTGTTGCGGTGTCGCCTCGACTGTCACCGTACGCGCGATGGTGGGCGAGGAGCGGTCTTCGTCCGCCGTCTGGTCGATTGCGATCAGACCCAGGCTGGCCTCGATCAGCTTGGTGACCTCCTGACGGCTTTCGCCGCCTACACGGCCGGTCCAATACACGTCGACCCGGTCACCGGGCCGCAGGAACCCTGACACGCCCGAGGCCACGTCGACCTTGATCGCAAAGGCCCGCATGCCGGCCGCCAGGCGCGAGCTGACGCCCGCATCGGCGCCGGGAGCGGTGACTTTCACGGCCAGGATGGCTTCGTCTTTTTCCATGGTGCGCAGAACGGTGCGATATTGATCCTGCCCGACGGGGAACAGGGTCTCAAGCGACTGAAACGCGCCTTCGGGGATGGCGTCTTCGGGCCATTTGACCACACGCACTTCCTCGGCGCTCAGTTTCTCGCCATAGCGCAGGGGGCTTGTCAGGACCAGAACCTCGACCGTCGGCACCATCTGGGCACGCGCCCGTTCCGAAGCCGCCAGGCGGGCCTGGTACGCTCCGAACTGATCTTTTGCGAGGTAGACCGCGCCGCCTGCAAGGGCCACGCCCAGCACCAGCACCAATCCGAATACCAATCGCATGTCCTGTCCTTTCAATCACATGGCCGAACAATGTCGGCCTTTACACCTTGGGCTTCCATACCAAACTGACGACCAATTGTGGCAAAAACTTGGACAAAGAATGAAGACTGCAAGGATTTTTGACAATCTGGAAACAACGCCTATCGCGAGTTGCTCTTCTCCGCAATGCCCGCGGGCAGGGGGCGCATGACTGTCCCCGTCTTTTCAACGGGAAAAAGGGCCGCACCTGATCAGGCGCGGCCCCTCTTAGATCAAAGGATCAGGCTTAAACGCCGCCACCAGCCGAGTGATCCATGATGGTCATGCCATCCAGCTCGCCCGAAATCGTGTCGGCCAGCGAGGTGGTGCCGGTCGAAACCGATGTCAAAACGGCGATGCCCAGGCCAACGATGGCTGCGGTCAGAACAACCCAGTCGACAGTTACGGCACCGGATTCGTCGTTGAAGAATTTGTTGAACAGTTTCATAGTTTTATCTCCTGTTGAGCGCGTAGCTCAGTGTGTGTGTTTGTCAGTTGGTCAGG